>DATFJQ010000104.1:0-33164 GCA_035269125.1 Roseovarius sp.
GGGCACGACAATCGAGAACGCCTCGTTCGATGAAATCAACAGTAGCCCTGCGCCGGTCACACCGCCTGCCAGCGAAATCAGCCCAAGCCGCAAAAGCCGGGGGCGTGCGATGCTGGCAAGCTCGGCACGAAAGCCCAAAGCACCGGACAGGTAGCCGGGAAAGACCGCCACGGCGCTTGTGGCATTCGCGGCGACGGGGGGGATGCCGACAAAGACCAAAGCCGGAAATGTCAGGAATGTGCCGCCGCCCGCGATGGTGTTCAACACGCCCGCGCCAAAAGCTGCGGTCAGCAAGATCAGGATATCGGTCATGGGTGTTGCGTGCCTGTCAATAAAACGGGGCGCCAAGATTGCGCCCCCCAAAAATGCGCCCAGAGGCCGATCTGTCTGACCCGTCGCGTGTTTGTCAAGCGGTGGCGCGTTCCACACCTTCGGTGATGGCGCTGCGCAGTTTCCTTTCCAGCGCTTTTTGTTTGCTGGCCGAATGGAATTTCAGGCCGAACATGTCCTTGACGTAAAAGGTATCGACCACCTGTTCCCCATAGGTCGCGATCACGGCCGAGTTGATGTAGACATTATTGTCGGCCAGCGTTCGGGTCAGATCATACAACAGACCGGGGCGGTCGCGTGTGTCGACCTCGATGATCGTGTAGATTTCGGACCCTTCATTATCAAAGGTGATATGCGTGGGCACTTTGAACGCGCGCTCGCGTTTCTTGATCTTGTCGCGGGATTTGATCGCTTCGGTGGCCACCACCTCACCCTTGAGGGTTTTGTGGATCATCTCGCGCAGGCGCGGCAGGCGTTCGGCCTCGTAGGGGTGGCCGTCGGCATCCTGTATCCAGAATACGGCGGTGGCGAATCCGTCCTTGGAGGTATAAGTCCGCGCATCGACCACATTGGCCCCGACAAGCGCCAAAGCCCCGGCAAGGCGCGAAAAGATGCCGGGATGATCGGCCAATGCAAAACAGGCGCGGGTGGCGTCACGGTCTTCGTCTATGGCCAGATCAATCGCGACTTCGTTCGCGTCCAGATCACGCAGCAGACGGGCAAACACCACATGCGCGGTGACATGCAGACCCTGCCAATAGGGCGGGTAGTGGCGCGCGGTTTCGCGTTTGAGGTCTTTGGCGGGCCAATTGACAAGCGCGTCGCGCAGGTTGCGCTTTGCGTCCGAGCCGCGCTGCTCGCGGTTGAGATCTTCCAGCCCGCCTTCCATGGCGCGTTGTGTCTGACGATAGAGCGCGCGCAGCAAAGACGCCTTCCAATTGTTCCACGTGCCGGGGCCGACACCGCGTATATCGCAGACGGTCAGCACACACAGCAGATCAAGCCGTTCTTTGGTTTGCACGGCTTTGGCGAAATCGCGCACGGTGCGGGGATCGGCGATGTCGCGTTTCTGCGCCATGTCCGACATCAATAGATGATAGCGCACCAGCCATTCGACCGTGTCCACCTCTTTGGGTTTCAGGCCAAGACGTGGCGCAACCTTGCGGGCGATACTGGCCCCGACGATCGAATGGTCTTCGCTTCGGCCTTTGCCTATGTCGTGCAGCAGCAGGGCCACATACAGCACCCGACGGTTCACGCCAGCCTCAAGGATGGACGATGACAGCGGCAAATCATCGGTCCGCTCGCCCCGTTCGATCTGCGCAAGGTGCGATATGCATTGGATCGTATGCTCGTCCACGGTGTAGCTGTGATACATGTTGAACTGCATCAGGGCGACGATCGGCTCAAACTCGGGAATAAAGGCCGCCAGAACGCCCAACTCGTTCATCCGGCGCAGCGCACGTTCGGGGTTGCCGTGTTTCAGCAGCAGATCAAGGAACAGTTTGCGCGCCCTTGGATCGGCGCGCATGGTGTCGTCGATCAGGTCCAGATTGGCGGTGACCAGACGCATGGCGTCAGGGTGGATCAGCAAGCCGGTGCGCAACCCCTCTTCAAACACCCGTAAAAGGTTCAGGGGGTCCGACAAAAAAGCGGTTTCGTCGGCTATCGCAAGACGGCCGTGAATTTCTGCATAACCCGGTTTCAGCTTGCGTTTGCGCCGAAAGATGCGTTGCAGCAGCGGCTCGGATTTGACGTGCGCGGCCTCAAGCTTGGTCAGGAAAATGCGAGTCAGGTCACCGACTTGCGTGGCGTGGCGGAAATAATCCTGCATGAACACTTCCACCGCGCGCCGCCCGGCGGTGTCCTTGTAGCCCATGCGTTCGGCCACTTCGACTTGCAGGTCAAAGGTGATCTGGTCGGTGACGCGTCTGGTGATCAGATGGATATGACAGCGCACCGCCCACAGAAAGTTTTCAGCCGTGGCGAACGTGTCAAACTCGTCTTCGGTAAACAGGCCCGTGGTCACCAACTCGGCCACGCTGTCAACGCGGTGCAAATACTTGGCGATCCAGAACAGCGATTGCAGGTCGCGCAAGCCGCCTTTGCCTTCTTTGACATTGGGTTCGACCATAAAACGCTGCCCGCCTTGTTTTTCATGGCGGGCGTCGCGTTCTTCCAGCTTGGCTTCGATGAACTCGCGTTCCGAGCCCTCGAACAACTCGTGCCACAGGCGTTTCTTGAAATGATCGGCCAGTTGCCTGTCGCCAGCCAGAAACCGGTTTTCCAAAAGGGCGGTGCGAATTGTGAAATCTTCGCCGCCCAATCGCAAACAGTCGCGGATGGTGCGGCTGGCATGGCCCACCTTCAACCGCAGATCCCACAGGATATAAAGCATCGATTCGATAACGCTCTCGGCCCATGGGGTGATCTTGTAGGGCGTCAGAAATAGCAGATCGACATCGGATTGCGGGGCCATTTCCCCACGGCCATAGCCGCCGACCGCGAATACCGTGATACGCTCGGAATCAGTCGGATTGGACAGCGGATGTATATGGTTCGTGACCACATCCAGCGCTGTCAAAATGATGCAATCGGTCAGCCAGCTATAGGCACGCACCGTAGGTCGCGAGGCAAAGGGCCGGGCCGTAAAACCTTCAGCAATCGCTGCGCGCCCTGATTTCAGCCTGTCAGACAGAATCAAGACAACGGATTTTTGCAGAACCGTCGTGTCGCCCTTGGCCTCTTGAACAGCGGCGTTGATCAGCGATGCAACCTCCGCGGTGTTAAAGATGGCATCCGGGGGACAGATCAAGTCCTGCGGTTGCGCGATCGAGTCTTTCATATCTCTCTCGTTAGGGTGCGGGGTATGTTGCAATCAAAAGCCCGCGCCACCGAACCCTTGCGGTGCGGGGTCAATCACGACAACCTGATTGTTGCGCACAGTGGCCACGGCCAAACCGCGATTTGTGGTGTTGTCGGCACCGAACCGGAACACCCCGTTTACACCCTGAAAGCCGGCACTTTGCGTCAGCGCAGCCCGGCTAAGCGCGTCCGGGCGCCCCGATTGCGCCAAGGCACCGACCGCCGCGACACCGTCATAAGCAAGCCCGGCCAAATCATGCGGTGCAGAACCATAGGCCGCTTGGAATCGACTACGGAACTGGGCGCTGCGTTGTGGGTTAGGCATCGTGAACCAGCCGCCCTGCACACCGGGCAATTCCAGTGTTTGCGGCGGTGTGTCCCAACGGCTTAGGCCCATGTATTGGATGTTGTCCGGGCTTAGCCCTGCTTCGGGCAGCATTTGTGAAAACAATGGCAGCGCGCCTGCGGTGTTGGCCGTCAGGAAAATCGCATCCGCCCCGTTTTGCGCCGCCGTGGTTTTGATTTGTGGCACAGCGGTCACAACGCCTTGCTGGGAAAACTGGTAACCGACGCTTCCAGCCGGTGTTGCCCCGTTTTGCAGCAGCGCTTGCTTGATCGCCTGTTTGCCCAGACGTCCCGACAGGTTGTCGGAATACACCGTCATGACACGGCTTTTGCCTTGGCGCACCGCGAACCCTGCCAAGCGATTTGCAGTATCGTTGAAGGTTTGGCCAAGAATAAACAGGTTGCCACCGGCAATCGTCGGATTGTTGGAAAACGCCAAGACGTTCACACCGTCATTCGCCACGGCAACTGAGACCGCGTTGGCCGACTCCGCATGCAATGGGCCGATGATGATCTGCGCACCGTCCGCCACGGCGTTTTGGGCTGCGGTTTGGGCCTGTGCGGGATTGCCTGCTGTGCCGTAGACGCGCAGGTCGATTTTGACGCCGCTCAGGTCCGAGGCCGCCAGCCGCGCGGCATTTTCCAAGTCACGTGCCAGTTTTTGCTCTTGTGGAACGGATGACCCATGCGGCACCAAAAGCGCAACAGGCACGGGAGCGTTATTTCTGACCGACGGGCCACCCGTATCTGTCCCGGACAACGAAACAGGCTGACAAGCGGCCAACCAAAAAGCCGAGAATACAACGGCGATCAGGCCGGGCAGCTTGCGGACAGAAGTTAAAACGGCGAACATAAGAACAATACTCCCTGATTGCGGACAGGCTTGGGCCTGCTGCTTTCTTGGCTGCGATAATAAACGTCATATGAGGCGGGTCCAGTGGTGAATCCCAAACAACAAAACCTAGCGCCGGGATTGTACCTGATCGCGACGCCAATTGGCACGGCGCGAGACATTACGTTGCGGACGCTTGATATTCTGGCATCCGCCGATGTGATCGCCGCAGAAGACACACGCAGCCTGCGCAAACTGCTTGACATTCACGGCATCAGTTTGGCGGATCGGCCCTTGGTGGCTTATCACGATCACAACGGTGATCGCGTCCGGCCCCGTCTTATACAGGCGTTGGAGGATGGAAAATCCGTGGTCTATGCCTCAGAGGCGGGCACGCCCATGGTGGCCGATCCGGGGTACGATTTGGCTCGCGCGGCGGTTGCCGAGGGGCACAAGCTGATCTCGGCGCCGGGCCCGTCTGCGGCTATCACCGCGCTGACTTTGGCGGGGTTGCCTACGGACCATTTCTTTTTTGCCGGGTTTTTGCCGAATGCCTCCGGGCGGCGGAAAACCGCACTGCAAGAGGTGGCACAGGTGCCCGGCACGCTGATTTTTTACGAATCGCCCAAACGCATTGCCGCGATGCTACGTGATGCGGCGCTGGTTCTGGGGGGGGATCGTCGCGCCGCAGTGTGCCGCGAACTGACCAAGAAATTCGAAGAGGTCTTGCGCGGAACTCTGGATGACTTGGCGACGATCTGTGCCGACCGGACGCTGAAAGGCGAAATCGTTGTTGTGATTGATCGCGCGGGTTTACCAAATGTTGACGAAGCGGATTTAGACTCGGCTTTGCGCGACGCGCTACAAGGGCTTTCGGTGCGCGATGCGGCAGATAAGGTTTCGACCGAATTGGGGTTGAAGCGGCGGCAGGTTTATCAGCGCGCGTTGGAATTGGAGGCGCCGCATACTCCAGAGGGCGATTAGTGGATAAAGCGACCGAAACCTATGACAACACGCAAGGCCCGTGTCGAACAGCGCGGCAAGATCGTGGACTTCGGGCGTTTTTGTCGGGGGCAGCGGCGGAACAGATTGTCGAACGCGAATACCAAGCACGGGGCGCGCGCTTGCTGGAAAGACGCTGGCGCGGCCAAAGCGGTGAAATTGACATGATTTTGCAAGACGGACCTGCCGTCGTTTTTTGCGAAGTCAAGAAAGCCCGTAATTTCGATACCGCCATGTCGCGGCTTGGGATGGCGCAAATACAGCGAATCCATGGGGCCGCCGCCGAATATCTTGCAAATGTCCCAGACGGGCAATTGGCGCAGGTGCGGTTCGATCTGGCGGTTGTGAATGAGACCGGGCAATCGGAAATTCACGAAAATGCCTTTGGCCATTTCTGATTTGCGCTTGCGGCGTCCTTGTTCCATGTAGGGTTGGAACAGGATTGCAGGGGATACCCATGAAAATCGCATTTCAGATGGACCCGATCGGGCCGATTGATATCGCGGCTGACAGCACGTTTCGTCTGGCCGAAGAGGCACAGGCCCGGGGCCATGAGCTGTTTTACTATACGCCGGATCGGCTGGCCTATTCCGAGGGCCGGGTCATCGCCCGTGGTTGGCCCTTGCAAGTGCAGCGCGTCGCCGGTGATCATTTCAGTCTGGGCGATGAGGTCGAGGTTGATCTGGCTGATTTCGATGTGGTCTGGCTGCGGCAAGACCCGCCGTTTGACATGTTCTACATCACCACGACCCATCTATTGCAACGGGTCACGCCCGGCACGTTGGTCGTCAATGATCCGTTCTGGGTACGAAACTTCCCTGAAAAGCTGTTGATCTTGGACTTCCCCGAGTTGATGCCGCCTACAGCGATTGCTCGCGATCTGGATACGATCCGCGCGTTCAAGGACAGGCATGGCGATGTGATCCTCAAGCCGCTTTATGGTAATGGTGGTGCCGGTGTGTTCCACCTGCCCGAGTCCGACCGCAACCTAAGCTCGCTGCATGAATTATTCACCGGCTTTAGCCGTGAGCCTTTGATCGTTCAGAAATATCTGCCCGAGATCAAAAACGGCGACAAGCGCGTGCTCCTTGTGGACGGCGAACCCGTTGGCGCGATCAACCGGGTGCCAGCGCAGGGCGAAACCCGGTCAAACATGCATGTCGGCGGGCGGCCCGAAAAGATTGCGCTGAGCGACCGGGATCGCGAAATTTGCGCTGCCATCGGCCCGCGTTTGCGCGACAAGGGCCAAGTTTTCGTTGGGATTGACGTGATTGGCAACTACCTGACCGAAATCAACGTGACATCGCCCACCGGCATCCAAGAGCTTGAGCGCTTCGATGATATCAACGTCGCGGGGATGATCTGGGATGCGATCGAGGCCAAGCGCCCTTGAGTTTGCGGCGGCGACTTCTCAACACCTTTTTAAGGCTGTTTGAAAAACGCTATCTGGCCCGTGCACAAGAAACCACGGATTTACGCCGGGTTTTTGAACGCAAAGCGCGGTTTTGGTTTCGCCCGCCCAAGCAAAGCCGGTTTGCGTCGGATCAGATCGACGGGGTGCCAGTAACTTGGGCGTTTGGTGCGGGCGTCGAGGATCGTGGCCCGGTTATCCTTTATCTGCATGGCGGCGGGTATGTGTATGGCTCATCCCGGACGCACCTTGCGATGGCGGCGCGGTTGTCGGGGCTGGCCGGCCTGCCCGCGTGTTTGCCGGATTACAGGCGTGCGCCCGAACACCCGTTTCCCGCCGCGCTTGAGGATGCGCTTGCCGTCTATCTTGACCTCAGCGCGCAACGCCCCGTCATCATCGGTGGTGACAGCGCGGGCGGCGGTTTGGCCTTGGCGTTGTTGGCTGAAATACACAAGCACCGGATGCCCCACCCGCTTGGCGTTTTTTGCTTTTCGCCACTGACCGATATGACCTTTGCCGGAGAAAGCGTGGTGACCAATCGTGAGGTTGAGGCCATGCTACCAGTCGCGCGCGCGGGCGAGTTGGCGGATATGTATCTGCAAGGCGCCAGCCCCCGTGATCCGCGCGCTTCACCCTTGTTCGCGCGGTTTGAAGGCAGCGGGCCGGTGTGGCTCACGGTGGGAGATACCGAGATTTTGCTGGATGACACGCGCCGCATGGCTGATCGGCTGCGCGCGGATGGCGTGGAGGTCACCGAGGTGATTGAACATGATCTGCCGCATGTCTGGCCGATTTTTGGCCCCGCCCTGTTGCCCGAGGCTGGCGAAACGTTGCGCGACCTTGCAAATTGGATCACCCGTCTTTCATCGATGTCAGGCGAAAGCTGACAGCCTCGGCCACATGCGGGCGCCTAACATCTGGCGCGCCTTCCAGATCGGCAATGGTGCGGGCGACGCGCAATACCCGGTGATAGCCCCGTGCTGAAAGCCCGAACCGTTCAGCCACCTTGTTGATCAAATCGCGGCCTTCGGCATCCGGCGCGGCGATCTGCTCCAATGTCTCGCCCTCGGCATCAGAATTCAGCTTGGCGCTGTCATGCCCGTCAAAGCGCGCCGATTGCACGGCGCGCGCCGTGGCCACCCGTTGTGCCACCGTGGCCGAACTGTCGCCCGAGGCGGGCAAATCAAGATCGGAAAACGCCACTGGCGGCACCTCGACCCGCAGATCAAAGCGATCCATCAACGGCCCCGAGATACGGCCCATGTAATCTTCACCGCACAGGGGCGCGCGTCCGCAGGCGCGACCGGGGTCTGACAGGTAGCCACATTTGCAAGGGTTGGCGGCGGCTACCAGCATGAACCGGCAGGGATATTTTACGTGGGCATTGGCGCGGGCCACCATCACCTCGCCGGTTTCGATGGGTTGGCGCAGCGTTTCCAGAACGGTGCGCGGGAATTCGGGGAATTCATCCATGAACAAGACGCCATTATGCGCAAGGCTGATTTCCCCCGGCGAGGCCCGCCGCCCGCCACCCACAATCGCCGCCATACTGGCCGTGTGGTGGGGTTCCCGAAACGGCCGGGTGCGGTTGATGCCGCCTTCGTCCAGCAGGCCAGCCAAGGAATGAATCATAGAGGTTTCCAAGGCTTCAGGGGCTGTGAGCGGGGGCAGAATACCGGGCAGGCGGGCGGCCAGCATGGATTTGCCCGACCCCGGTGTGCCAACCATCATCAGGTGATGCCGCCCTGCGGCGGCAATCTCCAACGCGCGTTTGGCCCGTTCCTGACCTTTGACATCCAACAGGTCACGGCCTGTTGTATCCGCCATCACTTCGCCGGGCTCGGCGGGTGACAGAGGGGATTGGCCAGTATAATGCCGGACCACATCGGCAAGGCTCGTGGCCCCGATAACCTGCGTCGCGCCAACCCATGCGGCCTCGGCGCCCGACGCTTTGGGGCATAAAAGCGTTCGGCCCTCTTCAGCGGCGGCCATGGCAGCGGGCAAAGCCCCGATCACTGGAATAAGCGACCCGTCCAGTGACAATTCCCCTAACGAGCATGTGCCTTCGACCGCGTCGCCGGGGATGATTTCAAGCGCGGCCAGCAGGGCCATGGCAATGGGTAGATCGAAATGACTGCCCTCTTTCGGCAGGTCGGCGGGGCTAAGATTGATGGTGATCCGCTTTGACGGCAAGGCGATGGCCATGGAACTGAGCGCCGTGCGCACCCTGTCGCGCGCCTCGGATACCGCCTTGTCAGGCAGCCCGACCAGTGAAAAGGCCGGGATGCCGGGGGTGACGGCGCATTGCACCTCAACCTGACGGGCCGCGACGCCTTCGAAGGCGACGGTATAGGCGCGTGCGACCATGACTGAGCGGGCTCCGGTTAACTATGGTTAACCCATGGATAGCGCGGTCGTGGTTGATGAAGTGTTAACGCCGCCCCGGTCTGCGTGAAAAGGCAGGATGCTGGCATCAGGGAAGGTGATTGATCGTTTGTGCCTGCCATGTGTCATCGCGCAAATGCAGTTCGGTCACTGACAGGTTATCGATTTTATGCCCGAATGCCTCGTACGGGGTGACGCGCAGCGCCTTTTGCACTTGTGTCAGGATCGCGCCGAAATGCGCGACGGCAATGATATCGCGCCCCGGATGCGCGGTTATAAGGCGGGTCACCGCCCGCTCGACCCGCATTGAAATCTGGTTCCAGCTTTCCCCGCCGGGAGCGGCGATATCGCCAGGGCTATCCCAGAACGTGCGTAAATGATCGGGATCGGGCACGCTGTCAAAGGCTTGAAGTTCCCACGCGCCGAAATGGATTTCGCGCAGATCGGGATCATGTGGCAGCCTGTCACGCCCTTTGGTGATCGCATCGGCGGTGGCGGTTGCGCGGATCAAGTCGGACGAGATAACCAGCGCGCTGTCAGGCAAATGCGTCTCAAGCCGGGCCAGTTGCGCACTATCACTAAGATCGGCAGGCAGATCGGACCATCCTACCATGGATTTGGCGTGGGTCGGGCCGTGGCGCACCCAAAAGATACGGCTCATGGCAGTTGGCCCTTCAAGACCTGTGGTAACCCGGCGATGACGTTGACAACCAATCCGGCCTGCGCCGCCAATGTTTGATTCAGCCGCCCCTGCGCCTCGCGGAAGCGGCGGGCCAGTGCGTTTTCAGGCACGACGGACAGGCCGACTTCGTTGCTGACAATCACAACCGGGGCCGGGCAATCGGCCAAGGCCGACATCAAGCCCTTTTCGGCATCTGCCAGATCCGCCTCGGCCAGCATCTGGTTGCTAAGCCACATCGTTGCGCAATCCAACAAAACGATTTGGTCGGGGGTCGTGTCTCGAAGAGCTGCCCCCGGATCAAGCGGCGCTTCGACGGTCAACCAACCCGCGCCGCGCATGTCACGGTGACGATCCACTTTGGCCCGCATCTCGGCATCAAACGCTTGGGCCGTGGCTAGGTAAACACGGCTGCGCCCCGTCTGAACGACCAACGATTCGGCAAAAGACGATTTGCCCGAAGCTGCACCGCCAAGCACCAAGGTGAGTCCAGAAAGCATCATTTTCGGCCTCATTTTGATCCGGTTTCAGTCAGATTGCGTAACCCAAGTTAAAGACCACTAACGCAATATAACGCAGACAGTCAGGTGAGGGGGTTAATATGCCACTGGACGCACCACAGACAAGCAACATGTCACGCTCGGCCATGAAAGCGGAGCTTTTGGATGCCGAGACCGAGTTGAAACTGGCCTATGCATGGCGTGATGAACGCGACGAAGAGGCGCTGCACCGACTGATTACAGCGTATATGAGATTGGCAATTTCGATGGCGTCGAAATTTCGCCGGTATGGCGCGCCGATGAATGATCTTATCCAAGAGGCTGGCCTGGGCTTGATGAAAGCGGCCGACAAGTTTGATCCTGATCGTGGTGTGCGGTTTTCGACATACGCTGTGTGGTGGATCAAAGCCTCGATTCAGGATTACGTGATGCGTAACTGGTCGATGGTGCGCACCGGATCGACCAGCAGTCAGAAATCTTTGTTCTTCAACATGCGCCGTGTGCAGGCCCAAATCGAACGCGAGGCAATGGCAAAAGGCGAAGAACTGGACGGCTATCAGCTGCGCGAAATGATTGCGCACGAAGTCGGTGTGCCCCTGCGCGATGTCGAAATGATGGAAGGTCGCCTGTCGGGCTCGGATTTCTCGTTGAACGCAACGCAATCCTCTGAGGATGAAGGCCGAGAATGGATCGACACGATCGAAGATGATGGTATGCGCGGCGATGAGTTGGTCGAGCAGGATCACGATCTGTCCGCGTTGCGCGATTGGCTGGGACAGGCCATGGGGCGCTTGAATGATCGCGAACGGTTCATCGTGCGCGAACGCAAGCTGCGTGAAGAGCCCCGAACGCTGGAAAGCCTTGGACAAGAACTGAACCTGTCCAAAGAACGTGTCCGGCAACTTGAGGCAGCAGCATTTGAAAAGATGCGCAAACACCTTGAACGCCACGGTGCCGAGGTGCAGAATCTGTTGGTATGAAAACGATATGCACAGCAGCTCTTCTTTCGATGACCGCGTTTGGTGCGCTGGCGCAGGACGTGGTCATCGTTGGCGAGATCCATGACAATCCCATGCACCACGCGGCCCAAGCCGAAGTTGTAACTCGGATTGCGCCCAAGGCGTTGGTGTTCGAAATGCTGACACCGGAACAGGCCAAGGCGATCACGCCGGACAATCGCGATGATCAAGCACAGTTGAGCGCTGATTTGGACTGGGAAAACTCGGGTTGGCCGGATTTTTCCATGTACTATCCGATCTTTACAGCAGCACCAGAGGCGCGGATTTACGGCGCACAGGTGCCACGCGATGTTGCTCGGGCCGCGTTCGAAAATGGGATATTCGAAGGATTTTCCGATGATCCTGATGCCTATGGGCTGACCAACCCCTTGTCCGAGGCCCAGCAAACCAACCGCGAGGCGATGCAGATGGCCGCGCATTGTGATGCCTTGCCCCCCGAAATGCTGCCCGGCATGGTGTCCATTCAACGCCTGCGTGATGCCGAACTGGCCCACGGCGTTGTGCAGGCGATGCAAGACACCGGCGGCCCTGTCGTTTTGATCACCGGCAATGGCCACGCCCGCAAGGATTGGGGCGTTCCGTATTACTTGAACCGCGTTGCGCCTGATCTGCAGGTGCACGTGATCGGCCAGACCGAAAACGACGCACCGCTGGAGGGCGGTTTCGACGAAATGCGCTCCGCCCCGGCGGTCGAGCGCGAAGACCCCTGCGCCGCCTTCACCGGCAAAGGTTGAGCCGCTCTTGCCAGCCCGAGGGGCAAAGCCTAGTGTCTGATCGGGTCGGATAGGGAAGGCGCCATGCTGGCATCGAAACGTATTCTTTTGGTCATCAGCGGCGGCATTGCGGCCTTCAAGTCATTAGACCTGATCCGTCGGCTTCGCGAACGTGGCGCGCATGTGATCCCGGTGCTCACGCGAGCAGGGGAAGAATTTGTAACGCCTTTGTCAGTGTCTGCGTTGGCGGGGCACAAGGTGTTCCGCGACTTGTTCGACCTGACCGACGAAGCCGAGATGGGCCATATAGAACTGAGCCGAAGTGCCGACTTGATTGTCGTGGCTCCGGCCACTGCCAATCTGATGGCCAAGATAGCCGGGGGTATGGCTGATGATCTGGCCACGACGCTGCTTCTGGCCACGGATACGCCGGTTTTGATCGCGCCCGCCATGAATGTCAGGATGTGGCAACACCCGGCGACTCAGCGCAATATCGACATGCTGAGAGCCGATGGGATCGGCTTTGTCGGCCCGGATGACGGGGATATGGCCTGTGGCGAATATGGGCCGGGGCGCATGGCCGAGCCGCTGGAAATCGTCGCGGCGATTGATCGCGCACTGTCGGACGGCCCGCTTAAGGGTAAGCGCGTGATCGTCACCTCAGGCCCGACGCATGAACCGATTGATCCCGTCCGCTATATCGCGAACCGCTCGTCCGGGGCGCAAGGCACGGCCATTGCGCGCGCGCTTGCATCGCTTGGGGCCGAGGTGGTTTTCGTGACAGGCCCTGCTGGCGTTCCCCCGCCCGAGGGCGTGGTGGTTGTGCCGATCGAAACCGCGACCCAGATGATGCAGGCGGTGCAATCTGCATTGCCCGCCGACGCCGCCGTGTTCGCCGCCGCAGTGGCCGATTGGCGCGTGGCCAGCGCCAGCGCATCAAAGCTGAAAAAAACCAAGGGCGGCTTGCCGGTGCTGGAGTTCGAAGAAAACCCCGACATTCTGGCGACGATCAGCCAGATGGACACCGGACGGCCCGGCCTTGTGATTGGGTTTGCAGCCGAGACGGACGATGTGATTGCAAATGCCACGGCGAAACATGCGCGCAAAGGCTGTGATTGGATCGTCGCCAATGATGTCAGTCACGCAACCGGAATCATGGGCGGTCCGGAAAATCACGTTACGTTGGTCACAAAGGATGGTGCCGAGGCGTGGCCGCGCATGGCAAAAGGCGATGTGGCCGCCCGGCTGGCCGAGCGGATCGCGCAGGCGCTGGCCTGAGGATTTGAGTATTTTTGGAACAATGAAAGGGTGGGGATGGTCCTGATCACATTCGCTTGGGAAGATGCGGCCGACCGGGCGCATGGGCTGCCTGCTTATGCGTCGGGCGGGGCGGCGGGTGCCGATCTGCGGGCAAATTTTCCCGCGCTGCAGCGCGATACAGGCATCACGTTGCAGCCGGGCGCGCGGTCGCTTGTGCCGACGGGGTTGCGGCTGGCCATTCCCGATGGATATGAGGTGCAGTTGCGACCGCGGTCAGGGCTGGCCTTGAAGCATGGGCTGACCTTGCCCAATAGCCCCGGCACGATTGACAGTGATTATCGTGGGCCTTTGGGGGTGATCGTGATGAACGCAGGCGATCAGGCGTTTCAAATAGAGCATGGTATGCGTATAGCGCAGATGGTCGTGGCGCCGGTGGTGCGGGCCAGTTTCGATCTGGTGGCTGAATTGGATGAGACGACGCGCGGCGATGCTGGGTTTGGATCGACGGGGCATAGCTGATGCTGTTGGTATTTGTCATGGCGGCGGCCCTGTGGGGGATCGGGGCCCTGATGGGCGCGCCCAAGCGACTGCGGTGGGGGATGATCGGGCTGTTATGGCTGGCCGTGGTCGGGCTGCATCTGGCTTTGCCTGCTGCGCATCCGTTGCGGCTGGCGACAGGTGAAAGCCCCGCCTTGTGGCTGATGTTGGGCGGCTTTGCCGGACTTGCCCTTGTCTATCGTTACGGATTGAACAAGCTGCGCCGCAAGGCGGACGCGCAGCAAGAGCCGGAAAAGAAAAAGCTTTTTTCCGAAACCGAACTAGATCGTTATGCCCGGCATATCGTGCTGCGCGAACTTGGCGGGCCGGGGCAAAAGGCCCTGAAAGAAGCCCGCGTTCTGGTGATTGGGGCCGGTGGCTTGGGGTCGCCCGCGCTGCTGTATATGGCGGCGGCCGGGGTTGGCACGATCGGGGTGATCGACGATGACGTGGTCGATAATTCGAACCTGCAACGGCAGGTCATTCACCGGGATCGTGACATCGGCCTGCCCAAGGTGCAATCGGCCATGGCTGCGATGCAGGCGCAAAACCCATCGGTCGACGTGCGCCCCTATCAGCGTCGTCTGACCAAGGATATCGCCAGCGATCTGTTTGCCGACTACGATATCATCCTGGACGGCACAGATAATTTCGATACGCGCTACCTGGCGAATGCGAGCGCAGTGGAACAAGGCAAGCCGTTGATTTCCGGTGCGCTGTCGCAATGGGAAGGGCAGTTGAGCGTGTTTGACCCATCACAGGGCACGCCTTGTTACCAATGCATTTTCCCTGACCGCCCCGCGCCGGGGCTTGCGCCCTCTTGCGCCGAGGCGGGTGTGCTTGGTCCATTGCCCGGCGTTGTCGGGGCGATGATGGCGGCAGAGGCGGTCAAGTTGATTGCCCATGCGGGCCAGCCGCTGTTGGGGGAGATGCTGATTTATGATGCGCTTTGGGGCGAGACCCGGAAGATTTCCCTGAAACGCCGTGAAGGCTGCCCTGTTTGCGGCCAAACACATGAAAAGGACGCCGAGGCATGACCAATCCGTTATTGGCTGAATGGGACACGCCGTTCCAAATCGCCCCATTTGGGCAAATCGAGGATGCGCATTTTGAACCGGCGTTCGAGGCGGCGATGCAAGAGGCGCGGGCAGACATCGAAAAGATTGCCGAAAACCCCGAAAAGCCAAGCTTTGCCAACACAATAGAGGCGCTTGAGGCGAGTGGTGAGGCTTTGGACAAGGTGCTATCGGTGTTCTTTTCCGTGGCCGGGGCTGACAGCAACCCAAAGCGGCAGGAATTGCAACGCGCCTTTGGGCCGAAATTGGCGGCGTATTCATCGGAAGTGACCGGAAACAAAAAGCTGTTTCAGCGGATAGACGTCTTGTGGCAATCGCGGGACGAGTTGGGCCTGAGTGACGAGCAAGCCCGCTTGCTGATGCTGACCCGCCGCAGGTTTGTACGGGCCGGGGCGGCGTTGGGCGGTGAGGCTGATCAGCGGATACGCCAGATCATGGCGCGCCTGTCAGAGCTTGGCACAAGCTTCACCCAAAACCTGCTGGCGGACGAGGCCGGATGGTTCATGGAATTGGACGATCAGTCCCTTGAAAACCTGCCTGAGTTTCTGATTTCCGCCGCGCATGAAGCGGGTCGGGAAAAAGGTGTTGAGCGTCCGGTCATCACCCTGTCGCGGTCGTTGCTTGTGCCGTTTTTACAGTTCTCGCCGCGCCGCGATTTGCGAGAGAAGGCGTTTCGGGCGTGGGAGGCGCGTGGTGCCATGGGCGGCGAAACGGACAATCGTGCGATTGCTGCCGAGATATTGCAGCTACGGCAAGAACGCGCGCAGCTTTTGGGCTATGACAGTTTTGCCGCGTATAAGCTGGAAACCGAGATGGCCAAAACGCCAGAACGCGTGAAAGATCTGCTTTGGCAGGTCTGGACACCCGCCAAAGTCCAAGCCGAGGCGGATGCGGCAACCCTGACCAAAATGATGCAAGCCGATGGGATAAATGGGGCATTGCAGCCTTGGGATTGGCGGTATTACGCGGAAAAGCGGCGGCAGGCCGAGCATGATCTGGAGGAGGCCGCGCTAAAGCCATACTTGTCGCTGGACGCGATGATTGAGGCCGCGTTTGGCGTGGCAAATCGGCTGTTCGGGCTGGAATTCACGCCGCTGGATATAGCCCTGTATCATCCCGATTGCCGGGCATGGGAGGTGACCCGCAAGGGGCGGCATGTGGCGGTGTTTATCGGAGATTACTTTGCCCGAGGGTCAAAACGGTCGGGCGCGTGGTGCAGTGCGATGCGCGGGCAGGCCAAACGGCCACGTGTTCAGGGGCCGGTGGTTGTAAATGTCTGCAATTTTGCCAAGGGTGATCCGGCGTTGTTGTCGTATGACGATGCGCGGACCTTGCTTCATGAATTCGGGCATGCCTTGCATCACCTGCTGTCAGACGTGACGTATGAAAGTATGTCCGGCACATCCGTGGCGCGCGACTTTGTCGAATTGCCCAGCCAATTGTATGAACATTGGCTGGAAGTGCCCGAGGTGCTGGAGACATATGCGCGCCATTACCAGACCGGAGAGGCGATGCCGCCGGAATTGCTGGACAAAATGCTGAAAGCCGCGAATTTCGATCAAGGATTCCAAACCGTGGAATATGTCGCCTCGGCCATGGTGGATTTGGCGTTTCACGAGGGCGACGCACCGCAAGATCCGATGGAAATGCAGCGGGAAATATTGCAGCACATGGGCATGCCGCAGGCGATCACGATGCGCCATGCGACGCCACATTTCGCGCATGTGTTTGCAGGTGATGGGTATTCCAGCGGCTACTACAGCTATATGTGGTCCGAAGTGATGGATGCCGATGCGTTCGCGGCTTTTGAGGAAGGTGCGGGCGCGTTTGATGAAGAACAGGCCAAAGCTTTGGAAACGCATATCCTGTCGCGCGGCGGATCTGTTGACCCCGAAGAGCTTTACACCGCATTCCGTGGGCGTCTGCCGGGTGTTGAGGCGCTGTTGAAGGGGCGCGGGCTGGCCGCCTGATCGGGCGACGATCTGTTGCGCCAACGATGGGTGTTTTCAAGGATGGCGGCCCTCGCCCCCGGCGGCTTGGCTTAGAATGTCTGGTCGTAATCACCAACCGCAGCCTCGGTGCGGATCACCGCGTCAATATCAGAGAAGATAGCGCGCAATTCGTCGTCGCTGTCGCTGCTTTCGCAGACCACGACCAAGTTGGGTGTATTGGATGACGCACGAACCAGCCCCCAAGACCCGTTTTCAAGGATGACACGGGCGCCATTGACCGTGACCACCTCTTTGATGGCGCGGCTAGCAATTTGATCTCCGGCCTCGGCCTTGGCGACCAGTTTGTCGACGATCCGGTCAAGCACCTCGTATTTTTCGGTATCGGCGCAATAGGGCGACATCGTGGGCGTCGCGAAGGTGTGCGGCAGGGCGCGGCGCAGATCGGACATTGAGCTGTCTGGGTTGCGGTCCATCAGCTTGCAGATTTCCACGGCCACGCGCATCCCGCAATCATAGCCACGGCCCACAGGTTCGGCCAAAAAGTAATGCCCGGACTTTTCAAAGCCCGCCAAGGCACCGATTTCCTTGACCCGGCGTTTCATGTGGCTGTGGCCGGTTTTCCAGTAATCGGCCTTGGCCCCGTTTTTTTGCAATTCGGGGTCGGACGCAAAAAGGCCGGTCGATTTCACATCGGCCACAAAGGTGGAGTTTGGGTAAAGGCGTGACAGCTCGCGCGCCATGATGACGCCCACCTTGTCGGCAAAAATTTCCTGCCCCTCGTCATCGACCACGCCGCAGCGGTCCCCATCGCCATCAAACCCAAGGGCGAAATCGGCCCCGTTGGCGCGCACGGTGTCGGCCATGTCATGCAGCATTTCCATGGCTTCGGGGTTGGGGTTGTAGTGGGGGAATGTGTAATCAAGCTCGTTATGGCTGGGCACCACTTCGACACCTATCCGCTTGAACAAGTCCGGCGCAAAGGCCGCAGCTGTGCCGTTGCCCGTGGCGCAGACCACGCGCAGTTTGCGCGACATTTTGAAATCGCCCACAAGATCGTCAAGATACGCCTCGCGCACACCATCGACGAATTCATAAGATCCACCCTCGCGCGTCTCGCCCTGACCGTTCAGAACGATTTCGCGCAGCTCGGCCATTTCATCGGGGCCGTGTGTCAGTGGGCGCTCAAACCCCATTTTCACGCCGGTCCAGCCGTTTGGATTGTGGCTGGCGGTGACCATCGCGACAGCAGGCGCATCAAGGTGGAACTGGGCGAAATAGGCCATGGGCGACAGGGCCGGACCAATGTCGCGCACACGAATACCCGCTTGCATCAGGCCGATGACCAGCGCGTGTTTGATGGCCAGCGAGTAATCACGGTAATCGTTGCCAACCGCGATTTCCGGTTTGATCCCGCGCTTTTGCATTTGCGTGCCAAGCCCAAGCCCAAGCGCCGTCATGCCCGGCAGGTTGATTTCATCGGGGTATTTCCACCGTGCATCATACTCGCGAAAGCCCGTTGGCGCGATCATCGCGTCGCGCAAAAATTCCCATGTGTTGGGCGTGCAAGTGGGCAAGGGTTTGGTCATTGGAATACTCGTCTATTCTGGGAATTACAGGGCGATCGGATTGGCCTTGGCCAATTTGTCAAGCGCCATAAGGGTTTCGATCAGCTGGGGCATCTGTGGCAGCGGGATCATATTTGGCCCGTCAGACGGGGCAATATCAGGGTCTTGGTGGGTTTCGATGAAAACAGCCGCCACACCAAGTGCCACAGCCGCGCGTGCCATGACGGGGGCGAATTCGCGTTGCCCGCCGGAACTGCCGCCTTGGCCGCCGGGCTGCTGCACGGAATGGGTGGCATCCATGACCACCGGATAGCCGGTGGCGGCCATCTGCGGCAAGGCCCGCATGTCTGTGACAAGGGTGTTGTAGCCAAACGAGGTTCCACGTTCGGTCAGCAGGATACGCGTGTTGCCGGTGGCTTCGATCTTGGCCACGACATTGGGCATGTCCCATGGCGCAAGAAACTGGCCCTTTTTGACATTGATCACAGCGCCGGTTTCACCGGCAGCCAGCAAAAGGTCGGTCTGACGGCAAAGGAAGGCCGGGATTTGCAGCACATCGGCCACTTGGGCCACGGGGGCGCATTGATCGGGCAGGTGGATGTCGGTGAGGACCGGCACGCCAAGCGTATCCTTGACCGATTGCAGCACCTTCAGCCCTTCGTCGACCCCAAGGCCGCGCTTGCCCGAAACCGACGTGCGGTTGGCCTTGTCGAAACTGCCCTTGAAGATGAACTGCGCGCCCGCGGCGCGGCAGGCTTCGGCCAGCGTTCCGGCGACCATCTGGGCATGATCGGCGGATTCCAATTGGCAAGGACCGGCGATAAGCGTGAGAGGCTGGTCATTGCCAACGCGCAGCCCGGAAATGTCGACCTGTTTCATGGTTATGATGAGACCTGTTCGCGAAGGATGGACACGGTAAGCGATATCATCAGGTAGATACCGGCAAAGATAAGGAACGCAAGGATCGTGTTTTCAAACGACCGGGGATAAGAGGGATCTTGCGAGGCCACGGGTTTTACGCTGACCGTCAGGTAGCGGACTTGCTTATTCGCTTCGATTTCCGACTGCCGCTTGGTTTCAAGCGCGGCTTGCAGAACCATGTCAGCGGTCGCCAAATCGGCCTGCGCCATCTGGATCGCAGCGGATTGCGCGGCCAGTGACGAGGTGCCCTCGGTGGCTTGGGTCAAGCGGGATTTCTGTTTGTTCAGTTCTTGTTCAAGCACTTCGATTTCGCTGCGCATGGCTTCGACGCGGGCCTGATTGGGCCGCGCATTGTTAAGCTGGGTATTCAGGGCAAGTTGTTTTTCCTGAAGCTGCAATTCGACATTGCCGATCAGTTGGCGAATGTTGGCAACCTCGCCCTCGGGGTCCAAGATCGAGCCTTCTTGCAATTCGACCATGCGCTGTTGCGCGGCGCGTCTTTCTTCCTTGGCTTGTTCAAGGCTTTCGACCGCGGTTTTCACCGCGTCGCTGCGTTTCTCGGCGCTGAGTTCGTCGACGTTTTCTTCGGCATATTCGATCAGTTTTTCCGAAAAGACGGCTGAAAGCTCGGGGTCGGCGGTGGACAGCTCCATCCGGATCACGCCTTCGGTCGGATCATAGCCTAAAATGACGTATTTCTTGTAAAGCTTGTAAGCGGCCTCGTTACTGGCGTCTTCGGAAAGCCGCTGTATCGGGTCGATCCAATCTTGGCTGAAATGTTCACGAAAGCCGACATCCTGATCCAGTCTTAGCATGGCGTCCTTGGATTGCAGGTAGGATTGCGTGGCGATCGAATCCTGTCCTGTGGCGAACTGGGTGGGCAGCAAACCGCCAAGCCCGCCACCACCGCCACCACCACCGCCATCGGCGGTGAGGATCAGAAACTCGGATTTGGTCGTGTACATCGGGGTGGCCACGCCATAGTAGTAATACCCCGCAATCAGGGTTGGCAGGAACACGAAGGCGGTCAACCGCGTCAGCAAAAGCAACAGTTTGCGGCGGCGGCGCTTGGCGATGTCGCGCTGCATCTGCGTGATTTCCAAGGCGCGACGATCGGCTGGGCTAAGGTCGGTCGAGGGCAGGTTGTGACCCACCGGCACGGTCTGGGGCAGTTGAACGCGATCCTGCGCAGGGGGCTGTGCGCCCGGGGCAGGTGGTGTGCCGTCTACGCCATCACCACCGCCGCCTTTGCCGCCGTCGCCTGCGACCAGCTCAAGGATACTGTTACGCTGGAACGGGTCTATGCCTTTGGCGCGCAGCAGACGCACGGCGTCAAAATCCGAGGTCGGCGCGAGCCCATGTTTCTGGGCCATCCGGCGCGCCATGCGCAGTTGGCGGCCTGTCAGGCCTTCTTTGCGGATGTCGTCGATGGAAGTGGCCGACGCCATCTCGCGGGCCGAACTGACCTGACCGGTTGTGGTGCCGGAGTGTTGCGGCTCGGCGGCGCTGTCCGCGGCGGCGTGGTCCTGCGCCTGATCTTCAGGGCGGGCTGGCTGCGGCGTTTGGGTCGCGCTGCGACGGATTCTGAACTTCCTAGCCTTGGGTTTCGTAGTCATAAAGCTGCTTTGCCTCTTCCAAGGTGTCGAACATGTACAATCTGCCATCCATAAGAACAGCTGCAGAACGCGCAAATTTTTCCAGTGTTTCGGGTTGGTGCGAAACGATAACGACGGTTGTGTTGCGCAATCTTTCGCGCAGAATTTCGCCTGCCTTGCGGTTGAATTCGACATCTGTCGAACTGGGCATGCCTTCGTCGATCAGATACATGTCGAAATCAAGCGCCAACATCAGCGAAAAGGTAAATCGCGCGCGCATGCCCGAAGAATAAGTGCCAAGCGGTTGGTCGAAATATTCGCCAAGGTTGCACATCCAACGGCAGAACGCCTCGATGTAATCGGGATCCAACCCATAAAGCCGCGCGATGTAGCGTGCATTTTCCATCGCCGAGATTTTGCTGACAACTCCGCCCATGAACCCCAAGGGAAAACTGATGCGGCAACCACGGCGAATTTCGCCTTCGTCGGGCTTTTCAAGGCCCGCCATCATGTTGATCAGCGTTGTCTTGCCGGTACCGTTGGGTGCAAGGATGCCCAAGGAATTGCCCAGTTCGATGCGAAAGGTCACGCGGTCAAGGATCACCTTGCGCTGCGTGCCGGTCCAGAAGGACTTGCTTACGTTGTCGAATTCGAGCATCCAGTGGCTCCGATGCTGCTCTGGCTTGACCCTCTTTAGCGGGGTGTTGTTAAGGCATTATTATCCAAGAATATCCGACATTATGCCGGATCAATCAGCCATATGACAGAAGTTATGGGCATTTTTGTGCCGCTGATGAGAAAAAACCATCCCTTTCCGGGGGAAGTCAGCCCATTTCAGGCCAGCGCTTGCCAAGCCAGACCTGCCAAAACGGCCCCGACGGTCGCGAATCCCAAGTAAGCGGCGAACACGCGTGGTTTGACAAGCGCCCAAACAGCGATTGCAGCGGGGATACAGCTGACCCCGCCCGCGATGACAAAGCTCATGGCGGCGCCGTTGCTCATGCCTTGGGTCAGAAGTGCATCGACCATCGGCACGGCGGCATACCCATTAAGATAGGCCGGTGCGCCAACAAGTGCGCCAAGGATCACCGGCCAGATTCCGGTGCCGCCCAGAACGCTGGCGACCATTTCGGCGGGGACATATTCAAGCATCAGCGCCTCGACCATATAGGCCAGCGCCAGCCATTTCAGCAAGAATGCAGTATTGCCAAGCGCGGTCTCGCGGAAGGTGGCCAGACGATCCTGTTCCACCCAAAAGCGCCAGACGGGTTTGCCGGAAAATGGATCGGTCGCGCCGCAGCAGCCGCTTTGGGGGCCGCAGCCGGGTTGCGCCTGTGGGCGCAACGGATCTGTGAATAGGGCGGTGCGCGCCAGTGTCATGGTGGCCAGTCCGCCAAACAGGCCGATGCCGATGGCCGATATGGTTTTGGCAATCGCGAAATCCCAGCCAAGCGTGCCCGACGTGATTAGGAACATGGCGGGGTCCATCAGCGGAGAGGCCAACCAAAACGCCATCACCGCCCCAAGCGGCGCGCCAAGCGCCAGCATCGCAGCGATGAACGGGATCACCTCGCACGAGCAAAAGGGGGCAAGCCCGCCCAAAAGTGCAGCCATGACAATCATCCGCGTCTGGCGGCCCTGAAATGCGCGGGCCAGAAGGGTCTCGGCGCCGGTCGCGCGCAGCCATGCCACGGCCAGAACCGCGAAGGTGATGAACGGGGCGGTGTGCAGCAAGGCCTTGGCGGCAAAGGTCATCGTGGGCCAGAGCTGCGGCCAATCCAAAACGGCAAGCGCAACAAGGATCATCACCAGCGCCAGCCAAGCCTTATCGAGCCGCGCCCACAGGCGGCGCTGCGGCGTCAAGGTTGTGTCAGTCATGATCGTGGTCCTTGTAGGGCGCGGGTGCGTCGGCGCAACATTCGCGCAGCAAGAAGTCGGCCAGCGCGCTGAGTTCGTGATAGGCGATGGCGGCGCAGATGATTGACCGCCCTTGACGGGTTTGGCGGACCAGCCCCGCCTGCGACAGAATTTTCATGTGGTGGGTGAGGGTCGAGCCGCTGACGCCGGTGCGCTGCCCCAGATCCCCAATGCTAAGCCCGTCCGGCCCGGCGCGCACCAACGTGCGCAGCACTGAAAGTCGCTGTTCGGAGCCAAGCGCCGCGAAGGCCGATGCGGTCACCGCAAGATCAATATCAGAGACGGAAGTATTTTTCATATTTCTAGAAATATAGAAATGACAGCAGGCGCACAAGACATTTCGATGATCTTAGAAACAAATCCGCGCATCGGTAGGGATGCGCGGACGGATCATGCAGCGGGTTTGATTAGTGTGAGCGGTCGATCTCGCCCACGGCCAGCACTGGGGACGCGTCGATTTCTTCGGCGTCCAGCATGTGGGCCACGCGTTCTAGCACTGCGACAACCATTGCCTGCTCCCAATCATCCAGGGATTCGAACTGCTTGACATAGCGTTGCTGCAGGGCGTTGGGGGCCGCACGCACCTTGCTGATACCCTCGGGTGTAATCTCCAGGCGGGTCTGGCGGCGGTCGGCCTGCGATTGGCGTCTGGTCAGCAGGCCCTTGCTTTCAAGCTTTTTGATCAGGGCGGATACGGTGGCCTGTGTCACCCCCATGCGCTGCGATAGTTCTGTCGGTGTGGCGTGGCCTTTTCCGGCCACGATCTGAAGAACGCGCAACTGAACTGCTGTCAGCCCTGCCTCGCGCGCAAGGTCACGCGCGTGCATTTCCGTTGCGCGCAATATGCGCCGCAGGGCGATGAGGCTGATATCGGTGCGGTCCACGTCGTCCTCCGTGTGCGGAGGTGCCATGTTACCCGCTTTACGGCGATCTGCAATGCGCGAAGTATTTTGATTGGTATTACTAAACATATCCTTTCTATACACAAAGGATTGCTAAGTAAAAACACCCATAAACGCGCGAAATGACGCATATAGCGCATAAAAACGCTTAGCCACTTGAAAATATGTGTCGGGTGGGTATAGTTAGGGTCACGAACAACAAGGGATAGAAAGCCGTGCATACAATCGAAAGATCGAAGAAAGAACCGAACATCACGTTCCGCAAGCCGCGGCGCGAGGACGGGTCCGCGATCTGGGATTTGATCGCGTCATGCCACCCGCTTGACGAGAATTCGATGTATTGCAATCTGATCCAGTGTGATCATTTCAGCGATACATGTGTTCTTGCAGAGATGGATGGAGAGCCCGTCGGTTGGATTTCCGCCTACCTGACGCCGGACGACATTCAGACGCTGTTCGTCTGGCAGGTCGCCGTGTCGGAAAAGGCGCGGGGTCAAGGCTTGGGCACGCGTATGTTGCAGCACTTGGCCGAGCGTGAAGAATGCGAAGGCATCAATCGCCTGCAAACCACGATCACGCTGGACAACGATGCGTCTTGGGCGCTGTTTGGGAAGTTTTCCAGCAAGATCGACGGCAAGCTGTCCAGCGAGCCCTATTTCCGCCGCGAAGATCATTTCGACGGCAAGCACGCGACCGAACATATGGTTACGATCCAATTCGCCGAAGAGCTGAAGCGCGCCGCCTGATCGCGAGCTGCGCCAGCCTTCAATCTCACTGAACCAAAGGATTTATCATGTCGACTGACACGTCAGCCGCTACAAGCATTTTTACACGTCGTGAATCAGAGGCGCGCAGCTATTGCCGCAGCTTCGACACGGTGTTCACCAAAGCCAAGGGCGCGGAAATGACCGACGCCGATGGCCAGACCTATATCGACTTTCTGGCCGGGTGTTCCTCGCTGAACTACGGGCACAACGACCCGGACATGAAAGAGGCGCTGGTTGACCATATCGCAGGCGATGGCATCGCCCATGGTCTGGATATGTACACCACCGAAAAAGCCAAGTTCCTTGAGGCGTATGAGGAGAAGATCCTCAAGCCCCGTGGCATGGACTATAAGGTGATGATGACCGGCCCCACCGGCACGAACGCCGTTGAAGCCGCGATGAAGCTGGCCCGCAAAGTCACTGGCCGCCGCAATGTGGTGTCGTTCACCAACGGGTTCCACGGCATGACCATGGGCGCGCTGTCATTGACCGGCAATGCCGGCAAGCGGGCCGGTGCGGGCTGTGGCTCGCTGTGCGGTGCTACGCATATGCCGTTTGATGGTGCTTTTGGGGCTGATGTCGATACGCTGCACCAGATGGAATTGATGTTCGACAACCCGTCATCGGGTGTCGATGCCCCAGCCGCGTTCATCTTTGAGCCGGTGCAGGGCGAGGGTGGCCTGAACGCCGCATCGAATGAATGGATGAAAGGCGTCGCCCGTTTGGCGAAAAAGCTGGGCGCGTTGCTGATCGTTGATGATATCCAGTCAGGCTGTGGCCGCACAGGTACCTATTTCGCCTTTGAAGAGGCCGGGATCGAGCCGGATATGATCACACAGGCCAAATCGTTGTCGGGTTTCGGCCTGCCGTTCGCGGCACTGTTGATCAAGCCCGAGCATGACATCTGGAAGCCCGCCGAACATAACGGCACCTTCCGTGGCAACACCCATGCGTTTGTAACCGGTCGTGTCGCGCTGGAGAAATTCTGGAGCGACGATACCTTCCAGACCGAGGTGCAGCACAAGTCGGCCATTCTGACCGCCGGATTGCAGGCAGTCGCCGATGACCTGCCCGACGCCCGCCTGAAAGGCCGTGGCATGATGCAGGGTGTCGATGTAGGGTCGGGCGCATTGGCGGGCGATATCTGTTCGCGCGCCTTTGACAAAGGCCTGATCATCGAGACATCGGGCGCCCATGACGAGGTGGTCAAGGTGCTGGCACCGCTGACCATCCCCGAAGAGACGTTGCGCAAGGGCCTGAACATCCTGCTGGATGCGGTCCGCGAAGCGTCGGTGAACACGAAGATTGCAGCGGAGTAACAGCAATGATTGTCAGAGATTTCGATGATGTGGTGAAACAGGGCAATTCTGTTTCAGACGCCAAGTGGACATCCGTGCGGATGCTGCTGGCCGATGACGGGATGGGCTTTTCGTTCCACATCACGTTTCTGGAAGCAGGCAGCGAACATACGTTCGAATACAAGAACCACTTTGAAAGCGTGTATTGCGTTCAGGGCAAGGGCTCGATCACTGATCTGGCAACCGGGGAAACCCATCAGATCAAGCCCGGCACAATGTATGCCCTGAATGAACATGACCGCCACACGCTGCGCGCCGAAGAAGAGCTGGTGATGGCCTGCGTCTTCAATCCACCCGTGACGGGCCGGGAAGTGCACCGCGAAGACGGATCGTATGCCGCGCCGGAACCGGAACAGGTTTCTTAATCCCCCAGAGGCATTCCGGGGTGACAAAGCCCCGGAATGAGCATGAATGACTTTTGAAAATCATACTGTCGAAAAGATTGGTGGCACGTCGATGTCACGTCTGGATGAGCTGGTGGAAAACCTGTTCAAGCGTGACAACGAATCCGAGATCTATAACCGCGTGTTCGTCGTTTCGGCGTTTGGCGGCATCACCAATCTGTTGCTGGAACACAAGAAAAGCGACGAACCCGGCGTTTATGCCCGGTTTGCCAATGACGAGGATGATCACGGCTGGCTGGATGCGCTGTCGAAGGTTGCGCAGGGCATGCGCGACGCCCACAAGGCTGTGCTGCACAATCCGGCCGATCTAAGCGATGCCGATGATTTTGTGCGCGAACGGGTCGAAGGTGTGCGCAACTGCCTGATCGACCTTCAGCGCCTGTGCTCTTACGGGCATTTCCGGCTGAGCCAGCACATGATGCTGACCCGCGAGATGCTGTCGGGCTTGGGTGAATCACACTCGGCTTATGTGACAACGCTGGCGTTGCGCCGCGAAGGCATCAATGCCCGGTTTGTGGATCTGTCGGGCTGGCGCGATGAACGTGAGATGACGCTGGATCAGCGGATCAATGATGCGCTGGGCGATGTTGAGGTCTCGGAGGAATTGCCGATCGTCACGGGCTATGCGCAATGCGCCGAAGGCCTGATGGCAGAATACGATCGCGGGTATTCCGAGGTGACGTTCAGCCGGATCGCGGCGCTGACAGGCGCCCGCGAGGCGATCATTCACAAAGAGTTCCACCTGTCGTCGGCGGATCCTAACCTTGTTGACGGTGACGTGCGCAAGCTGGGCCACACGAATTATGACGTGGCCGATCAGCTGTCGAATATGGGCATGGAGGCGATTCATCCCAAGGCGGCCAAGACATTGCGCCAATCCGATGTGCCGCTGCGCGTGACCAACGCATTCGAGCCGCACGACCCGGGCACCCTGATCGACGATCAGCCCGCCGAGACGCCCGGCGCGGAGATCGTGACAGGCCTCAACGTGCATGCGCTGGAAGTGTTCGAGCAGGACATGGTGGGTGTCAAAGGCTATGACGCCAAAATTCTGGACGTGCTAACGCGGCATGCTATCCGGATTGTGTCAAAGACTTCGAACGCGAATACGATCACGCATTATGTGGACGCCCCGCTGCGCGACTTACGCAAAGTCGAGGCGGATCTGAACAAGGCCTACCCAAGCGCCGAGCTGACCCTGCAACCGCTGGCGATTGCTGCGGTGATCGGGCGTGACCTGACCGGCATCAGCGTGATGGGTGACGGCCTGAAATCCTTGGCCGCGGCGGATGTCAAAGTGCAGGCGGCACAGCAGACGACCCGCTCGGTCGATGTGCAGTTCATCGTTCCACGCGAATCGCTGGCGGCCTCGATTAGCGCCTTGCACGGCGCGCTGATCCCGGCCGCCCAAGTTGCGGATTTTAAGCCCGGCAAGAAGGCTGCATGACCCGCGACTGACAAAACCTGATCACAATCAGCGATCTAACCCGCCCGGCCGTCCCTTGGCCCGGCGGGTTTTTTTATGCGTAGCAGCAACTCAGATGTCAGCAGAACAAGCAGGATCAAACGCAAGATTCAGCGGGCCACTCGCCCGGCTGTGACATGCCGGTCTCATTCAGTCTTTTGCGAGGTCTTTCAAGATCGGGCAATCGGGCCGGGCATCGCCCGCGCATTCCTGCACCAGATGCGTGAGTGTGTCGCGCATAGATTCAAGCTGGGTCAGCTTTTCTTCGATCCGGGCCAGATGATCCTTGGCCACGCGTTTCACATCGGCACTCGCGCGGGTTTCATCCTCGTACAGTGCCAGAAGGGTGCGGCAATCCTCGATGGAAAACCCAAGTGTCCGGGCACGGCCAAGAAAGGCCAGTTTGTGCGCGTCGGTATCTTTGAACACGCGATAGCCATTTGTGTCGCGCGCCGGGCGGATCAGGTCGATCTCTTCGTAGTAGCGGATGGTTTTGGCCGGCAGGCCAGTGCGTTTGGCGACATCCGAGATATTCATGACGTGGCCCCCTGTCGCATCGCCTGCCGAACCCGGCGCAGGCGCAAGGCGTTGGACAACACAAACACCGAGCTCAGCGCCATGGCCCCGGCAGCCAACATCGGTGACAGCATCATCCCGGTGAGGGGATACAGAACACCGGCGGCCACTGGAATCAGAGCCGTGTTATAGGCAAAGGCCCAGAACAGGTTTTGCCGGATATTTCGCAACGTGGCGCGCGACAGGTGGAGCGCGTTCACCACGCCCGACAAATCGCCCGAAATCAGCACCACATCGGCCGAGTCGATGGCAACATCGGTGCCGCTGCCCACGGCCAGTCCGATATCAGCCTCGGCCAATGCGGGTGCGTCATTGATGCCGTCCCCGACAAACCCGATTGCGCCGAATTGGTCCCGCAAGGCTTTGATCGCATCCACCTTGCCGCCGGGTTGCACCCCGGCGGTGACGTGGTCAATGCCCAGATCTTTGGCAATGGCGTCAGCCGTGGATTGTGTATCGCCGGTGATCATCGCGGTTTTCAGGCCGCGGGCATGCAGCGCGTCGATCACCGCGCGACTGCTGGATTTCACCGGGTCGGCCACGGCCAGAAGCGCGGCCAGTTGCCCGTCTATGGCGGCAAAAACCGGCGTTTCGCCCCGTGCGCCGATCTGGTCCAGCGTGTCAGCCAGCGGTGCGGTGTCGATGCCTTCACGCTGCATCAGCCGTTCGGCCCCGACAATCAGGTCATGCCCGTCCACACGGGCGGTCAGGCCAAAACCACTGATCGCTTTGAAATCTTTGGGCCGGGGCAGGGGCAGGCCACGATCCTTGGCCGCCGCTTCAATGGCCCGCGCGATGGGATGTTCGGACTGTCCTTCGACTGCGGCCACAAGCCCAAGTATTGTGTCCTCGTCATGGCCATTGGCCGGTGTCAGGCTGGTCAGGCTTGGGCGCCCTTCGGTCAGGGTTCCGGTTTTGTCAAAGGCGATAACGCGCACCTCGTCCAGACGTTGCAGGGCGTCGCCCTTGCGAAACAGAACGCCCTGCTCGGCGGCGCGTCCAGTGCCGACCATGATCGAGGTGGGGGTGGCCAGACCCATGGCACAGGGGCAGGCGATAATCAGGACCGACACCCCGGCCACCAGCGCAAAGGTCAGCGCCGGATCGGGGCCAACAACCAGCCAAACGGCAACAGTCACAAAGGCCACGGCCAGAACGACGGGCACAAAAATGCGCACCACGCGATCTGCCAGCGACTGGATCGGCAATTTGGCGCCCTGGGCCTCTTCGACCATGGCGATGATCTGGGCCAACATGGTGTCGCGACCTACCTTGGTGGCGCGGAAAGTCAGCGCGCCTTCGCCGTTGATCGTGCCGCCGATGACAATGTCATCGGTGGTTTTCTCAACCGGCACAGGCTCGCCCGAGATCATGCTTTCGTCGATATATGAGGTTCCACTGGTGACAATGCCATCAACGGCGATCTTTTCGCCGGGACGGACATGCACGATGTCCCCCACGCCAACCTCTTCGATTGGGATCTCGTCGATCTCGCCCTTGCGTTCAACCCGCGCGGTGTGCGCCTGAAGGCCGATGAGTTTCTGGATGGCAGCCCCGGTGCGGCCCTTGGCGCGCGCCTCAAGCCAGCGACCCAGAAGGATCAGCGCCACGATCACCGCTGCGGCCTCGTAATACACGGCGCGGGTGCCCTGCGGCAAAAGGCTGGGTGCAAACAGGGCAATGGTGGAAAAGCCCCAGGCGGCGCTGGTGCCAAGCGCGACAAGACTGTTCATGTCGGGCGCACCGCGCAGCAGGGCGGGAACGCCCTTGGTGAAAAATTCGCGGCCGGGCCAGATCAGGGCGAGCGTGGTCAGACCAAACTGGATCGTCCATGATGTGCTGCGCCCGATGCTCTCATGGATCAGATCGGCAAAGCCGGGGATCATGTGGCCGCCCATTTCAAGGATAAACACCGGCAGGGCCAGCGCCATGGCGATCAGGGTCATGCGGCGGGCATGGTCAACCTCGGCCTGACGGCGGGCGGATTGGTCGTCGCGATCGGTGTCTTCGGATGGTCGGGCGGGATAGCCCGCCTCGGTCGCGGCGCGGGCCAGTTGCGCGGGGTCGGTCGCGCCGGGCAAATAGCGCACGGTTGCGGTTTCCGTCGTCAAGTTGACAGAGGCGTCAAGCACGCCGGATTGCGCGGACAGCGCCCGTTCAACCCGACCCACGCAGGACGCGCATGTCATCCCGGTGACGGTAAGGGTCACCGTTTCCTCGCGCGCCGGATAGTTCGCGGCCTCAAGCGCATTGGTGATCTGCGCCAGATCGGCGCCGTCTGCAATCATCCGCGCGGTGCCGTTTGCGAAATTGACCGATACGTCACGGACGCCGGGCACCGCCTGCAATGCGCGTTCGGCCCGGCCTGCACATCCGGCGCAAGACAGGTTCTGCACTTCGATCTGGAGGGAATGTTGTGCCATGGTGGCCCCCTTTCTGGGTGTCAGATAGGGGTTCCAGTCACGGGAAGGTCAAGGGGCGTGCGGGGGAATTCCGAAATTTTCCCGGCTCAGCCCCGCAACTCATCCAGAATCGCTTGGGCTGCGGCGCGCGGATTGGGCGCCGCCCACACCGGACGGCCGACCACAATATGATCGGCCCCGTCGGCAATGGCCCGCGCCGGGGTGGCGACGCGCTTTTGATCGCCAAGCGCCGCACCCGTGGGCCGCACGCCGGGAGTGACGATCAGGCGGCCTGCCGCCTCGGGCAGGGCGCGGATCATCGCGGCTTCTTGTGGCGAGGCGATGACGCCATCTGCCCCGGCCTCGAAGGCACGGGCGGCGCGCTCGGCCACCAGATCGGGCATGTCGCCGGAACGGATCAGGCTGGCATCCAGATCGGCCCGGTCCAGCGAGGTCAGGATGGTGACGGCCAAAATCTTGGTCTGGCTGCCTGCCGCACCCTGCTTGGCGGCGCGCACCACATGCGGATCGCCGTGAACGGTTAGAAAATCCAGATCAAACTGTGCCAATCCGCGCACCGCGTTTTCGATCGTGGCGCCGATATCGAACAGTTTCATGTCCAGAAAGATACGTTTGCCATGTTCCTGCTTAAGCTCATTGGCCACGGCAAGCCCGCCGCCGGTCAGCATCCCAAGCCCGATTTTATAAAACGACACGTCATCGCCAAGCGTTTCGGCAAGTTTTAGCGCGCTAAGGGCATCGGGCACATCAAGGGCAACGATCAGGCGGTCATCGGACATGGGGCAGGGCCTTTGGCTGTTTTGACAAACTGCTGGCCTTGTCGCGGGGGCGCGGCGCTGCGTCAAGCGTTGTTCGACGTTGGCCCCGCGTGATCGTGCCATGCATCTTCGGCCACTGTGATTGTGCGCTGCCCTGTTCGGTATTCCGGCATGCGTTTCAGTTGGGCGATGGCATGGTCCAGCATGAGTGTCCGGATGTCGTGTTGTGTTGCGTCTGCCGCATGTCGCGCGGTGCAGCGCAAGACGACCGTGCCGTCCTGCGTTGTCAATCTTGTCGTCCCACAAGACATGCCCTGTGACGTGTCATAGGACAGTTGATCAAGCTCAACGCGTTTTATGTACATTACAAAATCCACCACTTACCACGTGCGGTAGTTATCATTTTGCAGCGACGAAAACACGAGGGAACCGAGGAAAAAATTCCCCCGGCCATGTGACGTTGGATCTAATTGCACGGTGCTTGTGCGTTTCGCGCCTGTGGTCTTGAACCGTGCTTGACCATTGCCCATTTACAGTATCGAGGTTCCCGACAGACGTATGCCTAATCAGGGTGCGCAAAACGGGGTAACGCTTGTTAAAAGGAGAAAGCCATGGACTTGAACAAGTTCACGGAGCGGTCGCGCGGGTTTGTTCAGGCCGCGCAGACCATCGCGATGCGCGAGAGCCATCAGAAACTGGCGCCTGAGCATATTTTGAAAGCCTTGATGGACGATGCCGAGGGGCTGGCCAGCAACCTGATCAAGCGCGCGGGCGGTGATCCTGCGCGCGTGCAACAGGCGGTTGATCTGGCGATTGGAAAGATTGCGCAAGTCACCGGCGATGCCGGTCAGACGTATATGGATCAGCAAACCGGCAAGGTCTTGGCCGAGGCTGAAAAGCTGGCCGACAAGGCGGGGGATAGCTTCGTTCCGGTCGAGCGGATGCTGACCGCGCTGGCGATTGTCAAATCGCCCGCCAAAGACGCGCTGGAGCAGGGCAAGATCACCGCGCAGAAGCTGAACGAGGCGATCAACGATCTGCGCAAAGGTCGCACGGCAGACAGCGCCAGTGCCGAAGATACCTATGAGGCATTGGAAAAGTATGCCCTTGATCTGACCAAAGCTGCCGAAGAGGGCAAGATTGACCCGATCATTGGCCGCGACGATGAAATTCGCCGCGCCATGCAAGTGCTAAGCCGCCGGACCAAGAACAACCCCGTTTTGATTGGCGAACCGGGCGTGGGTAAAACTGCGATTGCCGAGGGGCTGGCCCTGCGGATCGTCAACGGCGATGTGCCTGAAAGCCTGCGCAATAAGCGTTTGCTGGCGCTGGATATGGGCGCTTTGATTGCCGGGGCGAAATACCGAGGAGAGTTCGAAGAGCGTCTGAAGGCGATCCTGAACGAGGTGACCTCGGCTGCGGGTGAGATTATTCTGTTCATCGACGAGATGCATACGCTGGTTGGCGCGGGCAAGGCCGATGGGGCCATGGATGCCGCCAACCTGATCAAGCCCGCGCTGGCGCGTGGTGAGCTGCACTGCATCGGCGCGACCACGTTGGACGAATACCGCAAGCACGTTGAAAAAGACGCAGCCCTTGCGCGTCGG
>DATFJQ010000105.1:0-2020 GCA_035269125.1 Roseovarius sp.
CTGTCGGAAGCGCGCGGCGAAATCGACTATGCGGCCAGCTTTGTCGAATATTACGCCGAAGAGGCCAAGCGCCCCAACATCGAAGGTGTCACCAGCCATTTGCCCGATGCCGAGGTCGAGTTGTGGCTAGAGCCAGTGGGCGTTGCCGCGCTGATCACGCCGTGGAATTTCCCGGCTGCGATGCTGACCCGCAAGGCGGCGGCGGCGATGGCGGCGGGCTGCACGGTTGTGGCGCATCCTTCGGGCGAAACGCCCTATTCCGCGCTTGCCTTGGCCGAACTGGCCGAGCGTGCCGGAGTGCCCGCAGGGGTGTTCAACGTGCTGACGGGCAAGGCGGCCACGATTGTTAAACCTTGGACCCAAGACAAACGGGTGCGCGCCTTGTCGTTCACCGGGTCAACGGAAATCGGGCGGCTGCTGTATCGGCAGTCGGCAGATACAGTGAAGCGCCTTGTGATGGAGTTGGGCGGCCATGCCCCGGTGATCGTGTTCAAGAATACCGATATGGACACGGCGATTGAAGAATCGATCAAGGCCAAGTTCGCCACCACCGGACAAGACTGTCTTGGGGCGAACCGAATTTATGTCGAACGCCCGGTTTATGAGGACTTCTGCCAACGTTTTACCGAGGCGACCAAGGCGATGAGCCTTGGGAAAGGTATGGATGACCCCGACCTTGGCCCGCTGATGAACGAAAAAGCGGTGCAAAAGCAGGAAGAGCATGTGGCTGATGCATTGCAAAAAGGCGCCAAGCTGGCCTGTGGTGGTAAACGCGACGACCTTGGGCCGCTGTTTTATCAGCCGACGGTGCTGACCGATGTGCCCGACGAGGCCGCGATCATGCATGAAGAAACCTTTGGCCCGGTCGCGGCGATCACGCCATTTGACACCGAGGACGAGGTCGTGGCGCGCGCCAATGACACCGAATACGGCCTTGTCGCTTATCTGCACAGCCATGACCCGCGCCGTATCTACCGCGTGACGCGGGCGTTGCAATTCGGCATGGTTGCAGTCAACCGCACCAAGGTGACGGGCGCGCCGATCCCGTTTGGCGGGGTCAAGCAATCGGGCCTTGGCCGCGAAGGCGCGCGCAAGGGCATGGAAGAGTTTATGGAGATCAAATACGTCTGCCGCGATTGGGCGTGAGCGGGCGAAATCTTGAAAAGATTTCGGGCCGGAATTTTTCAAAATTCCGGGTCCGGGACCACACGAAAGGACAACAAATGCTGAAGAACGATCAACTGGACCAATGGGACCGCGATAACTTTTTCCATCCCTCAACGCATTTGGCGCAGTTCGCGCGCGGCGAGGCGCCTAACCGCGTGATCACTGGCGGCACCAACTGCCATATTGAGGACCGCGACGGCAACAAACTGCTGGATGCCTTTGCGGGCCTTTATTGTGTGAATGTCGGCTACGGCCGTCAGGATATTGCGGATGCGATTGCCGAGCAGGCCAAGGAACTGGCTTATTATCACGCCTATGTCGGCCACGGCACCGAGGCCAGCATTACCCTGTCTAAGATGATCATGGACCGTGCGCCCAAAGGCATGAGTAAGGTCTATTTCGGCCTGTCCGGCTCGGACGCGAATGAAACCAACGTCAAGCTGATCTGGTATTACAACAACATCCTTGGCCGTCCCGAGAAAAAGAAGATTATCTCGCGCTGGCGCGGGTATCACGGGTCGGGTCTGATGACCGGCTCTTTGACCGGGCTTGAACTGTTCCACAAAAAATTCGACCTGCCGCTGGCGCAGGTTGTCCACACCGAAGCGCCGTATTATTTCCGCCGCGACGATCTGGACCAGAGCGAAGAGCAATTCGTGCAACATTGCGTTGATGAGCTGGAGGCGCTGATCGAACGCGAAGGGGCCGAGACCATCGCCGCTTTCATCGGAGAGCCTGTTTTGGGAACGGGGGGCATTGTGCCGCCGCCGGCCGGGTATTGGGAGGCCATTCAGGCTGTGCTCAAAAAGCACGACATCTTGCTTGTCGCTGATGAGGTTGTCACCGGGTTTGG
>DATFJQ010000106.1:0-7312 GCA_035269125.1 Roseovarius sp.
AACACCTGCTGCACATGCTTGGGCAGGTCTTTCCACGGGCTGTTTTTGTCGAACTCGTAATGCTTGGCCAGAGATTCGATGGTTTGCAGGAAATACGGAGATTTGCCCTTGCGCCACGGCGCAATCGCCCCGTCGCTGATCTTGAGCGTCGCATCCGGCACGACCAGCTGCTCGTCAAAGAACAACTCAACCCCCAACCCGTCACAATCCGGGCAGGCCCCAAAGGGGGCGTTGAACGAAAACAAACGCGGCTCGATCTCGGGGATGGTAAACCCGCTGACCGGACAGGCGAATTTTTCGGAAAAGGTGATGCGCTCCGGCTCACCCTCTTTTGGCGCGGTCTCAAGAATGGCGATCCCGTCGGCCAAGTCCAGCGCGGTGCGGAAACTGTCGGCCAGCCGGTTTTCAATCCCCTCTTTCACCACCAGACGATCCACCACAACGTCGATATCATGGCGGTATTTCTTGTCCAGCGTGGGTGGGTCATCAAGATCGTGAAAATTCCCGTCCACCTTGATCCGCTGAAAGCCCTGCTTGCGCAGTTCCAGCATCTCTTTGCGATACTCGCCCTTGCGGTCGCGCACGATGGGGGCCAGCAAATAGGCGCGTGTGCCCTCCTCCATGGCCATCACCCGATCAGCCATGTCCTGCACTTGCTGGGCCTCGATGGGCAGGCCCGTGACAGGCGAAAACGGCGTGCCGACCCGCGCAAACAGCAGCCGCATGTAGTCGTAAATCTCGGTCACCGTGCCCACGGTTGACCGCGGGTTCTTGCTGGTGGTTTTCTGCTCGATGGAAATCGCCGGGCTCAGCCCGCTGATGTGGTCCACATCCGGTTTTTCCATCATGTCCAGAAACTGCCGCGCATAGGCCGACAGGCTTTCGACGTAACGCCGCTGACCTTCGGCATAGATCGTGTCAAACGCCAGCGACGACTTGCCCGAGCCAGAAAGCCCGGTGATCACCACCAGTTCATTGCGCGGAATATCCACGTCAATGTTCTTGAGGTTATGCTCGCGCGCACCGCGCACCTCGATATGCTTCAACTCGGCCATAGGGTCCCCCGTCAACGGTGGTTAACAGATAGTCGAGCGCGCCGCCGGTTCCAAGAATTTTCTGCGAACATTACGCGAACATCTGTCGCAATCACGGCTTATTTCTGCGCCAGCGCCCACGAACAGATCGGGAAATCCGGCTCATCGGTCAGGTCGTCGCGTCCACGTTCATATGCCGGCGGCCAAGGGGTTTCGAAATTGCGCAGCGCAGCAGCTCGGTTCCCCCACTGGCGCGCTTTGATCTTGTCCTCGTCAAATCCCGCTTCGATCAGCAGATTTTTCAAACCGCGCGCGCTCCACCGCGAGCAATCCACCGGATCGCCATGGTAGGGGATGAAAAACGGCACCGCGACCCAGAAATATCCTCCCGGCCGCAGCATCTCCAAAACATTGCGCGTGGCGGTATAGGGCCTGTCAAGATGTTCCCACACCTGATTGGCCAAAATCAGATCGAACGTCAAAACCTCGCCATCACTGCCCCGATATGGCCCGGCGCAAACATCGTATTTGGGATAGCGGAACCGCTCATAGCTGCGAAAGTCAAACCGCCGCCCGAACTTGCCCGACACCTCGGCCACATCCATCTGCGCCAACGGCAGGGCCTCCAACCACCGGCGCGTCGTGCGCTGCATCACAACCCGGTTCACACTTGGCATGGCTTACCCCTTACACGTCGCAGCCTTCATACTGCACGCATGGGTCAAAACGGCAAGGCCGCCCTGCCCTTCATTGTTCCCAAAATACTCCGGGGGAGTCGCCGCTTGCGGCGACGGGGGCAGCGCCCCCATCTAGAACGCTTAGATATGGATAACCCGGTCAAACGCATCCAGAACCGACTCGTGCATCATTTCGCTCAAGGTCGGGTGCGGGAACACGGCTTGCATCAGGTCTTCCTCGGTGGTTTCCAACTGGCGGCCCACCACATAGCCCTGAATAAGCTCGGTCACCTCGGCGCCGATCATATGCGCGCCCAACAATTCGCCGGTTTTCTCGTCGAACACGGTTTTCACCATGCCCTCGGGCTCGCCAAGCGCGATGGCCTTGCCGTTGCCAATAAACGGGAAGCGGCCCACTTTTAGCTTATACCCGGCCTCTTTGGCCTGCGCCTCGGTCAGGCCGACGCTGGCAATTTGCGGGTGACAATAGGTGCAGCCTGCGATGCTTTCGGGTTTGACCGGGTGCGGCGTGCCGCCAGCGATCATCTCGGCCACCATGACACCTTCATGACTGGCCTTGTGCGCCAGCCACGGGCCATTCGTGGCATCGCCGATCACGTAGACCCCCTCGGCCCCGCTGCGGCAGTACTCGTCCGTCACCACGAAACTGCGGTCCAGCGTGGCGCCCAACTCTTCCAGGCCCAAACCCTCGGTGTTGGCCGTGATCCCAACCGCCGAGATCACGCTGTCGAACTCCTGCTTTTCCACCTTACCGCCGGTTTCGATATGCGCGGTCACCGTGCCGTTGCCGCGATCCAGCTGCTTGACCATGGATTTCTCCATGATTTTCATACCCTGCTTTTCGAACGCCTTTTTTGCCAATCCGGAAATCTCGGCATCTTCCACGGGCAGAATGCGGTCCATCACCTCCACCACGGTCGTGTCCGCCCCAAGCGTGTTGTAAAAACTGGCAAACTCGATGCCTATCGCGCCCGAGCCGATGACCAGCAATTTCTTTGGCATCCGCGGCGGCACCAGCGCGTGCTTGTAAGTCCAGACCAGATCACCATCGGCCTCCAACCCCGGAAGCTCGCGCGCCCGCGCGCCAGTTGCCACGACGATATGTTTGGCCGTCAGCTCTTCGGTACCTTTGTCAGTGGTGACGCTCACCTTGCCTTTGGCGGGCAACGTCGCCTCGCCCATAATGGTCGTGACCTTGTTTTTCTTCAACAAATGCCCGACACCGGAGTTGAGTTGTTTCGCCACCCCGCGCGAGCGTTTGACAACGGCATCCAAATCATAGCCGATCTTGTCAGCCTTCAGGCCAAACTCGGCCGCGCGATGCATCAGGTGAAACACTTCAGAACTGCGCAGCATCGCCTTGGTCGGGATACAGCCCCAGTTCAGGCAGATGCCCCCCATGTGCTCACGCTCGACGATGGCCACGCTCAGGCCCAGTTGCACCCCCCGGATCGCAGCCACATAGCCGCCCGGCCCGGCGCCAATCACGATCATATCAAAGCTTTTCGCGGTCATTGCCATCTCCGTCTGTAAATTTAGTTTGATATTAAACTATCTCTGGCTCAATCACAACGCAGCTTGCTACCCGCGCATTCAAACACCGCGCACAGTCACGCAAACCCTTGACAGGGGACAACTCTTTTTTCTCGCAGGTAAGCAAAAACCGCCGCGCTTTGGCCGCAGCGGTCTGTGTTTGAATGGCCTTTGGCCTCATAGCTGCCACAGCTGGCTTTGCACCACGCACCCGGCGCGTGCGCCCCAAGCGTTCAGGCCGCTGCAGTTTCTTGCTGCAGCTTCCTCAGGGTCGTAGCGTAACCGCCATTGTCGATATACGCTTGTTCGGTTGCCGTTGTCGCGCGCGCCAAAGCCGCGTTGCGATACGGAAAACGACCGAACTTGCGAATGACTTCACGATGCGCGCGGGCGTGTAACAGGGTGTCGGCCCCGGTCTCGGGCATGCGCTCGCAGATCAGGCGAATGCACTGTTCCTGATCGCACAAGTTTTCCGAATGCATCAGCGGCAGATAGAAAAACTGCCGGGCGGGTTCATCAATGCGCAAGTCCCACTTACGATGAACAGCCGCCTTGGCGGCGGCCAGTGCGGCGCGGTCGCTGGCAAAGGCTTGCCCCTCACCGCGAAACATATTGCGCGGAAATTGGTCCATCAAAATAATATAGGCCAGCGTTCCACTTGGATAGGTCAGCCATAACGCGCAACTGCCCTCACAGGCGTTGCGCCTCGCCGCATCAAACCTGTCACGGATTTTGCTGTCCAATTCCTCGGATACGGCATACCAGCCCTTTGGGCCCACCTCATCCAACCAGAACCTCAACACCTCTTCCGGTGCGATCATGGGCGAACCTCCCTGCCACTGCGCACGTTACTGTTATAAAAATGTTAACGGCATATTAGACTTAAATGACAGTCACTTATTGCTACAAATCCGACATTTTATTGAGGTTAGCGCAATCAACCTCCGGTCAGGGCGTCTGATCAGCGGCATCCTGCTCATCCTGCGCGGTTTCGATCGCATACTCCTGTGCGACCCCCACCGCAACCGGCGACGCCGAGGCGATAATCGGCGCATAGCTTTCGGTATCTTCAACCGACGGGGCGGCCCGCTGCGTCATCCGGTAAGCGGCATAGGCGGCCATGGCCAGCATCAGGCCCGCAATGAACAGGAAAAACCCACGCGGCCCGACAAGCCCCATGAACCACCCGGTGATCAGCGGCCCGGCCACTGCGCCCAAGCCGTTGATAAACACCATGCCGCCGGCTGCTGCGGCCATATCGTCATGCTCCAGAAAGTCGTTGGTATAGGCGATCAACAGAGAATACAGCGGGTTTGACATGCCCCCGACCAGAACGCCCGCGATCAACAGCATTGCAAAAAAGTCAATCAGCACAAAGCCCAGTATGCCGCCGATCCCGCAGATCAATGCAGACGAAAATATCAGAACCCGACGGTCCATCCGGTCCGACAGCCAGCCAATCGGGTATTGCAACACCAATGCGCCCACGAAAAAGCTGGCAACAAACATCGAGATTTGCCCCACGCTCAATCCCGCTTCGGCCCCGAACACCGCAGCCATCCCGAACTGGGCCGAAAACACGCCCCCCAACAGAAACATGCCGACGCAGCCCAGTGGCGAGGTTTCCAGAATTTGACGTAATGTCATAGGCTTGGCGGTTCCAAAGGCTGGCGTCGGGCTGATCGACAGCAAAATCGGCGCAAAGGACAGCGACACCAGAACCGACGGAATAACGAACAGGATAAACCCGCTTGGATCGCCCACCAGCATCAGGCCCTGCGCACTGACAATCCCCGCCATCTGCACGATCATGTAAAGCGACAGCGCCTGACCGCGGGTTTCATTGGTGGACGAATTGTTCAGCCAGCTTTCGGCCGTGACATACACCCCCGAAAAGCAGAAGCCGATCACAATGCGCCCCACGCCCCAAGCCACGGGATGGGTCAGCGTCGGGTAAAGGATCATCACCGCCGAGATCAAAGAGGCCAGCGCCGCGAACACCCGCACATGCCCGACCCGGCGGATCATTTCCGGTGCCATCCGCGAGCCGAACAGGAAGCCCACAAAATACCCCGCCATAATCAGCGACATGTCAAAAGTGGAAAACCCCTCAAGCGCGCCGCGAATACCCAACAGCGTGCCTTGCATGCCATTGCCAACCTGCAACAGCATCATGCCCAGCAACAGCGCCCATGCGCCCGAAAGCACCTTGATCATCGCGTTCACCTTGTTGAAACCAGCGCAGCTTTGCGCGCCAAACCCTGTTACACTTGGCCTGCCAGCAAATCAGCCGGGGATCAACAAAGAAGCGTCCCCATATGAGAAGAAGCGATATCGGTCCGCTACCGCATGCGCGTAGATTTGGCGCACCTGCTCGACGCCGATCAAGGCGCTGACCAGCATCATCAGCGTCGATTTCGGCAGGTGGAAATTGGTCATCAACGCGTCGGTCACGCAAAAATCGAATCCGGGATAGATGAAAATATCGGTCTCGCCCTCCCAAGGGGCGATCTGGCCGCTGTCGCGGGCGGCGCTTTCGATCAACCTCAGCGCCGTGGTGCCGACAGGTATCACCCGTCCCCCCGCAGCCTTTGTCGCCGCGATCTCGGCGGCGGCCTGTTCACTGACAACGCCCCATTCGGCGTGCATCTTGTGGGTGGTCACATCCTCGACCTTCACCGGCAGGAACGTGCCCGCCCCCACATGCAGCGTGACATGCGTGAAAGTGACCCCCATGTCATGCAGCGCCGCCAGCAGCCCCTCGTCGAAATGCAACGACGCGGTCGGCGCGGCCACCGCGCCGGGATTGCGCGCCCAAACGGTCTGATAGTCGGTTTTGTCATGGTCATCCGCCGCGCGTCGGGCGGCGATGTAGGGCGGCAAAGGCATGGCCCCCGCTTGTGCCAAGGCCGCATCGAACGCATCGCCTTCTAGGTTGAAACGCAGTTTTGCATGGCCCTGATCCTTGTCCAGCAACTCGGCCTGCAACCCGGCGGCAAATTCAACGACATCCCCGGCTTTCAGTTTTTTCAAGGGTTTGACCATCGCCTGCCACGTGCCATCGGCCCCCGGCTCCAACAAGGTCACCTCCATCTTGGCAAGGGTTTCCCCCTGCGGGCCATGGCGGCGCCGGGCACCGCTTAGCCGGGCGGGAATGACGGCGGTATCGTTCAGCACCAACCGGTCACCGGGGCGCAGCCACTCGCCCAGATCACGCACAATCGCGTCGTGAATGGTATCGCCCTGCGCCACCAACAGCCGGGCCGAAGAGCGCGGCCGCGCGGGCCGCGTTGCAATCAGCTCTTCGGGCAGGTCAAAGTCAAAATCAGCCAATTTCAAGGGCGGTTCTCCTCAATCCTTGGTGCGGCAGGGCCCGCCTCGCCGGGGGGCGGGCGGCGGAAGAGGCGGCGAAACACACCCGGTGTCAACACCGACAACGGATTAACGTCCACATCCGGCGCCGCCGCTGTGCCGCGCAGCGCGTAGTTCATGCCAACCAAGCCTTCGCCGCGCCGCGTGAACAGGCCGCCCATGCCATTGAGCATGAAAAACGGCGAAACCACGCCCTGCATATCCATGCGCCCTGTGCCCAGATGATAATACCCGTCCATCGAAATCCCCATCGACGCGCCTGTCGCGCTGCCCGACAGCAGGGTCAAACGATCCGGTGTCAGACGGAACCGGGCCAGAACCTCGGTAAAGTGGATGCCCTCGCCGTCCAGTTGCTCCAACAGGCCAACAACACTTAACGCATTCAAAAGCTCGGCCATGGCGGGGGCGTCCCGCAGCCGGACATCGCGCACCGTCAACTGGCCTTCATATACGCCGGTTTCTCCGGTCGGCACCAAGGCCAGATCCATCCGGCCCTCGCGCGCCTGTTTCAGCACTCCGGCGGCGGCCATCACCCCGCCTGCATCGGTCGACAGGATCCGAATTGCACTGTCTCCGGCGGCAGGCGTAATCATGCCCTGCACCTGCGGCCCACCATTGACGTGTCCGGTGAAATTGCCGCTCGTGCCTTGGCTCATGTCGAAATCAGCGCGCAGG
>DATFJQ010000107.1:0-4227 GCA_035269125.1 Roseovarius sp.
TGCTTGACCCGGACATCGCGCCGATCCTGACGCACGGCGCAGTCGAAAACACCAATGCGGTTTTGCGGGGCCAAGGGCTGCAATTACCCGAAACGATCCAAGTCACCCCAGACACGCAAGCGCGCGACTATCCCGGTGCCCTGATCATCGCACCCCCCGGCGCATTGAACAGCACATGGGCGCGCCGGTTTCGCCCCGCCTCGACTGGGTTTGCCAGTGGCTGGATGCGCCTGCGTGGCGTGCGGCGGCGGCGCGCGGCGGATCGGGGCTTTGTGATTTCGGACCATGCCGATTGGGCGGGACTGAACATGGCGATCAAGGAAACGGGCGCAGAAAATATATATGTGACGCATGGTTACACGGATATCTTCAAGCGGTGGCTGAACACGCAAGGCTATAACGCTCAGGTCGTCCCGACCGAGTTCACCGGCGAAACATTGGATGAGGCCGCAAGCGAATGAAACGCTTTGCCGCCCTATTCTCCACCATTGACCAAACCACCAAAACCAACGCCAAGGTGGCCGCCTTGGCCGCCTATTTCCGCGATACACCGGATGATGACAAGCTTTGGACCATCGCGCTGTTCTCGGGGCGCAGACCGCGCCGCGCCATTACCACCACGCGCCTGCGCGAATGGGCCGCCGAGCGCGCGGGCATCCCCCTTTGGCTGTTCGAGGAAAGCTACCCAATCGTCGGCGATCTGGCCGAAACCATAGCCCTTGTCCTGCCCGCGCCGACCACGACGCATAACGACAGCCTGACCGCGTGGATCACCCGGCTGCGTGCGCTTGATACGGCGGACGACGCCACACGTAAGGCCACTGTGCTGGCCGCATGGGACCAGATGCCACCGACCGAGCGTATGGTTTTCAACAAACTTCTGACCGGCGGCTTTCGCGTCGGGATCAGCCGCAAGCTGATGACCCGCGCCCTTGCCCAAGCCACCGGCCGGGATGAGGCCGAACTGGCGCATCGCCTGATGGGCGACTGGACGCCGGACAGCACCAGCTTTCGCGATTTGATCGAAACACCAGACAGCGCCGCACAGGCCTCGCGCCCCTACCCGTTCTGTCTGGCGCATGGGCTAGAGGACGCGCCCGACACCCTTGGGTCGCCCGACGATTGGCTGGCGGAATGGAAATGGGACGGCATCCGGGGGCAGGTGATCGTGCGCCAAGGCACTCATTTCATTTGGTCCCGCGGTGAAGAGCTGATGACCGATCGTTTTCCAGAATTTGCTGATGCTGCCAAACTGCTGCCCGATGGCACGGTCTTGGATGGTGAATTGCTGGCCTTTGATGGCGCGTCGCCCCTGCCCTTCAACGCCTTGCAAAAACGCATCGGGCGCAAAACCGTGCCCAAGAAACTGCTGACCGAGGCGCCGGTTATTCTGATGGCCTATGACCTTCTGGAAGAAAACGGCCAAGACCTGCGCCATGTGCCTTTTGCCACGCGCCGCGCGCGCCTTGATACGATGCTGGCAAACCTGCCCGCGCAGGCCCCGATCCGCCCCTCACAGCCGCTGACATTTACCGATTGGTCCGATCTGACGGGTCAACGCGCCAATGCGCGCGCGCATCGGGCCGAAGGGCTGATGCTAAAGCACAAGAACAGCCCCTATCACGCCGGGCGCAAAAAAGGCGATTGGTGGAAATGGAAGCTGGACCCGCTGACGCTCGACGCGGTGATGATCTATGCGCAACAGGGCCACGGGCGGCGGGCCAATCTGTTCACCGATTTCACATTCGCGGTGTGGGATGGCAACGATCTGGTGCCCTTTACCAAGGCCTATTCCGGGCTGACCGATGCCGAGTTTCGCCAGATCACGGCATGGGTGCGCAAGAACACGCTGCAACGGTTTGGCCCCGTCCGGCAGGTGCGCGCCGAACATGTGTTCGAGATTGCGTTCGAGGGCATCGCCCCCTCGCCCCGGCACAAATCCGGCGTGGCCCTACGATTTCCGCGCATGAAACGCTGGCGCCACGACAAACCCGTAGCCGAGGCCAACACATTGCAAGACCTGCGCGATATGTTGGCGCAATACGGATGAAGCCTTGAGACATGGGGCAAGGGGCCATATGTCTGATCAAAATCACAGGAGTTTCCCGCATGGTCCATTTGCCCACCCCCCTTTTTGACGCCAATGCCGCCTCAGGCGACGACGCTTTGGGGCAGTTGCCGGAATGGGATCTAACGGATCTTTACCCCAGCCCCGACGCGCCCGAGTTGAAGCGCGATCTGGACTGGTTAGAACAGGCCTGCGCCGATTTCGCCAAGGATTACGAAGGCAAACTGGCCGATCTTGATGCGGCGGGCCTGTTGGAGTGCATCAAACGCGATGAAAAGATCAGCAACATCGCCGGGCGGGTGATGTCTTATGCTGGGCTGCGCTATTACCAGCACACCACCGATGGCGAACGGGCCAAATTCATGTCCGATTGCCAAGAAAAGATCACCAATTACACCACGCCCTTGGTCTTCTTCACGCTGGAACTGAACCGGCTGGACGAAACCGCACTGACGGCGATGTATGCCGAAAGCGCCGAACTGGCCCGCTACAAGCCGGTGCTGGATCGTATCCGCGCGATGAAGCCTTACCAACTGTCGGATGAGCTTGAAAAATTCCTGCATGACATGGGCGTTGTCGGCGATGCGTGGGAACGTCTGTTCGATGAAACCATTGCCGGTCTGACCTTTACCATCGACGGCGAAGAGATGGGGATCGAGGCAACGCTGAACTTGCTGACCGATCAAGACCGCAGCAAACGCGAGGCCGGCGCGCGCGAATTGGCGCGGGTTTTTGGCCAGAACATCCGCACCTTCAGCCGCGTTCACAATACGGCGGCAAAGGAAAAAGAGGTGATCGACCGCTGGCGCGGCATGCCCACCCCGCAAACCGGGCGGCATCTGTCCAACGATGTCGAACCCGAGGTGGTCGAGGCGCTGCGCGATGCTGTGGTGGCCGCTTATCCCAAGCTGAGCCACCGGTATTACGAGCTTAAGCGCAAGTGGCTGGGCCTTGACCGGATGCAGGTGTGGGACCGCAACGCGCCGCTGCCCATCGAGGACACCAAGACCGTCGATTGGGACAGCGCCCGCGATATCGTGATGGAGGCGTATTCGGCTTTTGATCCGCGTATGGGCGATCTGGCAACCCCCTTCTTTTCAAAGGGTTGGATAGATGCCGGTGTCAAACCCGGCAAAGCGCCGGGCGCGTTTGCGCATCCCACGGTGACCGATGTTCACCCCTATGTGATGCTGAACTATCTGGGCAAACCGCGCGATGTGATGACACTGGCGCATGAGCTGGGCCACGGTGTGCATCAGGTCTTGGCCGCCGATCAGGGCGAATTGCTGGCCAATACCCCGCTGACGCTGGCCGAAACCGCCAGTGTGTTCGGTGAGATGCTGACTTTCCGCAAGATGCTGGACAAAGCGGCCAGCGACACCGAACGCAAGGTGCTTTTGGCGGGCAAGGTCGAGGATATGATCAACACCGTCGTGCGCCAGATCGCGTTCTACGACTTTGAATGCAAGCTGCACGCCGCCCGTCGAGGGGGTGAGCTGACCCCCGATGACATCAATGCGCTGTGGATGTCTGTTCAGGCGGAATCGCTTGGCCCGGCGTTTGACTTCATGGACGGCTATGAAACCTTCTGGGCCTACATCCCGCATTTCGTGCATTCGCCGTTCTACGTTTATGCCTACGCCTTCGGCGATGGTTTGGTGAATGCGCTCTATGCCGTGTACGAAGAATCGCCCGAGGGCTTTCAGGACAAGTATTTCGATATGCTGAAAGCCGGGGGATCAAAGCACCACAAGGACTTGCTGGCGCCTTTTGGTCTGGATGCCAGTGACCCCGCGTTCTGGGACAAGGGGCTGAGCATGATCTCGCGTCTGATTGACGAGTTGGAGGCGATGGAAGATTAAGGCCCGGACAGGGGCCGCGCTTCACCGCGCGGCTTTCGGGGTCAGGATCGTGTAATCGGAAAATTCACCACCCGGCCCGCTTGTCGAAATCATGCCGCGCAGCAATTCGACGGCGGCGGGGGCGGTGACAGGCACAAAGTGATTATAGCCTTCGCCATCGGCAAGCGCCGTGAAATCAACCACTTTGACATCCAGACCGCGCACTTTGTCCGGCCCGTCGATCAGGCCCAACCGTTCCTTGCGCCCGGTCAGCCACCCGGCAACCGACAAGGCGCGATCCTGCCGGGTGGTGAAAAT
>DATFJQ010000108.1:0-7482 GCA_035269125.1 Roseovarius sp.
CCTTCGACGGCATCGGCCTTTTGCACCGCGCCTTTCCCGGCTGGCATGATGTGGGCGAGGTGGCGTTGGACACCGCCGATCTTGATGCCGCGCTGGCCGCGCTGCGCGACAAGGGCTTGGCCCTAACCAAGGGACCGATGCGGTCCAAGCTGGTGATTCCCGACGAGCAGATCAAATACCTGACCTTCGATGGCCAAGGCGCCAGCGACGAAGCGTTGCTTCAAGCCGTGCGCGATCATCTGGACGGTGCAACGCCCTATGCGTTGGACGATCTGGCCTATGATTGGTCGCTTGAGGCCGGGCAAGTCCATGTGGCCGCCGTGGCGCGCGAAACGCTGGACGAGGCCGAAGCCTTTGCCGACACCCACGGGTTCAACCCGGTCAGTTTCGTCGCCCGCCCCGCAACCGGCCAGTTTGTCGGTGAACCTTGGTTCGGAGAGGCGACGCGCATCGCCCACCAGCTGACGGACGGCGACAGCATCGAACGCGACACCACGCCGGTGCGCATCGTCGGCCCTGCGCCGACACCCGACGCACAAGCCAGCGCACCGGAACCGCCTGAAGACCCCGCACCCAAGGCGTCAGAGACAGATCTCGCGCCTGATACACCGGGGGACCTGACAGCACAGGCAGACGTCAGCGACAATGACAACGGCAGCGCCGAGGATGGCGCGCCCATGGTGCAGCCCGACACCGTAGCGGATCAGGCCTCCACCGGCCCGGACACCCGCGCCACCGAGCGCACCACCGCCGCCCCCGAAACCCGCGCAGACGCACCTGCCGCCGCGTTCCGCTCGATCCGCGCGCGGCGCGACGACGAGCCGGCGGTGTCTACGCCACGTCTGGACGGTGTCGCCCGCACGGCCCCCGCCAAGGCTGCCACGACGCCTGCGGCCCCGGTCACGGGTCAGCCAAAGGGCGCAATGTCCGACGCCGAAGTCGCCGGTCTGGCCGCTTCGCTGACCGCATCGCTGGACGCCGACGACAGGGCACCAGCCAGCGACACGCCCGCGCCTGACGCGGCGCAAAGCTCTGCCGTATCGTCCTTTTTTACCCGTCGCGATGCCAAACCAAGCGCATCGGCGACGGCCGCACCAGAAGCCCCGCAACCAGAAGCCCCGCAGGATGAAAAACAGCGGATGACCGTTTTCGGCGCGCGCGATACAGCGGCCGTCCGTGGCAAACCGCGTTTTCTGGGCCTTGTGCTGACGGGGTTGCTGCTGCTGTTTTTGCTGGCCGTGGCGGCGTGGGCTTCCGTATTCATGGATGATGGAATCGCACGGCTGTTCCGTGGCGACGAAAGCCGCGAGATCGCCGCCACGCCGGACTTTGACACGCCACAAAAGGATGCGGCCCCTGCGCCGGCAGAACAAACCGATCCGTCACGCGATGCTGCGCCAGCGGTCAGCACCCCCACACAGAGCCCGGTCGCCGAGCTTACCGCGGACGAAGCCCGCGCGCGCTATGCTGCCACCGGCATTTGGCAAATCGCACCCGAGGCCCCGACCACGCCGGGCCGCGTTACGCTGGACGATTTCTATCAAACCTCGATCGACCCGCAGGTGCAGCCCGTCGATGCCGTGGCCCTGCCCGATATCGCCAAGACCGTGCCGGACACGCGCCCCGATACACCGGGCCGTCCGCCCGCCGCAGGCACCCGGTTTCGTGTCGATGACCGTGGTCTCGTCATTGCGACCACCGACGGCGCACTGACACCACAAGGCGTGCGTGTTTATGCCGGGCGTCCCGACCTGACGCCGCCGCAATGGCCCGACCGCCCCGAGGCGGTTGTCTCGGCCTTGCCGACACAAGAGGTGCTGCGCTTGATGGAGGTCCGCCCAAAGGTGCGCCCCGACAACCTGATTGAACAAAACGAACGCGGCTTGTTGGGCGCGGGTGGCCGCACACGGACTGAACTGGCATCACTGCGCCCGCGCTTGCGGCCCGAAAGCGCGCAAGAGGCCGCGATGGCCGCAGCCCAAGCCGCCAGCGCCGCAGCCGCCGCCACCCCCGATCCTGATGCCGTGACCGCGGCCTTGGCCGAAGCCGTGCAAACGCCTGATGCTTTCGCGACCGCCACCGCCCAAGCGGTGCGGGCCTCGCTCAAACCCAATCCACGTCCGCGCAATTTTGAACGTGTTGTTGCCCGCGCCACCCAAGCGGCACGCAGCGCGCCGGTCAGCCCCACGCAAAAGGTCGCGCCAAGCGCACCCACCGTCACGACCGTGGCCCGCGCCGCCACCGATAAGAACCAGATCTCGTTGCGTCAGGTCAACCTGATCGGCGTTTATGGCACCCCCTCCGACCGGCGGGCCTTGGTCCGGCTGGCCAATGGGCGCTATAAAAAAGTCAAGGTCGGCGACCGGCTGGATGGCGGGCAAGTGGCCGCTATTGGCGATAGCGAGCTTCGCTATCAAAAGCGCGGCCGCAACATCGTGTTACAGATGCCGCGCGGCTAAGCGCCCGATCAACACAACAACCACAATCCGCTGAAAAATACCCATTGGATGCGCCTGCGCATTGCGGCTGTCATAGTCAGGCCCTACCCTGTAATCTAGGCACTCGCCGGACACACAAATTCAACAGGCAAGGCACACCCCGAATGGAAGGTTTCCTGTTTCAGGCGTCGATATTTCTGGCCGCTGCGGTGATCGCGGTGCCGTTGGCCTCGCGTTTGGGGTTGGGCTCAGTTCTGGGATATCTGGCCGCCGGAATTGTGATCGGCCCGGTCATGGGGCTTGTCGGCGGCCATGAAAACCTTGAGTTACAGCACTTCGCCGAATTCGGCGTGGTGATGATGCTGTTTCTCATCGGGCTTGAGCTTGAGCCGCGCGCCTTGTGGGACATGCGCCATCGGTTGTTGGGCTTAGGCGGGCTGCAAATCGGGCTGACCACATTGGCCGTCATGGCCGGGGCCATGGTTTTGGGCCAACCCGCCAGTATGGCGTTTGCGATCGGTTTGATTTTTGCGCTGTCCTCAACCGCCATCGTGCTGCAAACCCTTTCGGAAAAAGGCCTGATGCAAACCGGCGGCGGGCGCTCATCGTTTTCTGTGCTTCTGACGCAGGATATCGCCGTTATCCCCATGCTGGCGCTTTTGCCGCTGTTGGCGTTGCCCAAATCCCCCGACGTGGTGCTGTCCGAAACATTGGAGCGGATGGGCCAAACCGGCGCAGACAGCCATCAAACAGCGGGCGCACACGAGGTCGCGGCGACCTTCATAGACAGCTTGCCGGGATGGGGTGTCACGCTGGTGACGTTGGCCGCGGTCGGGGCCATCATCTTGGCCGGGATTTACCTGATCAACCCGGTGTTTCGCTATATCCACGCCGCCCGCCTGCGCGAGATGTACACAGCACTGGCCCTGCTGATCGTCGTCGGCATTTCATTCGTGATGATGCTGGTCGGGCTGTCGCCTGCGCTTGGCGCTTTTCTGGCTGGTGTGGTTTTGGCCAACTCGGAATTCCGCCACGAAATGGAAAGCGATATCGCCCCCTTCAAAGGCCTTCTTCTGGGCCTGTTCTTTATCACCGTGGGCGCGGGCATCAATTTTTCCGTTTTGGCGCGGGATACCTTTGCGGTGCTGGGTCTGGCGCTGGCGGTGATCCTGCTCAAGGGGCTTATTTTGTATGGTCTGGGACGTGCCTTTGGCCTGACCGGGCGCAACCTTTGGCTGTTCACCCTATCCTTGGCGCAGGCTGGCGAATTCGGGTTTGTGCTGATTTCTTTCTCGGCACAGCAAAACGTTCTGCCGTCGCACCTGACGGAAATGCTGTTGTTGGTGGTGGCGCTGACCATGTTGATCACGCCCCTGCTGTTCATTCTCTACGATTGGCTCTCCAGCCGAATGGAAGACACGGTGGAACACCTGGAGCCCGACCAGATCGACGAAACGGCCCCGGTGATCGTGGCAGGGATTGGCCGCTTTGGTCAGGTGGTCAATCGGCTGGTCCGGTCAAGCGGCTTCAACACAGTTGTCCTTGATCACGATTTGGCCGCCATTCAGCGCATGCGCCGGTTCGGAGTCAAAGGGTTCTTCGGCGATCCGACCCGCCCCGAATTGTTGCACGCTGCTGGCTTGCATAAGGCCAAAGTGCTGGTTGCGGCCTTGGACAACCCCGAGGCCACAACCCGGCTTGTGGCCTTTGCCCGCCGGGAAAACCCCGATCTGCATATCGTGGCCCGCGCGCGCGATCGCACCCATGTTTTCCGCCTGTACAAAGCCGGGGCAAATGACATCGTGCGCGAATTGTTCGACAGTTCGATGCGCGCCGGGCGCTACGTTCTGGAAAACATGGGGCTGACCGAGTTTGAGGCCGCCGAGTTGGAAACAACCTTTTACAAGCACGACAGGCGATCGGTGCGCGATCTGGCGGCGCTATGGGATCCTGAAATTCCGACGATCGAGAACAAGGCCTATATCGCCCGCGCGAAAGAGCTGGAGAACGAGCTTCAGACGATGCTGTTGTCGCAACTGGAAGAAACCATCGAGGACCAAGCCACCGGAACCAAGGGATAAGTTGCGTGCGCCGTGCACGCCTCAGGCGTCGCTGACGCCCGCCTCGGCAAAGGTGGCCATGCCGGAATGACAGGCCACTGCACCTTGCAAAATCGCAATGGCCAATGCCCCGCCAGAGCCTTCGCCCAATCGCATATTGAGCGAGAGGATGGGGGTCTTGGCCAGTTCCTTAAGCAGTTTCCCGTGCCCAATCTCGGTGCTGACATGGCCCGCAACTGCGTGATCCAATGCGCCGGGGCACGCCACATGCAAGCAGGCCGCAGCCGCTGTGCAAATAAAGCCATCCAAAATCAGCGGGATACGTAACACGCGCGCCCGCAGCATCGCCCCGGCCATCGCCGCCAACTCTCGTCCGCCAAGGCAGCGCAAGACCTGCAAGCCGTTGCTTTGGCACTGGGGATTGGCCGCGACGGCCCGCGCAACAACCTCGGCCTTGTGGGTCAACGCATCGCCCTCAACGCCCGTGCCGCGCCCGGTCCAGTCCGTGGCCGTGCCCCCGAACAACGCCGTTGCAATCGCCGACGCGCTGGTGGTGTTGCCGATCCCCATCTCACCGACAACCAAGACATCAGCGGTTGGGTCAACCGCGTGCCACCCCACCAACAAAGCCTCTACGACCTCGCTTTCGCTCATCGCCGGACCTTGGGTCATATCTTGGGTCGGGCTGTCCAGCGCCAATGCATGCACATCCATCCGCGCGCCAACCGACTTGGCCAATTGGTTGACCGCTGCGCCGCCCGCCTGAAAGTTCGACACCATCTGCGCGGTCACTTCGGCGGGAAAGGCGCTGACGCCTTGTGCCGTCACCCCATGATTGCCCGCGAAAACGATGACCTGAGGGGCGGAGATGCTTGGCTGCGGGTCACCGCGCCAGCCGCAATACCACGCGGCCAAATCCTCAAGTCGTCCAAGCGCGCCGGGTGGTTTGGTCAATTGCCCGTTGCGTGCTTGGGCCGCGTCATGCGCGACACGGTCGAATTCGGGAAGCTGTTGAAGTATTTTGGAAAACTCGGATAGTGTCGTGAAATCGTGGCGCATTCGTGTTCCCCATTGCATGCCGGGTTGGCTTCCATGTAACGCAGGCTGGTCTCCGGTCGCAGCCGAAAAAGGCCCCAAGCTGATGAAAAACGACCAACCGCTTGTTTCCACGCAAGATTTCCCTTTGGCCTTGGCCTTGTTAACACGTTTGCCGGTGCATGTGCCGCAGTTCGACCGCTCCGCACAGTCCGTTTGGGCCTTTCCTTTGGTCGGTGTGATTGTCGGCGGGCTGGCGGGGCTGGCCGGGCTTTGCGCCAATTGGATTGGCTTACCAAACCCCGTCAGTGCGTTGATTTCCCTATTTTTTCTGGTCTTCCTAACCGGGGCCATGCATGAGGATGGCCTTGCCGACAGCGCCGATGGCCTTTGGGGCGGATGGGATGCCGCGCGCCGCTTGGAGATTATGAAAGACAGCCATATCGGCAGCTATGGCGTTTTAGCCCTGCTGTTCAGCTTTGCCGCCCGATGGGCCGCCCTTTGGCTGCTGTTCGATATCGGCCAAGGCATTGCTTTTGCGGCCATATTGACGGGCGCGGTGGCGTCGCGCGCCATGATGCCCGCGGTGATGGCGGCGCTGCCAAACGCGCGCAGAACCGGCTTGTCGCATAGCACAGGGCGACCGTCGGCGACCACGGCTGCAGTTGGCCTGTGCGTTGCGCTTGCACTGTCGGTGCTGCTTTTGGGATGGGGCGGGTTATGGGTGGTCCTATGCGCCGGACTGGCGGCGATCATAGTTGCAACCATTGCCCAAAAGAAGATTGACGGCCAAACCGGCGATATTCTTGGAGCGATCCAGCAACTTTCGGAAATCGCAGTTCTTTTCGCCCTGCTAACGCTGCAATGAAAAAGGCCGCACCCGGTGGGCGCGGCCTTTATTCACTTGAATTTCGGGGCGTTACGCCGCGCGTGAGATCAAAACCTCATCGACTTGCTTGGCTGCCTGCACTTCGTCGCCACCGCTCACGGCGGCCACTTCGCGGGTCAAACGCTCAAGCGCCGCCTCGTATAGCTGACGCTCGGAATAGCTCTGCTCGCGCTGGTCGTCGGTACGGTGCAGGTCGCGCACCACTTCTGCGATGGCGATCAGGTCACCCGAGTTGATCTTTTGCTCATACTCTTGCGCGCGACGCGACCACATAGCGCGCTTGACCTTGGCCTTGCCTTTCAGCGTTGTCATCGCCTTGGACACCACATCAGGGCTGGACAGCGAGCGCATGCCAACTTCGGTGGCTTTGTTTGTCGGCACACGCAGTGTCATCTTATCCTTCTCAAAGGACACAACAAACAATTCCAACGATATTCCGGCGATTTCCTGTTCTTCGATCGACACGATCTGCCCAACACCATGGGCCGGGTAAACAACGTAATCGTTAGGGCGAAACTCTAGCTTTTTCGCTTTGCTCATTCAGGTCTTCCTCACAGGGCTGCGGGACTAGGCCAAACCCTGTCTGCGCAAGGCCAACCCCCGTACAGATGGTTTCAGCGAAAAAATACCCAGACCCGACAACAGGTGTCGTGGGGACTGGATATTTGGCAGCGTTCTACATTTGTAACGAAACTGTATCACAAAAAACGTGCTTTCGGAAGTGGCCCACTCTCAGACGTTTGGTTTCCTGTTTGAAACCAACGCCTTAGCAGCATGATCTTTTCAAAATTCCCAACGTTGCGGTGCGATCTATCCGAATCAGCCGCCTTCACCGGGCTTTTCCGAGAAATACTTCTCAAGCTTGCCGGCTTCGCCGTCGCGGTCATCGGCGTCAGGCATTTGATCTTTCTTAGTGATAATCACCGGCCACATTTCCGAATACTTACGGTTAAACTCGACCCATTGCTCCATTTCCGGCTCGGTATCCGGGCGGATCGCGTCAGCGGGGCATTCCGGTTCACAGACACCGCAATCAATGCATTCGTCAGGATGGATGACC
>DATFJQ010000109.1:0-5859 GCA_035269125.1 Roseovarius sp.
CGCAATCAGCACCATCGGGTGCGGGGTTTGCAGCACCCAAAGAAAGGCGTCGATCATTGCCTCCATCACCGCAGCCAAGTGATCGAAAAACGCCGCCGCGTTGTCCTGCATCCATTCAAAGAAAACCTCGGCCGCGTTGCCGATTGGTATCTTGGTGTCGGTCAGCCAGTCCACGCGCTATCCTTTGATTGTGGGAAATATCATTGGTAGCCGCGCCCCGAAACGGGGCGGGCCGGGTTTTCATGCCGGGTGAATGATCACAGGCCGAGGTTGGACTTGACCGCAGCCATAGCATCGCCACCGTCGCGGGTGGTCACGCCGTCCAGCCAGCCGTCCAGAACGCCGGGATTGGAGGTCAACCACGTGGTCGCGGCTTCGGCCGGGTCGGTGCCGTCATTCAGGATCGCGCCCATGATCTCGTTTTCCATGGCCAACGTGAATTCCAGATTTTGCAGCAGCTTGCCCACATTGGGGCAGCTGTCGACATAGCCTGCCGTGGTGTTGGTATAGACGGTCGCGCCGCCCAGATCGGGGCCAAACCAATCATCCCCACCGGTCAGGTAGGTCATGTCGTGGTTGGCGTTCATCGGGTGCGGTTCCCAGCCCAGAAATATAATCGGCTCTTCGCGGCGGTCTGCGCGGCTGACCTGTGCAAGCATGCCTTGTTCAGAACTTTCCTTGACCTCGAACCCGGAAAGGCCGAACGCGTCGGCCTCGATCATGTCCATGATCAGGCGGTTGCCGTCATTGCCCGGCTCGATCCCGTAGATCGTTTCGTCAAGCGCTTCGGCGTGATCCGCGATATCGGCGAAATCGGTGACCCCAAGGGCTGCACCAGCGGCGTTGGTGGCCAGCGTATACTTGGCCCCGGTGAGGTTGGCGCGTACCGTGTCCACTGTTCCTGCCTCGCGGTAGGGGGCGATATCAGCCTCCATCGTGGGCATCCAGTTGCCAAGGAAAATGTCGATATCGCCTTCTGCCAGCGACGTGTAGGTGACGGGTACTGACAGCACCTTGATGTCGGTTTCATAGCCCAACGCCCCAAGCACGGTCGTGGTGGCGGCGGTGGTGGCGGTGATGTCGGTCCAGCCGACATCGGAAAATGTGATGGTGCCACAATCGGCAAGGGCCGGGCCAGCGGCCACAAGTGCGGCGGCGGTCAGCGTGTATTTCATGGACATTCGAATCCTCCTGTTGGGTCGCGGATGGTTTTGACATTTGCGCCGGCGCAATGGTCTGCGCCGGCGCGTGTCATGTCAAACGGGTTTCAATTCGGTGAAGGTCAGACGAACCACCAACGCTCGATAAAGCGCATGCCGTCCACATCCCAGTTCGAGCTCATTTGCTCGGTGTGGCCGACCTTGGTGGAATTGCCGAAAACCCAGTTGGCGAACATCGGGATGACAACGCCGCCTTCGTTGGACACCAGATCTTGCATTTCCCAATACATCTGGCGACGTTTGTCTTCGTCCAGTTCCGAGCGGGCCTTGACCATCAAATCGTCAAAGCGATCGTTGCACCAGAAGCTGTCATTCCAAGATGCGCCGCATTTGTATGCGGTCGAGAACATCTGATCTTCGACCACGCGGCCCGACCAATAGACCGAGACAAAGGATTTCTTCATCCAGACATCCGACCAGTAGCCGTCATTGGGCTCGCGCACGGGTTTGAGATTGATGCCGGCGGCCTTGGCCGAGGATTGATAAAGAACAGCCGCATCAACCGCGCCGACAAAGGCGGCATCCGCTGCAGACAGCGATACATCAATGCTGTCCAGGCCAGCTTGTTTCAGGTGATACTTGGCCTTGTCGGGGTCGTATGTTTTCTGCTCAAGCTCGGAATTATAGAACCGCTGCCCGCGGCCAATCGGGTGGTCGTTGCCGACCGAGCCGTAGCCGAACAGGATCTTGTCGACCAGTTCCTGACGGTTGACGCCGTATTTCAGCGCCTGACGCACATGGTTGTCCGAGAACGGATCGGCGCGCGTGTCCATCGCAAAGGTGTAATGCTGCGTCCCGGCGACCGAATTAATCTGGATGTCTTCGTTGCGCGCCAGCAGGCCAACGGTTTTCAGGTCAAGCCGGTCGGCGACATCCACGTCGCCAGAGACCAGCGCCGTGGTGCGTGCGTTTTGATCGACGATCGCAAATACCTCGGCGCTGTCGAACCATGCAACATCATTGCGCCAGTGATTTTCGTGGCGTTCCACGGTGTAGGACACGCCGGGATTGAAATCCATCAGCTTGTAGCTGCCGCAGCCATCGCCGGATTTCCAGTCGATGCTGTCACCATCGGCCTTGCAAATCGTGATGTGATAATCGCTGAGCGTGAACGGGAAGTCGGCATTGCCCCCATCCAGCGTGATGACGATGGTGTCGTTGCCTTCGGTGGTGATCTCTTGGATCGGGGCCACGATGGGGCCAGCGGCCGATGTCGAATCTTCGCCGCGGTGGAAGTTGATCGAATTGACCACGTCCTGAAGTTCAAGCGTTTTGCCCGAATGGAAGGTCACGCCTTGGCGAATCTTGAAGCGCCAGACCTTGGCGTCGGGCGAGGCTTCCCAGCTTTCGGCCAATTCCGGGATCAGCGACCCGTCTTGCGCGACCTCGGTCAGGTGGCCGTGGATGGTATAGGCCAGCGAGGTGGTAAAGCTGTTTTCGTAGGTGCCGGGGTTCAGCGTGTCGGTCGTCTGGCCGTGGCCGATTGCGACGCGCAGGTGTCCGCCGCGTTTGGGGGCGGCCATGGCGCCGCCCATCGGCAGCGATGCCGCCATCGCGGTGGCTGCCGTGGTTTTCAGAAATCCGCGGCGGTTCAACATGCCGTCTTTGAATAATGCCATTGTGTCATTCTCCCTGTTGTCACTTGGCGTTCGAATATCCCGGCCCCGGATATGCCGCTTGAACGGCAGGGCGGGCTGCGAAATGTCGGTCAAGATTGCCGGTTGCTGGGCCTCAATGCGACACCTTCGATACATTTCCGACACTATGATGACGTGGCCATGACGTGCAACGCTATTATTGCCGGGTTTTCGTTCTGGGTTGGTTGGCTTCTCATCTACGTTTTTTTATTGATTGACGAGTCAATTAAACATGAATACCTCCTAAGGCCAAGGCTGTTAGGAGTCGGGATGATGCCAAAGATCGGAATGGAAGGCATACGCCGCGCGGCCTTGGTCGAGGCCACGATTCATGAAATCGGAGCGCGCGGCGCGCTGGATGTGACTGTCAGTCAGATTGCGCGACGCGCAGGCATGTCCAGCGCCCTTGCGCATCACTATTTCGGCTCCAAAGAGCAGATTTTCGCCGCCGCGATGCGCCATATCCTGACGCTGTATGGCGCAGAAGTGCGCGGCGCGCTGACGATGGCCAAAACCCCGCGCGACCGGATCGAGGCGATCATTCGCGCCAGTTTCGGCCCGGCGCAATTTCGCCCTGAAATGGTCTCGGCTTGGTTGAATTTTTACGTGCAGGCGCAAACATCGCAACCGGCGCTCAGGCTGCTGCACATCTACCAGCGCCGCTTGCGGTCAAACCTGCATCACGCGTTGCGCCAGATCGTCCCTGACCACGCCGATCACCTGACACGCGGTTTGGCGGCGATGATCGACGGGCTTTATATCCGCCAAGCCCTGCGCGCCGAACCTTTGGCCCCGGATGGGGCAATCGACGTGCTGCTGCATTATCTGGATACATCCTTGAAAGCGGAGGCGTAACATGACCCGACCCAACATTCTGATTTTGATGGTGGATCAGTTGAACGGCACGCTGTTCCCGGATGGTCCGGCGGATTGGTTGCACGCCCCCAATCTTCGCGCTTTAGCGGATCGTTCGACCCGATTTTCTAATGCTTATACCGCCAGCCCGCTTTGTGCGCCGGGGCGGGCCAGCTTTATGTCGGGGCTTCTGCCGTCGCGCAGTCGGGTTTATGACAATGCCGCCGAATTCAGCGCCGATATCCCCACCTATGCCCACCACCTGCGGCGGGCCGGGTATCAGACCTGCCTGTCCGGCAAGATGCATTTCGTCGGCCCCGATCAGCTGCACGGCTTCGAAGAGCGCCTGACGACCGATATTTACCCCGCCGATTTCGGCTGGACCCCGGATTATCGCAAACCCGGCAAGCGGATCGACTGGTGGTATCACAACCTTGGGTCGGTCACCGGGGCCGGGGTGGCCGAGATTTCCAATCAGATGGAATATGACGATGAGGTGGCCTATCACGCCACCCGCAAGATTTACGATCTGGGCCGGGGTCAGGATGATCGGCCGTGGTGCCTGACCGTCAGTTTCACACACCCGCACGACCCATACGTCGCGCGGCGCAAATACTGCGATCTCTATGAGGATTGCGCACATCTGGACCCAACGGTTCCGGCGATGGAGTATGACAATCACGATCCCCATTCCAAGCGCATCTTTGACGCCAATGACTGGCGGTCATTCAAGATCACCGATGACGATATCCGCCGGTCGCGCCGGGCCTATTTTGCCAATATTTCCTATCTGGACGACAAGATCGGCCAGATCATGGAGGCGCTTGAGGGAACGCGGCAACAGGATGACACCATTGTCCTGTTCGTATCCGATCACGGCGACATGCTGGGCGAGCGTGGCCTTTGGTTCAAGATGTCGTTTTTTGAAGGCTCCGCGCGTGTGCCGTTGATGGTGGCAGCACCGGGGATGGAGGCCGGGTGTGTCTCAGACCCGGTCAGCAATATCGACGTCTGCCCGACGCTGTGTGATTTGGCTGGTGTGTCGATGGACGAGGTCGCGCCCTGGACCGAAGGGCAATCCCTGGTGCCGCTCGGGCAGGGCCAAACACGCATGGCCCCGGTCGCCATGGAATACGCCGCCGAGGCGTCCTATGCGCCGCTGGTCTGTCTGCGTCAGGGACGTTGGAAATTTACCCGCTGCGCGCTTGACCCCGATCAACTGTTCGATCTTCAGGCCGATCCGCATGAGTTGACCAATCTGGCCGCTGATCCATCCCATGCCGAAACCTTGAAGCATTTCAGCGATATGGCCGATGCACGCTGGAGCCTTGATCAGTTCGACGCGCAGGTGCGCGAAAGTCAGGCCCGCCGATGGGTCGTCTACGAGGCGCTGCGCAAGGGGGGCTATTACCCTTGGGATTACCAGCCGCTGCAAAAGGCCAGCGAGCGCTACATGCGCAATCACATGGACCTGAACACCGTCGAAGAAAGCCAGCGGTTTCCGCGTGGCGAATAGCCCTTTCATTGTTCCCCAAATACTCCCGCCGGAGGCAAACATGACCTATGCAACCCAACCCAAGGCCAGCCATTTCGTGAACGGGGCCTATCTGGAAGATGAAAACGGCTCCCCGATGCAGGTGATCTACCCGGCCACGGGCGCGGTGATCGCCACCCTGCACGAAGCCACGCCCGAGGTGATCGAACAGGCCATCAGCGGCGCGCAGGCGGCGCAGGTGGACTGGGCGAAGCTGTCGGGCATGGAGCGGGGCCGCGTGCTGCGGCGGGCCGCCGATATCATGCGCGACCGCAATCGCGATTTGTCCATTCTTGAAACCTACGACACCGGCAAACCCTTGCAGGAAACCTTGGTCGCCGATGCCACCAGCGGGGCGGATGCCTTGGAATATTTCGGCTCGGTCGCGGCGGGTTTGACAGGTGAGCATATTCCGCTGCCGGGCGGCGATTGGGCCTATACCGTGCGCGAACCGCTTGGCGTCTGCGTCGGGCTGGGTGCATGGAACTACCCCACGCAGATCGCCTGCTGGAAAGCTGCGCCCGCGCTGGCCTGTGGCAATGCGATGGTGTTCAAACCGTCCGAAACTACGCCGCTATCGGCCTTGAAAGTGGCCGAAATCCTGATCGAGGCG
>DATFJQ010000110.1:0-13929 GCA_035269125.1 Roseovarius sp.
TCCCGTAGGGCTTGAGGTTGCGCGGGTATTGGATGCACCGATGGATCTGGTGATGGTCCGCAAGATCGGCCTGCCCGGACAGCCGGAACTGGCCGTTGCCGCAATCGTGAACGGCGATCACCCGCAGACCGTCATCAATCATTCCATCGCAGCGCAGGCAGGCCTGACCGCGCAAGACATCGACCGTCTTTCACACGCACAACTGGACGAGATCAAACGCAGGCACGGCATCTATATGAAGGGTCGCAACCCTGTTCCGCTCAAAGGGCGCACGGCCATCATTGTTGACGACGGAATAGCAACCGGGGCCACGATACGCGCCTCGCTTCTGGCAGTGCGGCGGCAAGCGCCTGCCAAATTGGTCTTGGCCGTTCCCGTCGCGGCGTCAGATACCCTAAGACAGCTGCGAAACGATGCGGACGACGTGATTTGCCTGTCACAACCGCAGCCTTTTTGCGGGGTCGGCGCGCATTACGAAGATTTCACCCAAACCACTGATCAGGACGTCATCCAATTGATGAAGGAGGCGGAACATTTTATCACATCACGCAAGTGACTGATCAAACGGGCACGTCATCCTTATCACGCTTGGTCGATGGGTTGGCCTGCGCCAAGGCGTTCATCCCGGCTTCTCCGGCCTGAATTTCGGCCGCGCCAAGATGGCCTGTGCAGCGCGCCCAAAGCTCAAACCATTCGCGAAAATCTTCCGCGACCCGCTCAATGGAATGTGTTTGCCAGTCAGCCAGAACTTTCATCGCAGAGGACGGATCAGAGGGCGCTGTCTGCGATATGGTTTTGACAGCCTCAAGGGCCGTTTCGGTGGCCGTATGGCGCCGTGCAAACCAGTTTTTCGCAAACGCCTCGGTTTCGGCAAGGATCTGGTCCTGGGCATGCCAGAACTCTTCTGTCTGAGGGCCGGTCACCGCGTTGACGCCCAAAAATTTCTCGGACTGCTTCACCATATCTGTCAGCGGTGACGCGGTTGATTTTGAATCTGCCATTTAATGTCTCCTGTCTAAAAAATCGAATCGATCATGCGCGATCAACATTATTCATGCGCTGGTCCGGGGATGCATTAACACCTGAACACAGATCAAAAACGCGGATCGGCGACCAAACGCTGAAGCACGATAGCCAGCGACAGTCGCCCTTAAAAATAACCTTAGCGGTGTTTGATTTCACAAACGCACAGACGAAATCATTTAGCCAGTTTGCGACGGATGGATCAATCACAGGCACCCTTCGCAAACAGACTCCAAGACAATCGCTTAGATGTAGTATATAGTTTCTTGAATGTGCCACCCATTGGATTGTCCAAAGTGCTTGCACACACATAGTGCATAACCAGTTCTCCGCAGGTTTAAGTTGGACAACAAGGGAGTGCGGCTATGGACTATAAATATATGCTCAATGAAAATCAGACCAATCCCGCACATGTATTTCCGGGAATGGCCAACACTGGTTTTTCAGCCAAACTACAAACTGCATTCGATCACCATGCGCACAGGTTCACCAAAGACTGCACCTTGCTGTTGGAGGGCGACCCTTGCCAAGTGATTTACTGCGTGCTGGATGGCTGGCTGGCAATGTCCAAATCTCTGGAACAGGGACAAACCCAGATCATAGATTTCGCATTGGAGGGCGACATCGTCGATCCCTCGTCGGCAGACGGCGAAACGTCATCGGTCACGATCAACGGACTGACTGCTGGCACAGTGGCCTGTCTGCACCGTGCCACGTGGGAAACGCTGATCGCGGACTGGCCGGACTTGCACCAATGGGCTCACCTGAAAGACGCCGCCCGGCAGGCGCGGCACTCAGAACGGATGCTAAGGCTGGGCAAAGGCACTGCCGAGATGCGGGTGGCATATGCGCTGTTGGAGTTGCACATCCGGGTCGGCACGATCAGTGGTTCGGACCTGCCCGAGTTCCACATTCCGATGACGCAACAACAGATTGGCGACTTCATCGGGTTATCATCCGTGCATGTCTGTCGCACCATGCGGCGTATGTCGCGCAATGGCATACTTGAGATGAGCGACCACATGGATATTCGGGTTGTGAACCCGCAAGCGTTGTCGCGTATGGCCGGGGTCGACCATGCGACGCTGAGGCGTGAAATCGTGCCCGAAAACGTCTAGCGACGGCGACACAGATCAACGCCAGAAACCAGAACTCGGCACGCCAGATCGGGTTTCGACGATCTCGCCCAATGTTTCCCCGGCAAGATGCTCTGAATAATGCTCGGCTATACCATCCACAGACAGGATGCCCTTCAGCCGATTTTTCTGGTCCAAAACCGGCAGGCGGCGAAACTGGTGATCGCCCATTGTGGCCGTAGCACGCTGGATACTGTCATCGGCAAAACACACCGTGACGTCACTGCTCATGACGTGGCCAATCGATGTGCCTTGCAGCGTCAGCCCAACGGCAAGAACGCGCAACACGATATCACGGTCGGTGATCACGCCGACCAGTTGATCCTGATCCAGCACGGTCAAAATACCCACATTCCGGTCACGCATCTTGGCCGCCGCAACAGCAATGCTGGCGGTGGCCGCGATTGTCACGGCGGGGCGTCTCATGATGTCGTTCACCTGCATCTCGATCACTCTGATGCAATTCAGGATCGCACCGTTGCGCAGCGCAGCCGGGCATCCTGAACAGCGGATTTCATCGAATATCTTTGACTTGTGCAGTCTGGCCCATGGCAGAAGGCGAGGCTTTAACCGCCGTCAATGTCATCTGAACGAGTTTTTAATACATTCACATGGTTCCAAAGCCAGACACGGCATGGATCGACAGACACACAAGCGAGATTGGTATGCGTCACATGACTTATGAAAGCCCGCACTCAGCCGCCCGACGCCTGCAAAGGATTTTGGCGCAACCCATTGTGCCGGGCAGCAAGAAATCGGGTTGGCACCTTTCCGCCAAGCTGGGCCATGATCCGGTCGGGGCCCTGTATGCCATGCGGGAATATGGCCTGAGCGACCGGGAAATCGCCACCTATTACGAGGTGACACCATCAACGGTGCGCCGTCTAACACGCCTTTTTGATATCCCGACGCGACTCTGACCGCCGTCGTCTCAGCGCCGTCCTTCGCGAAGCCAGCCACCCACGGTCAGGGCCGCGATCAAGGCCAGCACCAGCCATGCCGGCAAAAGCGGCGCTTGGGTGACCGACAGGGTTTCAAACGCGTCCCGAGGGGTCAGCCCGATCCAGCCACGGCCCGCAGCCGGTCGGCCCGGACGCACGTCGCGGATGCGCGGCAAACCGTCCGCAAGCGCTTTGGCGCCACCGTTCACCCGATCAAGAACAGGTTGCAACGGTGCCGCACTTGCAATGGTTTGCTCAAACTCGACGGGCGCGGCGGGGCCAAGGCCGATGACAGCAGTCTGTTCTCCATTCTCCAGCCGATACAACCCGGTTTCAGGCCCGTCGAACAGGGTTTCAAACCGACCGGGCTGAACCTCGGTCAATTCGCGCTCGATCACCTCGCCCGATGGGGTAGTGATCGTGACCGGGCCAACCGTGTCGGAAAGCGACCGGCGAATGATGCGCATCTGTTGACCCGTCGCTTCGGCCCAAAGCGCTTCTTCCTCAAGCTCGGGTTCTTTCATCATCCAATGCGCCAGCCGCCGCAGCAGCTCCAATTGCGGGCCGCCGCCTTCGTAGCCGCGATTCCACAACCACGCATGATCCGACGCCAAAAGTGCAACGCGACCTTCCCCGACACGATCAAGCACCAGCAACGGGCGGTCATCCTGCCCGGACATGACAACATCGCCCGAAGTTTGTTCAACCTCGATCTGCCGCATCCAACGACCCCATTCGCCATCGAATTCGCGCTCTAGCCCCGAGGTGACGGGATGACGCTGGCCAAGGTCGGTCACGCTTGGGCGGAACCGCTCTGACAGCACGCGGGCGGTGGGTCGCGCGGGCACGATGGCCTCAATCGGCGTGCGGTAAAGGCTGTCGGCACTGGCGAAATCCGGACCCGCCGCGATCAGAACCGCACCGCCCTCTTCGACATAATTGCGCACGTTATCAAGGTAGAGCGAGGGCAAAATCCCCCGCCGCTTGTAGCGGTCGAAAATGATCAGATCAAAATCGTCGATCTTCTCCAGAAACAATTCGCGGGTCGGAAAGGCGATCAGAGACAATTCGCGTACCGGCACGCCGTCCTGTTTTGCAGGCGGGCGCAAAATGGTGAAATGCACCAAATCGACCGAACTGTCGGATTTCAGCAAGTTGCGCCATGTACGGCCCCCGGCATGCGGTTCACCAGACACCAGCAGCACGGACAGCCGATCGCGCACGCCATTGATTTGCACAAGGGCGGTATTGTTGCGGTCCGTCAATTCGCCCGGGGCCTCTGGCGTGGTAAATTGCAACACGTTGCGCCCACCATGCGGCAGCGTCAGGGGCAATTCGATCTCGCGGCCCAAAGGCACATTGAAGCGCTGCGGCTCTTCTCCGTCGATCGAGATATCAAGCGGCACATTCTCAACCCCTTGCGGCGCGGCACCGTCATCGGTCAGGGTCAGGGTCAGGGTTACCTCTTCGCCCAGAATGGCAAAGGCCGGAGCGTTCTTGATCGTCAGGCGGCGGTCCCAATCGGTGCTGCGACCGGTGTGCAACAGATGCAGCGGTGCGGGCAAATCCGGGGCGCGGTCAACGTCGTGAATGCGGCCATCGGACAGAAGGATCGTGCCAGCGATACGGCCGCGGGGCTCTTCGGCAAGGGCCTCGGACAGCGCGGTCATGGCCTGCGTGCCGGTGTTGTCGGCCCCGTCGGGAATAGCGATGCGCCGAACCTCGGTATTGGGTCGCGCACTCAGACGCGCGGCCAGTTCATCGGCGGCCTGTGCGGTTGTGCTGGCGCGATCAACAAGTTGCTGGCTGGCGCTTTGATCCTCAAGCATCAGCACGATGTCACTCAGCGGCGCGCGGTCTTCGACTTGATAGACCGGGCCAGACAAGGCGGCCAAAATTACCAGACCGGCCAGCGCCCTTAACGGCCAACCCGACAGGCCGCGCCACAGTGCAAGGCCTACCCCTATGACCAAGGCCGCCGCCAGAACCGCGATCAGCAGCCAAGGCAGAAGCGGGTCGAAAATCAGTGTTCCTGTCATTGGCCCAACCTGTCCAGCAATGCGGGCACATGCACCTGATCGGATTTATAGTTGCCGGTCAGCACATGCATCACAAGGTTCACGCCAAAGCGATAAGCCATCTCGCGTTGTCGTTCCCCGGCAAAGCCACGGCCCACCGGAAACAGTGCATTGCCGCGGTCATCCATCGCCCACGCTGCGGCCCAATCGTTGCCGCCGATCACCACAGGCGTCACGTTGTCGTTGAGGTTGCGAAACGGCATACCCTCAACCTGTTCCGCATCCGCTGGCGCGGCCTCAACCCAGACAGGGCGGCCGGAATGACGGCCGGGAAAATCCTGTAGCAAGTAGAAGGTGCGCGTCAGCACGTGATCGTCGGGGATCGGTTCAAGCGGCGGTATGTCCAGCGGGCGGGCCAGCCGTTGCAACATCTTCCCATTGGGCGACGATGCCCCGAACCCCGCCACGTTGGTGTCTCGTGTGTCGAACAAGATCATGCCACCAGTGCGCAGATAGGCGTTCAAATTGGCGTAAGCCTCTTGTGACGGGATCGGCTGATCGGGTGTGACCGGCCAATAGAGCAACGGAAAAAGCGCCAGATCATCTATTTCCAAATCAACGCCAATCGGATCGGCAGGTTCAACGGAGGTGCGGAAAAACAGCGTTTCGCTAAGTCCGACCAGCCCCGCGCGGGCCGTTTCATCCAGCCGGGCGTCGCCCGTCAAGACATGGGCCAAGGTCACTTCCGAGGCCGCGGCCAATTCCTTGTCAGCCACCGATTGCGCCTGTGCACCGTGCGGGGCCGGCAGCAAAAGCACAGCAAGCACCAGCGCCGCCGCACGGGCCGACCAAAGCCGCCCGGACAACGCCAGTGACGCTACGATATCGCCCAACAGCAGCAGCATCGACAGCGCCAGAAGCCACCCCGCCAAGGGGGTTTCGGGCGCACGGGCCAGCCCTTCAACCGGGATACGGGTGGGCCACGTAACCGGCGTCAACGCGGTGTCGTCTGCGACGACATTCAGGGCAAACCGGCGGTCGGGACCATCGTAAAGACCCGGTTGCAGATCGGGACCAAGCGCTTCGGTGATCAGGCGTTCGCCCGCAATCCCCGGCAATGTGCCTGCGTCCTGCAACGTGCCGAACCCATCCAAAACCTGCGCGGGTTGCCATGTGGTGCCCTGCAATTGCGCCATGTCAGGAAGCGCCACAGCCGACGACACGGCCAGACGTTCAAGCATCTGAACAAACAGGCCGGACAGAGGCAGACTGGACCATTCGGCATTTGCGGTAACGTGGAACAAAACCACCTGCCCTGCGCCCACGCGTTTGCGGGTTACAAGCGGTGTGCCGTCGGTCAGTTGCGCGATCACGCGGTCGGCCAGCGTCGGGTCGGGCTGCGCCATCACCTGTGCCGAAACAGTCACGTCACCCGGCACGGGCAACCCGGCAAACGGGCTGTCGTCGGCGAACGGCGCAAGCGCCTTGGGCTCGCCCCAACTCATCGCGCCACCCACAGTCCGCCCACCGGCACGCAGCCGCACCGGCAAAAGCGGCGACTCGTCAGAACGCGACACATCAGAGGCCGCAAGGCGCGGCCCCGCAAACCGCAACAACAGCCCGCCCTGATCCAGCCAGTCCAAAAGGGCGTCTTGCTCGGCCTGCGACAAGGTCGCGACATCGGCCAGAACGATCACATCGGGGTTGGCGGGCAGGATATCCATCAGTTCCCCGTCCAACAGATCCGCCGAGGGCAAAAGCGCCTGTTCCAAATAATGCAGCGGTGAAAGCAGCTCTAGACCCTCGCGGTTTTCCCGGCCCGCGATCAGGGCAACCTCGCGCCTTTTCAGGCTGTCATCCGTCAGCGTCACGGCCCCAGCGGTGTTTTGACCCGTGATCTCAAAGCGCGTCAAACGCGCGCGCAATTCGGCCGGAAGAGACAAATCGCCTATAGTCGTCATCGCGTCCGCCTCGAAGTTCAGGGGCATATTGGCCAGAACCCGCGGTATCCCTTGGGGATCGCGGCCATGCGCCGCAACCAAGATTTCCCGCGCAGGCCCCGGCGCCGCACGCTTGGCCGTCAACTTGACAATCCCGTCCTCGATCACGGCGGGGGCAAGGGCAAGAATGGGTGCGGGGCTTTCGTATACGGTGACCGGGCCGCGCGCTTCTAGATCAGACAAAAAATCCGAACGCCCTTCATGTGCCAGTCCATCCGACATCCAGCGGGTTTCAAACGCACCTTCAGGCAGGGCCTCGCGTGCGCGCTCGATCATGGGAGGCGTCGCGGTCCAGGCTTGTGGGACAAGGCCCGACAGACGGCTGCGCCAGTCCTCGGCGGCGCGGAACGCAACTGGCTGCGGATCGGTCAGACGCAAGATGGCCACGGGGCGGCCATCGCGGCCCGCCTCGGACAGCATGTCATCCAAAAGCGCCGATTTCGTGGGCCAATCCCGGGCACTGGCCCAACTGGCATCCAACACGATCAAAAGTGGGCCGCTTTGCACTTGATCACCCGGATCGCGCGGGTTCAAGACCGGCCCGGCAAGGCCAATGATAACCGCAGCCACGGCCAGCATACGCAACAGCAGCAACCACCAAGGCGTGCGATCGGTAACGGTATCGTCGTCCTTCAGCCCCAAGAGCAGCGCCACACCGGGAAAACGCCGCCGAATGGGGGCGGGCGGCACGGCGCGCAGCAAAATCCACAGGATCGGCAACGCGGCCAATGCCAGCAGCAACCAAGGCGCGGTAAAGGCGATTGGCCCCAGCATCAGGCGTGCCCCCCGTCAAAGGCACGATACAGCCATAACAGCGCCGATTGCGCGCTGTCCGAGGTATGGTGAAGCCCATAATGCCAGCCGGTCACGGCGCAGAGCGACTGCAATTCATCTTTCCGCGCCGCGAGACGCTCAAGGTAGCGATCCCGCAGATCATTGGCCTTGAGCGTCTCATGGGACATGGTGCCGCCGATACTTTGGAAAATGGTGCGCCCCCGAAAGGGAAACGCCTCTTCGGCCGGATCCAGAATATGCAACACCGCGCCTTGCACGCCGCGGTCTGCCGCGCGGGTCAGCGCATTGCGCACGCCCTCGATATCGCCCATGAAATCCGACAGGAACAACGCCCGGCCCTGTGACATCAGTCCTTGCAAAGTTGGCGTGCCGTAATCCTCGTCGCTGTCTTGCGTCAGCGCCTCGGCCAGCCGCGCGATCTGCACCGATCCACGGCGCGGCGGCAATGCATGGCCCGTCAGCCCCACGCGTTCGCCCGCACGGTTAAGCAAGATCGCGACCGACAACGCCAAAAGGCGCGCCCGGTCGGCTTTTTGCGGCAGGTCATCTTCCGAGGCAAACCGCATCGACGCCGCGTCGTCGGCCCAGATCATCACGCTTTGCGCGATCTGCCATTCGCGCTGCCGCACGAATTGCGCATCCGAGCGCCCCGACCGCCGCCAATCGATATCGCGCAACGCATCACCCGGCATCACCGGGCGATATTGCCAGAAATCGTCGCCCATACCTGCGCGCCGCCGACCATGTTCGCCCAGAAGGACGGTGCCCGCCAAATGCTCGGCCCGCGCCAAAAGCGGTGGCAGAGTGGCGGCCTCGGCCTCGGACCGGGTGCGAAGGTCGGCGGGATGGGTCACGCGGCGGCCTCGGTGCGGGTGATCTGTGCAACTGTGCTGGAAATCAGATCTTCCAGCCGCTCACCGCGCGCGCGGGCCGCAAAGTTCAATGCCATACGATGGATCAATACCGGCTGTGCCATTGCTGCGACGTCATCAAGATCAGGCACCAGCCGCCCTTGCAGCATCGCCCGCGCCCGCACTGTCAGCATCAAGGCCTGTGCCGCGCGCGGCCCCGGCCCCCAAGCAACGTCCTTGCGGACCACCTCGGATGCGCTGTCATCGTCGGGGCGGCAGGCCCGCACCAGATCGAGAATACATTCAACCACCGATTCCCCTACCGGCATCCGGCGCAGCAGGGTCTGCGCCTCGATCAGCTCGGACGGGGAAAACACTTGGTGGGCCTCGGCCTCTTCCGAACCTGTGGTGGCCAGCAGGATGCCGCGCTCGGTGTCGCGGTCGGGATAGGGCACGTCGATCTGCACCAGAAAGCGATCAAGCTGGGCTTCGGGCAAGGGATAGGTGCCTTCCTGCTCAATCGGGTTCTGCGTGGCTAGCACGTGAAATGGCGGCTCAAGCGCGCGATCTTGGCCCGCGACCGTGACCTGACGTTCCTGCATCGCCTGCAACAGTGCCGATTGTGTGCGCGGGCTGGCGCGGTTGATTTCATCGGCCATTAGAAGTTGGCAAAAGATAGGGCCGGGGATGAATTTGAAGCTGCGCGACCCGTCCGCGCCGGTTTCCAAAACTTCGGATCCCAGAATATCGGCGGGCATCAGATCGGGCGTGAACTGCACGCGATTGGCGTTCAGCCCCATCACGGTGCTTAGCGTTTCAACCAGCCGGGTTTTACCAAGCCCCGGCAGACCGATCAAAAGACCATGCCCGCCGCACAAAAGAGCCGACAAAGACAGATCGACCACCCGTTCCTGCCCGATGAAGCGGCGGGTGATCGCAGCGCGCGCCTGCGCCAGCTTGTCCTCAAGCGCCTCAATCCCGGCCAGCAGATCGGCGTCATCGGTCATGGCAAAACTCCCTATCAGGCTATATCGTTCTGTATGAGTGTATCGCGCATGAGCAAAATGGCAAAAGTAATGAGCAAAGACCGGATCACGAGCCCGTCAGCCGAGAGCTTGGCAGCCTCCGCCCGCGCCGCGCAGGGCAAGGGGTTGCCACCCGTTCACGAATGGAACCCGCCGTTTATGGGCGATCTGGACATTCGCATCACGCGTGACGGCAAATGGTATCACGAAGGCGGCGAAATCACCCGGCCCGGTTTGGTCCGGCTGTTTTCCACCATCCTAAAGAGGGAAGGCGACAGATTTTATCTGATCACCCCCGTGGAAAAGGTGGGAATCACCGTTGACGATGCGCCCTTTGTGGCCGTCGATGTCGAAGCCGAAGGCGACGACAACGATCAAGAATTGATTTTTGAAACCAATGTCGGTGACAAGGTGGTGGCAGGCGATGACAACCCGATCAGGGTCGAACGCGATCCGCACACTGGCGAGCCATCGCCCTATGTGATGATCCGCTCCGGTCTGGAGGCCCTGATTGACCGCAAAAGTTTTTACCGCCTGATTGAACACGGCACGCGGCAGGACGGCTGGTTCGGGCTCTGGTCGGGGGGCGTATTCTTCAAGGTGATCCCCGACGACGAATTACCGGCCGAGTAACCCCAATGCCCCGATTTGCCGCCAACCTGTCGATGCTGTTCCGCGAATACCCCCTCTTGGAACGACCGGCAGTCGCGCGGGATGCAGGGTTTGCCGCGGTGGAAATTCTGTTTCCCTATGACGACCCCGGCCACCTGATCCGGCAAGCATTGGAACGCGCAGAGTTACCGCTGATCCTGATCAACACGCCACCGCCCAACTGGGCGGGCGGCGATCGCGGCTTTGCCGCCATTCCCGGTGGCCAAGACCGGTTTCGCCATGATTTTCATCGCGCCTTGCGGTATGCACAGGTTTTAGGCGCACACCATATCCATGTCATGGCGGGTGTCGCCCACGGCCCCGAGGCGCGCGATACCTTTGTGCGCAATCTGATCTGGGCCAGCGAAATCGCGCCCGAGCAGCCGCTGACAATTGAACCAATCAATACCCATGACATGCCGGGATATTTCCTGAACGATTTCGATCTGGCGGCTGACATTCTGGATACTGTCGGCGCGCCCAATCTGGCGTTGCAATTCGATGCCTATCACGCGCATCGGATCACTGGGGACGTTTTGAGCACTTGGTCACAACACGGCTACCGGGCCGCACATGTGCAGGTGGCGGGCTATCCGGGACGGCACGAACCAAAGGGCGGCGAAATTGATTACAGCGCTTTCTTCGCAGCAATGGACGCACAGGGCTATGCCGGATACGTCAGCGGCGAATACACCCCCGAAGGCCGCACCGCCGACGGGATCGGCTGGATCACAACCTAAGCAGCAGCGGGACGCCCGAGCGAACGCCCCGCAAGATCACGCGTCAGGCGCGCACCACATAGACCGAACATTCGGCATGGGTCACGACATGGCTGGCCGTTGTGCCAAGCAAATAGTCGGACACTTTCGGGTTGGCCGATTCCATGATGATCACATCGACATTGCGTTCATCCGCCAGTTTTACGATCTGGCGGTGCGTGGCGCCTTTGCGCACCACGGTTTCCACGTCGACCCCGTCCGCCGGATGGGCGGCGATGAATTTCTGCAGCTCTCCGGTCCAGTATTTGTCTGAGTCGTAGATGTTCAGGTTGCGCTCGATCTCGGGCGCGACGGTGGCAACGATCAATTTTGCACCGCGCCGTTGGGCCATCTCAACGGCCTCGCTGTAGGCGTTGTATTCAAGCTTAACGTGGCGCAGGTTGACGGGGCAGAGGATCAGTTTGGTTTCGCGGGCCATGGAGATACCTTTCGGCGCGTGGACGGGTGCACAGGATGCACGGACGTAACCGATTCGCCAAATTGCTGCATCGCAGAAACGGCAGGCAATATTCTGGAAACGGCACGCGGCGGTTGCAAAACCTTTTCTTGTCGCGACCATACGCCGGTTAGTGCGCCTCAGCCCAGTTCGCCCCTTGCCCCGCATCCACGATCAGCGGCACATCAACCTTGACCGCGGGCAGCGCCGCGCCTTCCATGACCTCGCGGGCGGTGTCGATCAGCTTGTCAGTGGCGTCCTCAGCCACTTCAAAGATCAGTTCGTCATGCACCTGCAACAGCATCTTGGCGGGCTGGCCTTCAATCGCGCCCGGCATCCGCACCATCGCGCGGCGGATAATGTCGGCGGCGGTGCCCTGAATGGGCGCGTTGATCGCCGCACGCTTGGCAAACCCGGCACGTGGGCCTTTGGCCGAAATCTCGGGGGTGTGGATCTTGCGGCCAAACAGCGTTTGCACGAACCCGTGCTCTTTCGCAAAGCCAACGGTATCATCCATGTAGGCCTTGATGCCGGGGAAGCGTTCGAAATAGCGGTCGATGAACCCCTGTGCATCGCTGCGCGGAATGCGCAGATTACGCGCAAGCCCAAACCCGGAAATTCCATAAATCACGCCGAAATTGATCGCCTTCGCCTGACGGCGAATCTCGGGCGTCATTTCATCCATCGGCACATCGAACATCTCGGAGGCGGTCATCGCGTGGATATCCTGCCCCTCTTTAAATGCCTCTTTCATCGCGGGCAGGTCGGCGACATGGGCCAGAATTCGTAGCTCGATCTGGGAATAGTCGAGGCTGACCAGAACATTGCCCGGTTCGGCCACGAAAGCCTCGCGGATGCGGCGGCCTTCCTCGGATCGGACCGGGATGTTTTGCAGGTTCGGATCGGTCGATGCCAAACGCCCGGTGTTGGCCCCGGTCTGCACATAAGACGTGTGCACGCGGCCTGTGTCGGGGTCGATGTGATCTTGCAACGCGTCGGTATAGGTGGATTTCAGTTTTGACAGCGCGCGCCAATCCAGCACGCGGGCGGGCAAATCATGCTCGGTGGCCAGATCCTCAAGCACATCCGCGCCAGTGGCATACGCCCCGGTCTTGCCCTTTTTGCCCCCCTCAAGGCCCATTTCGTCAAACAGGATTTCACCCAACTGCTTGGGGCTTCCAACATTGAACTTGCGTCCGGCAAGCGCGTGTATCTCATCCTCAAGCTGCGCCATTTTCTGGGCGAACTTGCCAGACATGCGCGACAGGGTTTCACGATCAACCTTGATTCCGTTCCGCTCCATCCGCGCCAGCACGGGCGACAGCGGACGTTCCAGCGTTTCGTAAACGGTTGTCACTTTTTCACGGTGGAGCTGCGGTTTGAACGTATGCCACAGGCGCAGGGTGATATCGGCATCCTCGGCGGCATATTTCACCGCCTCATCCACCGGTACCCGATCAAAGGTGATGGCCGCTTTTCCACTGCCCAGCAGCGTCTTGATCGGGATCGGCGTGTGGCTCAGATACCGCTCAGAAAGCGTATCCATACCATGCCCGTGAATCCCCGCATTCAGCGCATAGGACATCAGCATCGTGTCATCGAACGGCGCGACAGCGATATCGTGACGGGCAAAAATCTTGGCGTCGTATTTCATGTTCTGCCCGATCTTGAGAATCGCATCATCCTCAAGCACCGGCTTGAGTGCGGCCAGAACATCGTCAAACGGCAACTGCCCCTTGGCCAATGCGTCGGAACTGAACAAATCATCCGACGCCCCATCACGGTGCATGAGCGGGATATAACAGGCCTGCCCCGGCTCAACCGCCAACGAAATTCCAACCAGCGCCGCCTGCATCTCATTCAGCGATGTGGTTTCCGTATCGACGGCCACATACCCACGGGCATTGATACGATCAACCCACGCCGTAAGCGTCTCCATGGTTGCGACATGTTCATAACCCTCAGGGTCAATCGCCGGCCAGTCGGGGGCCGTATTTATCGGGTCGGCCCCTGCCGGGTTGGTATCAGGGATCACAGGAACCTCGGCCCCAAGCGCGTCGGCAATGCGCTTGGACAGCGTCCGAAACTCCATCTCGGTCAAAAAGCCCAACAAGACATCAGGCTCAGGGTCGCGCACCTCAAGATCGTCCAGCGTGAAATCTAGCGGCGTTTCGCAATCAAGCTGCACCAGCTTCTTGCTCAGCTCGATCTGTTCGCGCTTTTCGATCAGCGTCTGGCGGCGCTTGGGCTGCTTGATTTCCTCGGCCCGGTCCA
>DATFJQ010000111.1:0-6138 GCA_035269125.1 Roseovarius sp.
GTCTGCCACATCGGCGCGACGAATATTGGAAATTCACGACGCCCGACAGTTTGGTGCAATCCGAAGCCCCGACGGCTGCGGTGCATGTCTCGGACGAGACACAGACCTTTGACGATGTGGACAAGCTGCAGATCGTCTTTGTCGATGGCGTGTTCGATGCCTCGGCCAGTGATGATCTGACGCTGGAAGGTGTCAAAGTCGAGCGTTTGGTCGATGCGGTCAAAACCGACATTCATTGGGCCAAGGACGTGTATGGCGTGCTCGAAGAGCGCGGCCAAGATCCGGTGGCCCGGCCACTGGCCGCGTTGAATACCGCGCTTGCCAGCGATGGCGTGGCGATCCATGTCACCGGCAAAGCCAGCAAGCCGATCAATCTGGTGTATCACCATACCTCTGACAGCTCGGATGCGATCCTGCACCATGTCGTCAAGTTGGACAAAGGCGCCGATCTGACGGTTTTGGAAAATGGCCCCGCCGCCGCGCGGTTCAACAAGGTGATGGAAGTTGACGTGGCCGATGGCGCTGCATTCCATCATGTGCGCACGCAAGGCCGTGATCACGAGCGCCGCGCCGTGACCCACCTGTTCGCCCGGTTGGGCGAGGAAAGCACGTTCAAGTCTTTCACGCTGACGGCGAATGGCGTGCTGACGCGCAATGAATGCATTCTTGAGCTCACGGGCGACAATGCTGCGGCGCATGTCGCCGGGGCCTGTGTAGGCGATGGTGATTTCTTGCATGACGATACAGTCTTCGTGACCCATGACGCCGTGAATTGCGAAAGCCGCCAAGTGTTCAAGAAGGTGCTGCGCAACGGCGCGCGCGGGGTGTTCCAAGGTAAAATTCTGGTCAAGCCCGATGCGCAGAAAACCGATGGCTATCAAATCAGCCAATCCTTGCTGCTGGATGGCGATAGCGAGTTTAACGCCAAGCCCGAGCTGGAAATCTACGCTGATGACGTGGCCTGTTCGCACGGGTCGACCACCGGCGCGATTGACGAAGAAGGCTTGTTTTATCTGCGCGCGCGCGGTGTTCCCGAGGATATCGCAACCAACTTGATGACGCTGGCCTTTTTGGCCGAGGCCGTCGAGGAAATTGAGGACGAGAGCCTGCGCAACATCATCGTTTCCCGGCTGGAAGGCTGGCTGGATCGTCGGCTCGGCTGATGCCTGTCACAACGGATATCGCGGCCACCTACAAGGGGCCGCGGGCCGTGTTTCGGCGGCTTTTGGCGATGGATCAGAACGAGGGGCGCGCGTTGGCGATTGTCATGGCGTCCTGCGTTGTGGTCTTTGTTGGTCAATGGCCGCGTCTGGCCCGTGAGGCGCATCTCAACGAACAAGAGCTGAACCCGCTTTTGGGTGGGGCTTTGTTGGGATGGGTCTTTATGATGCCTTTGGTGCTCTATGCACTGGCCTTCATCAGCCATCTGGTGCAGCGCGCCTTTGGTGGGCAGGGGAGTGGCTATAGCAGCCGACTGGCGCTGTTCTGGGCGTTTCTGGCGGCCAGCCCGTTGTTGCTGCTATACGGCCTTGTTGCGGGGTTCGTCGGGGCGGGGCCGGGTTTGCAACTGGTTGGCCTGATCTGGATAGTCGTTTTTCTATGGTTCTGGCTGTCGAACCTGCGCGAAGCGGGCTGGGGGAAATCGTGATCACCATGAATGCAAAGCAATTGTTCGTGCAGACGCTGAAAACCCCGTCCGAGGCTGGCGCACAGGTCATGCGCCTGCAGTGGCCTATTCAGGCTTTGTGGATGGCGCTTTCGCTGGTGTCGGTGATCACATCCTTGATCTTTGCAGCGCTGATGCAGCTTGCCCCAATGGGTGAGGATCAATTCAGCGATTTGATGCGCGCATCGCCCGCGCACAGCGCACCGTTGATCTTTGCGCTGCTGCAATGGGGCCGTGCTATTGTGTCGGTGTTTGTGTTGTATTGGATCGGGCGCATGATGGGCGGAACCGGCCAATTGCGCGACGTTCTGGCCGTGATGGCGTGGCTTCAGGCCGTGACCTTTGTTTTGATGATCGGCCTGATTGTTATAGGGGCGATTTTACCGATGCTCTCATCTTTGCTGATCCTTGCCATGGTCATCTGGTGGATTTGGGCTATCGTCTCGGTTCTGAACGTGGCGCATGGGTTTGACAGCATGTTCAAGGCTGGCGCTGTCTTGATCTTGTCATTGCTGGGCGTGACGGTTGGCATGTCGATTTTCTTTGGGGCCATATCGGCCCTGTTTGTGGGGGTCTCCTAATGCTGGATATCAAAAAGGTCCGGAGCGAATTTCCGATCCTCAGCCGCGAGGTCAATGGCAAGCCGTTGATTTACCTTGATAACGGGGCTTCGGCGCAAAAACCACAGGCGGTGATCGACGCGATCACCACTGCCTATTCCCATGAATACGCGAATGTGCATCGCGGCTTGCACTACCTCAGTAACCTTGCGACCGAGAAATACGAGGGCGTGCGCGGCATCATCGCCCGTTTTCTGGGGGTTGCGGATGAAAACCAGATCATCCTGAATTCCGGCACCACCGAGGGGATCAACATGGTCGCCTATGGATGGGCCATGCCACGGATGCAGGCGGGCGACGAGATTGTCCTGTCAGTCATGGAACACCATGCCAATATCGTGCCCTGGCATTTTCTGCGCGAGCGGCAAGGCGTCAACCTGAAATGGGTCGATACCGATGCAACCGGCGCGCTTGATCCGCAAAAGGTGATTGATGCCATCGGCCCCAAAACCAAACTGGTGGCGATCACGCATCTGTCGAATGTTCTGGGCACCAAGGTCGATGTCAAAGCGATCTGTGATGCGGCTCACGAAAAAGGCGTGCCGGTGCTGGTCGATGGCAGCCAAGCGGCAGTGCATATGCCGGTAAATCTTGATGAGCTTGGCTGTGATTTCTACGCGATCACCGGGCACAAACTGTATGGGCCATCCGGGTCGGGCGCGATTTTCGTGCACAATGACCGCATGGCCGAGATGCGCCCGTTTCTGGGCGGCGGCGATATGATCCGCGAGGTCAGCAAAGACGCGGTGAGCTATAACGACCCGCCGATGAAGTTCGAGGCTGGAACGCCGGGGATCGTGCAAACCATCGGTCTGGGTGTGGCGCTGGAATACATGATGGATGTCGGAATGGAGGCCATCGCCGCCCACGAGGATGACCTGAGCCATTATGCCCAAGAAAAACTGACCGGGCTCAATTGGCTAAGCGTTCAAGGCACAACGCCAGACAAGGCGGCCATCTTTTCGTTCACCATGCAGGGCGCCGCCCATGCCCATGACATCAGCACGATCTTGGATAAAAAGGGCGTCGCCGTGCGAGCCGGGCATCACTGTGCCGGGCCGTTGATGGATCACTTGGGCGTAACGGCCACCTGCCGCGCGTCGTTTGCGATGTATAACACCCGCGATGAGGTGGACGCATTGATCGACGCACTTGAATTGGCGCATGATCTGTTTGGCTGACGGTTAACCGGGGCCAAGCAGCCGATCAATCGGCGCATAATCGTCAGTCAGGATCAGCGCGTCTTTTTCGGCCAGAATGCTTTGTTCAAAGCGCTGTGACAGAACGCCAAACCGCTTTCTGTCCGGCGCGGGCAAAACAAGGCTATCCACCTGGCTTTTGCTGTCTGATGCGACCAGAACGAACACCAACCGCTGCCCCGGTGCCGGGGCGCGCTGTTCCGTCCAGATTTCCACGTTCGTGAACACCTGCGATAAGGTTTGATGGATCGACGCCAGTGCCTCAAGCCGGTGTTCGAAGTCGATGACATTCATCACGAACACGCCGCCGGGGGTCAGCCGGTCTTGCACCAGTTGGAAAAACTCTTGTGTGACCAGATGCGACGGCACAGCGATATCGGCAAAGGCATCGCCGACGATCACGTCATAGCGCGTGTCAGGCCGGATCAGCAGGGCGCGACGGGCGTCCTCGTGCAGCACGGTCACACTTTCAGGATCAAACCAAAAGTCTTGCGCCGCGGCTTGCGTCACGGCGGGGTCGATCTCGGCCACGGTCATCGGCCCGATCCCCCGGTCGGTCCACGCGCGCGGAATGGAATAGGTGCCACCGCCGACGAAAAACGCCGAAAACGGCCTGTCGCCCATGCGCATCCGAGCCAGACCCTCCAGCATGGCGGCGTGATCGGTGAACATGACGCGCGGCGCGTCGCGTGCGCTGATGCCATGGGCCAGATGGTCAATCACCATCAGATTGACCGGGCTGTCGCTACTGGCCGAAATATCCTGGGTCCGGATGCAGAAATAGCGGCTTTCCGTGTCGCACGGGCTGGACAGGAACGCAGCACTGCCCGAGATCGCCAACGCCAAAGACGATGCCACCACAACAGCCGGCGCCTTAAGCTGTCGCGCCAGTCCAAAACAGATCAGCGCCGCCACAACATAGCAAATGGCGACGATACTGATGGTCAGCGCGCTGCCCAGCCACGAGATAAAGACAAACCCCGCAAGCAGCGTGCCCGCGATGGCGCCAATTGCCCCGGCCGCAAACATGGCCCCAAGTGCGCGGCCTGATTTATCGGCCCCGCTGACGGCGATCTGCGCCAAGACCGGGGCAGGCACCCCGGCAAAAAACGACGGCGCAAAGAACGCCACCGCGCATAGCACCGTGATCGCCCAGACCGGGTTTGCCACTGCGTCCAGAACGGGCATGGCACTTAATCGCAAGACGCCCCCGGCAATAGCCGTGGTCAAGGCGGCGGCCAACAAGGCCCACCCGGTCCATGCCATGGCGCGCGGGGCAGGGCGCTCGGCAACGCGACCGCCCCACCAATGCCCGGCGGAAAACCCCGCAAGCACAACCGCGATAATCGCCGTCCAAGTATAAAGCGACATGCCCACATAGGGGGCCATCATTCTGCCGGCCACGATTTCGACCACAAGACTGGCCGCTGATACAGCGCCTTGAAGGGCAATCAACAACCAAAGTGGGGCATTCAGCATGGAAATCTCATTCACCTAATTTAACAGTCCCAGCCATAACGCCGCATCTGCCGCAAAGGTGCAAGCCGGAACCTCAGGTCTTGGATTTCCGATTGCAGGACCGCGCGCTTTGGCCTATAGCCACACCCGCAGGCACCTGTAGCTCAGCTGGATAGAGCGCTGCCCTCCGAAGGCAGAGGCCCAAGGTTCGAATCCTTGCAGGTGCGCCATTTTCCCTTGGTTGTATACGCTGTCGGGTCGCAGTTTAGTTCGCCTGCCACAAACGCCCGCGTGGGCTGTTTGGGGTCAGGGCCTCGGGCCATCCGATGAAATACTCCACCGCAAACAGGATCAGGCACAGCGCTATGATCGCAAATACGAATTTCACACGTTTCGCGCTTGGCGGGGATTGCGCCCACCGGGCCATCCGTAAGAGCCAACGGGTATTCATCGCACAGCACACAAAACATACGGTTGCGGTTCAGTGTGGCGGTGTATTGGCATGTCTTCCCCTTGAAATTCCGCGTGTAGCATAAGACAACGCGTGAACCTGTCCATGAACAATCAGGGGCGCGCGCACGAATGCCGTCACATGCTGAAACTCGCAAGCTGCCTTATACGGCCCAGCAAATGTATGATCTGGTGGCCGATGTTGCCAGCTACCCACAATTCCTGCCGTGGACTGCGGCCGCGCGCGTGCGCAAGGATGAGCAGCAAGATGATGGCTCGACCCTTATGGAAGCTGATTTGGTGATCAGCTTCAAGGTCTTCCGTGAACGGTTCGGCAGTCGTGTCGTATTGTGGCCCGAAGACAAGAGGATCGAGACCGAATATCTTGACGGCCCGTTCAAATACATGATTTCGAATTGGCGGTTCAAGGATATCGAAGGCGGCTGCGAAGTTCAGTTCGACGTGGATTTCGAATTCAAGAACATACTGCTGCAAAAGGCGGCGGGGCTGTTTTTCTACGAGGCGATGCAGCGTATCGTGAAGGCGTTTGAGGCCCGCGCGCAGGATCTGTACGGGATGAACCCAACCGTCTGAGTATTCGCGTATGCGGCGCTGTGCGATGTCAGACCAAGCTGCGCTTGAGTAGCGCCAAAGCGTCATCGCGCGACAACTGTCGGACTGTGTCACGCCCCTGCGCGCCGAATTCTATCGTTTCTGTAAACGTTTTCAGGCCATTGCGGGCCAA
>DATFJQ010000112.1:0-2070 GCA_035269125.1 Roseovarius sp.
CCGAACGGGCCGAGCGTGACCGACTTTTATACGTCGCCATGACGCGGGCTGAAAAATGGCTGATCGTTGCGGCTGCCGGGGATCTGGGGAAGCAAAGCGATACTTGGTACGACATGATCGAGGCCGGATTGCAGCGCTCAGGCGCACAGGAGCAGATGTTCGAAGGTGGCGCTGGTCTTCGGCTGGAACACGGTGATTGGGCGCAGTTGGGCTCTGATCTCCAAGATTCCCCACCGGGCGCGGGCCCCATCTTGCCCGATTTGTTCCGCGCCCCGGCCCCCGCCGCGCCTGACAGGCCCAAAACCCTCAGCCCCTCAACCGATCTAGGCGGGGCCAAGGCGCTTCCGGATGAGCGCGGGCTGGACGAAGAGGCCGCCAAGCGCCGGGGGCGTCTGATCCATCGCTTGCTTGAGTATTTGCCGCAAACCCCACAAGCAGATTGGCCCATGGTTTCCGCGCGCCTGTTGTCCACAGGGCAGGATGTGGCCACTGGCGATGAACACGCCCTTTTGCTGGCCGAGGCCGAAAAAGTGCTGACCAAACCGTCCCTGTCTGGCCTGTTCGCGCCAGACACCCTGACCGAAGTGTCTATCACCGCCACGCTGACCGCGCTGCAAAACCGGCGTATTCACGGCACGATTGACCGGCTGATCGTCCAGCCGGACAGGGTGCTTGCCGTCGATTACAAAACCAACGCCGCGGTTCCCGATAGCCCCGAAAGCTGCCCCGTGGGGTTGCTGCGGCAAATGGCGGCTTATGCACATGCGCTGGCCAAAATTTACCCCGATCGTCAGATCAAAACCGCCCTGCTTTGGACACGCACCGCAACGCTTATGCATTTGCCGCACGATCTTGTGACTGGGGCGCTGTGCGACACGCCTGCGCTTGACGCTACCTCTGGTGATACCTAGGTTCAGATCAATTCAAATTCTGTCAGGAGACATGATCATGGCCACAGTTGCCGTAACCGACGCGACCTTTGACGCCGAAGTGAAAAATTCCGATATCCCCGTTGTGGTGGATTTCTGGGCTGAATGGTGCGGCCCGTGCAAACAGATCGGCCCCGCATTGGAAGAACTGTCCGCCGAAATGGACGGCAAGATTAAAGTGGCCAAGGTGGACGTTGACAGCAACCCCAACGCAGCAGCCGCCATGGGCGTACGCGGTATTCCGGCGCTGTTCATCTTTAAAAACGGAGAGGTTGTCTCCAACCGCGCCGGCGCCGCCCCCAAGGCCGCCCTGCAAAGCTGGATCGAAGACAGCATCTGAGTGCTGCCAGTCCCAAAGATCGAAGGGCCGCCATCGCGCGGCCCTTTTCTTTTGCCGTCATTAGGGTGAAAACATTCCCATGACACTGACAAACTCAGATATTGCCCAACTGACGGCGTTCCGCCGCGACCTGCATCGCCACCCCGAACTTTCGGGCCAAGAGCGTGAGACCGCCCAGCGCGTTGTTTCTGCCCTGTCAAACCATCCACCGGATACCGTCCTGACCAGCCTTGGCGGACACGGCATAGCTGCGGTGTATCAAGGGTCCGCCGATGGCCCGACTGTCCTTTTCCGCGCCGAACTGGATGCGCTGCCCATCCATGAGATCTCGGATGCGCCGCATGCCTCTGCGACCCCGGGCACAGGGCATTTGTGCGGCCATGATGGGCATATGACAATTCTTATGGCACTGGCCCGGCTTCTGTCGCGCCACCGCCCGGCCAAGGGGCGCGTGGTGCTGATGTTCCAGCCCGCCGAAGAAACGGGCGCGGGTGCCGCCGCAGTGATTGATGACCCAAGATTCGAGACGATTACACCCGATTACGCCTTTTCGCTACACAATATGCCGGGCCTGCCGTTGGGCCATGTCGGCCTAATTGAAGGCCCGGTCAACTGTGCCTCGCGCGGGCTGCGCTTGGAGTTCGAGGGCAAGCCAGCCCACGCGTCCGAGCCGGAAAACGGCACTTCGCCCATGGCGGCGCTGTCACACCTGATGCCAGCGCTTACCGCCCTAAGCCACGGCACCACGCAAGACCCCGATTTCACACTTGTCACTGTTACGCATGCCCAGATGGGCGCGCC
>DATFJQ010000113.1:0-4907 GCA_035269125.1 Roseovarius sp.
TTGCGCCGGGGTGGCGCAACCGATTGCGAAATTCCGGTCAAAATCACAAAAATACCCGTCCCACACCGCGCCGGTATCCAGCATCAGGATATCGCCCTTGGCCAGCGGCGCATCGGTGGCAGGCGAAATCACATCCCCATGTCCGTCCGGGCCAGCGCCGCCCGCCAGATAGGGCACCCAATCGGCCCCTTCCTCAAGCAACAGGCGCTGAAAGTCACGAAACACCCGACTCAAGGGCACGCCCGGCACGGCGATTTTGCCCACGCGGGCAAACGCCCTGCCCGCGATGGCACAGCTTTCGGCAATCTTGGCGATCTCGGCCCTGGATTTGATCGCACGGCATTGCGCCACGATGCCCCGATCATCGCTGAAGGTCAGGCCGCTGGCCTGCTTCAGCCGCTCGAATTCAGCCAAAGGCATACGCAGGTGGGTTTCCGGCCCCGATGGCAACCCGACAGGGCCGCCAGTTTCGCGCAAGGTATCGGACAACAGGCTTATTCCGTCATCATCGGGGTCGGGCGAAGCCCATGTGCGGATATCGTTGATCCATGTCGCGGCCATTAACGCCGCGCCGATTGACGGGATCACCGCCACCGGATCTCCCGCCGCAGGCACAATCAGAAACCAAGGGCGGCTTGGGCTTTCCCAAAACCGCGTCAAAAACCCGGTGAAATAGCGTATCTCGGGCTCGGTGGTCAGCAGCAGCGCCCCCAGCCCCGCCTTGGCCATACCCGCCTGCGCGCGGGCCAAACGGCTTTGATACTCTGTGACCGGAAAGCCCCGGCTCATGCCTCGGCCTCTTCGCTGATGATGCACAGCACACGCGCATCCGCGCTCAGATCCATCTCGCCCAGCGCCACCAGACCGGCAGCGCCTGATTCCGTGGTCTCCAGCCCCTGTGCGGCCAATTGCGGTAACACGGCGCCGGCCTGTGGATCGCGGATCGTGACAAAGGTATCGGCATCGCGCGCCAATCCCTTCAGCGCAATCAAAGACGGCGTTTTGCAATCCAGCCGCCCCATGTTGGACACCGGGCCATCGGTATCAACCACATATCCGGCCTTAATCGAATCGATCAGGGCGGGTGCGGCCTCGGGCTCGACCACGATGATCTGCGGGCCATCGCCCCAGACATGGCGGAACCACGCCGCACAGGCCCCGGCCAGCCCGCCAACCCCGGCTTGCAACAGGATATGCGTGGGCGGCTCGGGCATTTGCCGCGTCGCCTCGGCGGCCATGGCCAGATAGCCCTCCATCAAGCGATGCGGCAGGTCGAAATAGCCGGGCCATGAACTGTCCGACAAGAGCGTCCAGCCCTTCTCATGGGCGGTATCGGCAGCGGCCTGCATGCTGGCCTCGTAATCGCGGCCCGCGCGTACCACTTCGGCGCCTTTGTGGCGCAGCTTTTGCGCGAACACATCGGGCACCGTATCAGACAGATAGACAACGGCCCGCACCCCGAATATCTGCGCCCCTGCGGCCACAGACAGCCCGTGATTGCCCGCGCTTGCGGTCACATAAGTGCGGCCCGCCAGTGCGTGGGCCATATCCGACGCGCCAGTCGCGGCGGCCTGATGCGCGATGACATAAGCCGCACCCAGCGCCTTGAAGCTGCCCAGCCCCATGCGCCCGCGTTCATCCTTGGCCCAGACACGGGGAACATAGCCCGACACTTCAACCAGCGGGGTTTCCGCCGCCGCCGGGCATCGCGCCAATAGTCCCTCGACCGTGCCCGCGTCGATGCTTGGGGCCGGTGCGCCGTGCAAAACCTGATCCGGCAGGCCCTTGCCCCGCCACGGATTGTCCAATCTATTCATGATGCCTCCCATTGCGACGTGTCATAGCAACGCCAAAGCGCCGCTTGGGTCAAGCATCCTTGCGCGCCCCCCTTCCCCCGGTCCTCACCATGCACTAAAGAGGCGTCAACGGACCACCGAGGGGGAACCCATTCACATGCAGGACCCGGCAATCACGCCCGAACTGATCGAGGCCCATGGCCTCAAGCCCGACGAATATCAACTGATCCTCGATATCATCGGCCGCGAACCCACATTCACCGAGCTGGGTATCTTCAGCGCCATGTGGAACGAACACTGTTCCTACAAGTCGTCCAAGAAATGGCTGCGCACCCTGCCAACCGAAGGACCGCAGGTGATCTGCGGGCCGGGCGAAAATGCCGGTGTCGTCGATATCGGCGACGGGCAAGCCGTGATCTTCAAAATGGAAAGTCACAACCACCCCAGCTATATCGAGCCCTACCAAGGCGCGGCGACGGGTGTGGGCGGTATCCTGCGCGATGTGTTCACCATGGGCGCGCGGCCTATCGCGTCGATGAACTCTCTGTCGTTCGGCGAACCCGACCACCCCAAGACACGCCAACTGGTGCATGGCGTGGTCGAAGGCATTGGCGGCTATGGCAACTGTTTCGGCGTGCCCTGCGCGGGCGGCGAGGTGCGGTTTGACCCGGCCTATAACGGCAATTGCCTTGTGAACGCCTTTGCCGCCGGTCTGGCGGATGCCGACAAGATTTTCTACTCGGCCGCATCGGGTGTTGGCATGCCCGTTGTGTATCTGGGCGCCAAGACGGGCCGCGACGGTGTCGGCGGCGCGACAATGGCCAGCGCCGAGTTCGACGAAACCATCGAAGAAAAGCGCCCCACCGTGCAGGTCGGCGATCCGTTTACTGAAAAGCGCCTGATGGAAGCCACGCTGGAACTGATGGCCACCGGGGCTGTGATCTCGATCCAGGATATGGGTGCAGCGGGCCTGACCTGTTCGGCGGTGGAAATGGGCGACAAGGGCAGTCTGGGCGTGCGCCTCAACCTAGAGGACGTGCCGTGCCGCGAAGAAAACATGACCGCGTACGAGATGATGCTGTCGGAAAGCCAAGAACGCATGCTGATGGTCCTGCGCCCAGAAAAAGAGGCCGAAGCCAAGGCGGTATTCGACAAGTGGGATCTTGATTTCGCCATCGTCGGAGAAACCATCCCCGAGGATCGGTTCCTCATCATGCACAACAACACCGTCAAGGCCGACTTGCCCTTGAAGGCGCTGTCGGGCAATGCGCCCGAATATGACCGCCCTTGGGTGGAAACCGTCGCCCCCGAGGAACTTGATCCGGCCAGCGTGCCGGGTGTCGACCCTGTCGATGGGCTGCGTGCGCTGATTGCCTCGCCCAATTACTGCGCGCGCCAGTGGGTTTATGAACAATACGACACGATGGTGATGGCCGACACCGCCCGCACACCGGGACAAGGCGCAGGGCTTATCCGCGTGCATGGCACTGACAAACTGCTGGCCTTCACCTCGGATGTGACGCCGCGCTACGTCAAGGCCAACCCAGTCGAGGGCGGCAAACAGGCCGTGGCCGAGGCCTATCGTAACCTGACAGCCCTTGGCGCGGTGCCGCTGGCCACCACCGACAACATGAATTTCGGCAACCCAGAAAAGCCTGAAATAATGGGTCAGTTCGTAGGCGCGATCAAAGGGATCGGCGCCGCCGTGTCGGCGCTGGATATGCCCATCGTGTCGGGCAACGTGTCGCTTTACAATGAAACCGACGGGCAGGCGATCCTGCCCACCCCCACAATCGGCGCCGTTGGCCTGATCCGTGACCCGGAAACCGCCATCACCGGCGAGGCGCGCGACGGCCATATGGCCATATTGATCGGCGACACCGCCGGGCATCTGGGGCAGTCGGCGTTGCTGGCCGAAGTCTATAACCGCGTCGAAGGTGACGCGCCGCCGGTCGATCTGGAGATCGAAAAGCGCAACGGTGATTTTATCCGCGCGAACCATGCTTTGATCAAGGCCTGCACCGATCTGTCCGATGGCGGTCTGGCGCTGGCCGCCTTTGAAATGGCCGAGGCCGCGGGCGTGGGCGTTCAACTTGACAGCGACGACACCGCATTCCTGTTTGGCGAAGATCAGGCGCGCTATCTTGTGGCCTGTAATTTCGATCAGGCCGAGGCCCTTATGATCGAAGCGGGCCGCGCCGGTGTACCTGTGCAAACCGTAGGCCGCTTTACCGGCGACACGGTGCAATTCGGCAAATCCGAGGCCGCGCTGTCGGATCTGTCGCATCAGTTTCGCACAAGTTTCGGCGCGCATTTCGCCTGATCGTGCATCGTGGGCAGGGTCTGACCCTGCCCGCTCTTGCACGCCACGTGGCTGCGCTCTACATCTTTGGGAATAAGAGAAACAGGAGACCCCGCATGCCAATTCAAGCTCAGGAAATCGAGGATTTGATCCGCGCTGCATTTCCCGACGCCCAAATTAAAATCACCGATCTGGCAGGCGACGGCAACCATTACGCCGCCGAAGTCGTGGACGCTGCGTTCAAGGGCATGAACCGCGTTCAGCAACAGCGCTCTGTATATGCCGCGCTCAAAGGAAAAATGGACGGCCCCAGCGGCGATCTGCACGCGCTGGCGCTGACCACCAAAGCCCCCGACTGATTACATGGAAGCGCGCCTCATCGTCTTTGTGCTGCTGACACCGTTCGTCTTGGTCTTTATCTACGCCGCATGGCATGAATACAGCCGTTTCAAGCGTGAAGGGCCGTCTTCCTACGGGTTGACCTATGATCCGGACACCAACAGCACCCATGTCGGGGCGCTGCCCGATGATGATGATGGGTTCGACCCCCAAGATTTCGACCCCGAAGACACCGCCGACGCGGAACAAACAGCCTCAGACGCATCGAACCAAGACACAAACGCACAGGACATCAAATCATGACCGACGCAAAAAGCCAGATCGACGAAACCGTAAAAGCCAACGACGTGGTGCTTTACATGAAAGGCACCAAAGATATGCCGCAATGCGGCTTTTCCAGCCGTGTGGCCGGGGTGCTGAATTTCATGGGCGTGGAGTTCGCGGATGTGAACGTGTTGGCCGATGAAACC
>DATFJQ010000114.1:0-4956 GCA_035269125.1 Roseovarius sp.
TTGCCATGGCCGATTTGCTGCAGGCCGCGGGCCGCTATGTGACATGGCGTGACGCACCGCCCGACGCGGTGCAAAGCGTCACTTTGAACGTCAACCTGCTGTCACAAACTCTTCCTCAGGTTGATCTTGTTGCTGATGCCCCGGCAATGGTAAGCGACCTGAAAAGGACGCAAGCAGCCTGATGAGGCTTTCGAAACGCATAACAGATCTAGCTCTGGCGCTGCTGCTGGCGTTGGTGCTCTGGCCGCTTTTGCTGGGGATTTGCCTGTTCATTTTTCTGCGCGACGGTCGCCCCATCTTTTATTTGTCGGAACGTATGAAAACGCCCGATCAGGCGTTTGTCTTGTGGAAATTTCGAACAATGACCACGGCGCCCGAGGATTCCGGCGTGTCGGGAGGCGACAAGACAACCCGGATCACGACCACTGGGCGTTTTTTGCGCAAAACGCGCTTGGATGAACTGCCCCAACTGCTCAATATTCTACGCGGCGACATCAGCTTTGTGGGGCCCCGGCCCCCTTTGCGCTGTTACGTTGAAAAGCACCCCGAACTTTACGCGCGCGTCTTGAAACACCGCCCCGGCGTTACCGGTCTGGCCACCCTGCGCTATCACCGCACCGAGGAGCGGCTGCTGGCAATGTGCCGAACCGCCGACGAAACGGATCAGGTCTATTCACGCCGCTGCGTTCCGGTCAAGGCGCGGCTCGACATGATATGGGCGACGAATCAAAGTCTGTGTTTTGATCTTAAATTGATGCTTGAAACGGTCATGCGGGTGATCAAGACGCCTTCCAGGTAAAACCAACCGGAAGATCCAGCCCCTAGATCTCTGATCAGGTGAAAAACCAAGATTGAATATCGGCATTTCGGCACAATTCATGCGATTTGCTCATTAATAGAGCAAAGTGCCCAACATGATCCGATAAATATTCACAAAACCAATCCGTCGATACATCTACATCTTTCGCTATACCTCCATAGGGTGTAATGTGACATGGTTACTGCCGAAAAAGGACTACACCCTTTTGAACTGTGACCTGGATACCCGGGGGCGTTAATTTGTTGTATCGTTTACTGATCAACCTCAGCCGTCGCGGCAAAAGCACATTGTTGTTGTGTTTTGATGTCGCGATCACGGCGCTTAGTTTTATGTGTGCAAAGGTCATTTTTTGGGGGCCGGTTGCGGTTGAGCGCGTTTGGCAATGGCAAAGCCTAGTTGAGCTTTTGATCATCGTTTTGTCTGCTGCTGCAATTGCTTTCGCTCTTGGCGTGCATCGGATTAAACTTAACGCGTATCAGATGCATGGCTTGCGTGGAACGGCGCTCACAGCGTTGCTTTTGGCAACCATCGGGATGATCACATCCGCAGCCCTTAGCAGTCCAACAGCCCCGCAGGAATTCGTGGTTGGTGGAATGATGTTTCTAATCGCCAGTGTCGCCGGGCGGCTGGTCATCCGGCAATTGGTTCTTAAGCTCTATCGCGATAATCGCGCACGGCGGCGCATTCTGATTTACGGGGCGGGCCAGACCGGCCAGCAACTGGCCACGGCGCTCTCGACTGATGATGCATTACAGGCTGTGGCCTTCGTTGACGACGACCGCCGCCTTCAGGGCCTTACGATTGCAGGACTGCGGGTTTATTCCGCCAAAGACATCCCGAGTATTGTCGAACAGCAAAACATAGACCGGATCGTGCTGGCCATGCCAAGCGTCAATCTTTCTGTTCAGGCCACGATCCGGCAACGCCTGATGCCTGCCGGTTGCGAGGTGCATATTCTGCCATCCTTCTGCGATTTAGTCGGGAATACACAGCGCCGCGCGTGGGACACGCACCCCTTGGATTTGGATGCAATCCTTGGCCGCGACCAACTGGAACATGAGCTTCCGGGCGTCAGCCTCAGCTATTCAGGCGAAAACATATTGATCACTGGCGCGGGCGGGTCCATCGGCTCGGAACTGTGCCGTCAGTTGATAACCTGCGCGCCGCGTCGTCTTGTGCTGCTCGACCATAACGAATTGGCCCTCTACACCATTGATCGCCAATTGCGTGCCTTGGGCACCGGCGTTGAGATTGTCACGATCCTTGGCTCGGTCTGTGACGAGCCATTGATCTCTGAAGTGATGTCGCGTCACGGTATCAATATTGTGCTGCATGCCGCTGCTTATAAACACGTCTCGATTGTCGAAGACAACGCCATTGCTGGTATGCGCAACAACGTTCTGGGCACCAAAACCGTGGCCGAGGCCGCGCGCCGCTCGAATGTTGACAGGTTCATCCTGGTCTCGACCGACAAGGCCGTGCGCCCGAAATCCATGATGGGCGCCTCGAAACGGTTTGCAGAACTCATCGTGCAGGATCTGGCGGCTCGGTCGATGGGCACACGTTTTTCAATGGTTCGTTTTGGCAATGTTCTGGGATCATCCGGATCGGTCATTCCGTTGTTTGAAGAACAGATTTCCAATGGTGGTCCGGTCACCCTGACCCACAGCGATGTCACCCGCTATTTCATGACCATCGCCGAGGCCGTGCGCCTGGTGCTACTGGCCGGGTCTTTTACAAATGGTGGTGACGTGTTCGTTCTGGACATGGGCAAGCCCGTTCCGGTCCGGGAACTGGCCCGGAGGATGATCGAACAAGCAGGCCTGAAAGTTCGCGATGCCACGAACCCGGATGGCGACATCGAAATTGAAATCACCGGCCTGCGCCCAGGCGAAAAGCTGCATGAGGAATTGTTGATCGGGGCGGGCAATATGCTCAGTACGCCCCACCCCAAGATCATGCGCACTCAAGAAGCGTGCTTGTCAGAGCTTCAAACGGCCAAGGCGATTGCCAGCCTTCGCAAAGTCCTTGAGACGCGCGATATCGACCTGCTTAGAAACACCATGACAAACTGGATCGAGATGGCGCCGCAAAAGCCTGTCGTTCAATTGGTCGTGGCCGAGTAACCCCGGCATACCGACGCCAACCCGCGTTTGCCGAGCTTAACTGCTGTAAAGTGCGCCGAACTTATCTTCGAGATAGCTCAACAACGGCTCGGCATCGGGCGATTGTCCGTTACAGGCCAGCGTCATCACCTTTTGCGGCGGGTAGAGCCCGCCATGGCGCTGCACCTTGTCGGCCAGCCACCGTGTCGCCGGGCCGGGATCGCCCTGCGCAAGCGCGTCATCCAGATCGGGCACATCACGCCGCAACGCCGCGTGTAAACATCCGGCGTAAAGGTTGCCAAGCGCATAGGTCGGGAAATATCCAAACAGCCCAACCGACCAATGCACATCCTGCAAAACACCATTGGCCGGACGATCCACGGCATAGCCGAAATCAGCGGCAAACCGATCATTCCACGCCGCTTCAAGGTCTTGCACCTGCAAATCGCCCGAAATCAGCGCGCGCTCCAGATCGAACCGCAACATGATGTGGAGGTTGTATTGCACCTCATCCGCCTCGGTGCGGATAAAGCCACGATGCACCCTGTTTACCGCCGCATAAAACGCATCTGGCCCATCGACGCCAAGATCGCCGAACCATTCGCGCATCTGCTGATACAGGAACCCGCAAAACGCACGGCTGCGGCCCAGTTGATTTTCGTAAATCCTGCTTTGGCTTTCATGCACCCCCATCGACACACCCTGCCCGACCGGCGTCAGGTGATAGGCTTGGTCGATTGTTTGCTCGTAACAGGCGTGGCCCACTTCGTGGATCGTGGAATACAGGCAATTGAACGGATCGTCGTCAACTGTGCGCGTGGTGATGCGCACATCATCGCCCGACCCCGAGCTGAACGGATGCACCGCCTTGTCGATCCGGCCGCGCTCCAGATCATAGCCGAACCGTTTTGCCAACTCGCGCGACAAGGCCATTTGTGCCGCCTCGTCGAAGCGACCGCTAAGCGCGGGACCCTCGGGACCAGACAGCGCATGTTCGCGCAGCGCCACCAATCGCGGGCGCATCTGGTCGAACATGGTTTGAATTTGTGCCCCGGTCGCGCCCGGCTCGTAATCATCCAGCAGGGCGTCATAGAGGCTGTGCTCGGTTCCATCGGCCAATGCGGCGGCCTCGTGTCGTTTCAGCGCGACAACTTCGGCCAGCACGGGCGCAAACAGGCTCGTATCATCAGCAGCGCGCGCTTGTGCCCAGATACCTTGCGCCCGGCTGGTCAGTCGCGCCAAAGCAGCGGCCAGGTCGCCGGGCACCTTGATTGCTCGTTCATAGTCACGCCGAATGAGTCGCAATTGCGCGTGGCCTGCGGTGTCGAGGGCTTCAGCCTCGGCCAGCCACTCACCAACCTTTGGGTCTGTGCGCCGCGCGTGCAAAACCGACTCCATCGCGCCCATTTCCTCGGCACGTTGCGTGGCCGCGCCGTGTGGCATGACCGTTTCCTGATCCCAACCAAGGCGCCCGGCCACCTGCGCCAGTGCCTGCGTGTCGCGCGCCCACGCCATCAAGCGGTCATAAGCGGTCATGCGTTAGCCTCGCACCGATTGGGCGGCGGGATAAAGACACTGGAACCGGGCGCGCAGGATCAGAACCCACAGCACAACGGCCAGCACCTGATGCACAATCGCCACTTGCCATGCGGCCACGTAAAGAACCGTTACAATTCCCAAAACCACCTGCGCACAGAGCGCGATAAACGCCGCCGTAAACGCGGCGCGGGTCGCCACATAAGCACTGCGCCGCCCCTTGAGCCAAACCATCACGCCATAAGCCAACAAGCCGTAGCCGACCATGCGGTGAATGAACTGCACCAGACCGGGGTTTTCAAAGAAGTTGCGCCAGCCCAATTCCGCGATCCAGAAATCTGGCGGCAACAAACCGCCCGCCATCAGCGGCCAATCGGTATAGCTGCGCCCGGCGTCAATCCCGGCCACCAAAGCGCCGATCAGAATTTGCAGAAAGGCGAAATGCATCCATCCAGTGGACAGACCAAACAGCTTGGCTTCTTTGCCGCGCCGCGC
>DATFJQ010000115.1:0-11169 GCA_035269125.1 Roseovarius sp.
CACCGGGCAATGTCATGATGCGGCGGCGCAAAACCCGCTCAAAGTCGGAAATATCGTGCGCCACAACCCGCAGGCGGTAATCATACAGGCCAAGGATATGTTCCACGGTTTGCACCTCGGGGATGGCGGACACCGCGCGCTCGAAATCCTCAAGGCTGACACGCCCCTTGGTGGCCAGCTTGACGCCCAGAAACACCGTGACGCCAAAACCAAGCTTTTCCTTGTCCAGATCCAGCCTTTGGCCCGCGATCACACCGATGTCGCGCAGGCGCTTGATGCGCCGCCATGTGGCCGGTTGCGACAGGTTCAGCTTGCGGCCAAGGGCCGAGGCGCTTTGCGTGGCGTCTTGGGCCAGTTCGCGCAGGATCAGACGGTCGTTTGTGTCCAACTCGATCATAGCGGCAACACCTCGTCCGATTTGATCCGCGCCACATGCATCAAAGCCTCGATATCGGCGATATGCGGCAGGGTCAGAATGGCGCTGCGATAGATGTGCTGATAATGCGCCATATCGCGGGCGATGACAGACAGGCGCAGATCGACCCGGCCCAGAAAGGTCTGGATTTCAACGACATCGGGCACCTTGCGGGCGGCGTCCAGAAAGTCATCAAAGGCGCGGGGCTGGGTTTTGTCCAAGGTAATCCGCAAGGACACCTCAACCTCATAGCCAAGCGCGCGCCAATTGATGACTGCCCGGTTGGCGCGAATGACACCTGCCGCTTGCAGCTTGTCCAGTCTGCGGGCGCATGTCGCAACGGTCAGGCCGGCCAGATCGGCCAGATCGGCGGGGCCAAGGGTGGCGTCGTGTTGATAGTGGCGCAGCAGGCGTCGGTCCACATCGTCAAGCATGATATTTCCACCATTTTAAATTTGGCGAATGAATAATGCCAAAATAGTGGGAAATATACCCTTAATGACAGCCAAATTTCGGTCTATCCGGTATTCTGCCTGCATAACCTCAAGCGAAGTGGAGACTCCGATGCGCGTTTATTATGACCGTGATTGTGACATCAACCTGATCAAAGACAAGAAAGTGGCCATTCTGGGCTATGGTAGCCAAGGCCACGCCCATGCGCTGAACCTGCGCGACAGCGGCGCCAAGAACCTGTGCGTTGCCCTGCGCGACGGCTCGCCCTCGGCCAAGAAGGCACAGGCCGAAGGCCTTGACGTTAAAGAGATTTCCGAGGCCGCCGCATGGTGTGACGTGATGATGTTCACCATGCCCGACGAATTGCAGGCCGAGACCTACAAGAAATACGTGCATGACCACATCAAACCCGGTGCGGCGATTGCCTTTGCCCACGGTCTGAACGTGCATTTCGGCCTGATCGAGCCGAAAGAAGGCGTTGACGTGATTATGATGGCGCCCAAAGGCCCCGGCCATACCGTGCGTGGCGAATACGTGAAAGGCGGCGGCGTGCCCTGCCTTGTGGCGGTTGACACAGACGCGTCGGGCAAGGCGCTGGAAATCGGCCTCAGCTACTGCTCGGCCATCGGCGGTGGCCGCTCGGGCATCATCGAGACCAACTTCAAGGAAGAATGCGAAACCGACCTGTTCGGTGAGCAGGCCGTTCTGTGCGGTGGCGTTGTGGAACTGATCCGCATGGGTTTCGAGACGCTGGTCGAAGCGGGCTATGCCCCTGAAATGGCGTACTTTGAGTGCTTGCACGAGGTGAAGTTGATCGTCGACCTGATCTATGAAGGCGGTATCGCCAACATGAATTACTCGATCTCGAACACGGCGGAATATGGCGAATATGTCAGCGGCCCGCGCGTTCTGCCCTACGAGCAGACCAAGAAAGAGATGAAGGCGATCCTGCACGACATTCAGACCGGCAAATTCGTGCGTGACTTCATGCAGGAAAACGCGGTTGGTCAGCCGTTCTTCAAGGGCACGCGCCGCATGAATGACGCGCACCAGATCGAAGAGGTCGGCCAAAAGCTGCGCGATATGATGCCGTGGATCAGCGCCGGCAAGCTGGTGGATCAAGAAAAGAACTGATCCTGACAAACAGCGATTGATTTCATGGATTGACCCCGGCCCATGGCTGGGGTCTTTTCCGTTCGAAAAGCTGAAAAGGTCACGGTAAATGCCGGAAATTACCGCGAAAAGTTGGGTGATGGTTGCCGCGCTCGGGCTGATCTGGGGCGCGACATTTATGGTGATGGAAGTGGCCCTGCGCGGGATCTCGCCATTTTGGCTGGCGGCGGCCCGGATTGGGTTTGCGACGCTTCTGATGGTCGCGATCTGGGGCTGGCGTGGCTTTAAGTTATTCGCGCAACCCCTTGGTATGCCGGATATAATACGTGTTTTTGCGATTGGCGCGCTGTCCTCGGCTGTGCCGTTCATGTTGCTAAGTTGGGGCCAGCAATATGTGACATCTGGATTTGCCGGGGTGTCGATGGCCGCGGTGGCGTTGCTGGTGCTGCCGCTGGCGCATTTTCTGGTGCCCGGTGAATATTTGACGCCGCGCAAGGTGGCGGGGTTCGTGATTGGCTTTGTCGGCGTCGTGATCTTGATCGGTGGGCAAGCCTTTGCATCCACGGGTCAATCGTTGGAGGCGGTGGGGCGCATTGCCTGTGTCGGTGCCGCCAGTTGCTATGCAGTCAGCTCGGTTCAGATGCGGCTCTTGCCGCAGGTGGACTCCATCGGGCTGAATGCGGTGACGCTGCTGATCGGGGCGGTGATCGTGATTTTTGCGGCTAGGGCTGTTGAAGGTCCGCCGCCGTCAACCGATCGCAACACGTTGTATGTGCTGCTTTTCTTGGGGCTGGTGCCAACCGCCGGGGCCAGCCTGTTGCGGGTGTTGGTGATCCGGTCGGCGGGGCCTGTGTTCATGAGCCTTGTGAACTATCAGGTGCCGGTTTGGTCGGTTGTTCTTGGGGCACTTGTCTTGTCCGAGCCGTTGCCGCCAAGCTTGTTGTCGGCTTTGGCGCTGATCCTGTGCGGTGTCGGGTTGAGCCAATACGGGCCACTAAGCCGACTTTTTCGGCGTCGATGAGGTTTCAAAATCTCAACAATAACGGCATTACTTCAGCGCTAATTGCCTTTATTAGAAGCACTTATTTGATGTCAGCGGGCGAATTGACCAAAAGGCCCCGACTATCCGTCTGACGGCCCCAAGGTCGCCGCTTGCCACAGGCGCAGGGCCTCGGACGTTTCGCGCACGTCATGCACCCGCAGCATCTGAACGCCTTGGGCAACCCCCGCAATGGCCACGGCAATCGAGCCGGGGGCGCGATGGCGCGCCTCTTCGGCACCGCCGATGGTGCCGATGAACCGCTTGCGCGATGCGCCCAGCAGGATGGGGCAGCCAAGCGCGTGGAACAGTGACAGGTTTTGTAACAGCGTCAGGTTGTGATCCAGCGTTTTGCCAAAGCCGATACCGGGGTCGACGACGATCTGATCACGCGGGATACCAAGCGCGGTCAGCGCCTCAACCCGGTCTGACAGGTAGTCATAGACATCAAGCGCCACGTTGTCATAGCGCGGGTCTACCTGCATGATATCTGGCGTGCCTTGCGCGTGCATCACGCAAACCGGAAGGCCCGCCGTCGCCGCATACGGCGCAAGGTCGGGATCAAAGGTGAAGCCCGCGACATCGTTGATCAGGTTTGCACCGGCGTCATGCGCGGCGCGGGCCACGGGTGCTTTGCGGGTGTCGATGGAAATCGGAATGTCGGTTTCGGCGCGGATCGCCGCGATCACCGGGGCGGTGCGGTGGATTTCCTCATTAATCGGGATTTCCGAGGCGCCGGGCCGGGTGGATTCGCCGCCCACATCAATGATGGCCGCCCCTGCGCCGATCATGTCGCGCGTGTGGGCCAAGGCCGAGGCCGGTTCAAAATGCAGGCCGCCATCGGAAAAACTGTCTGGGGTGACGTTGAGAATGCCCATCAGGCGCGGTTCAGACAGGTCCAACCCGGCCACAGGGGCGCGGGGGGTGGTCAACCGTTCAAGGATATCGGCCGGGGCGTTGTGTGCGGGGGTGAGTTGCGGCGGGGCATCACGGCGCAGCAGTTCTACGGTATCGAACCACAGCGGCCCGCCTGCCAGTGGCAGCGCGTCCTCGGGGCGGGCGTGATCATAGCGGGCAATAGGGCGGTAATAGGTGGCCATGAAGCGATCCGATCTGTGAAGGGCTTTCCCTTTATTGACCGATATGGCCCAAGGTCAAGCCGGGGCTGCGCATGAGGCTTACAGCCCGGATTGCGCGATATCCTGCACGAGTATCGGCACATCCGCGCCCGAGCTGGGCGGAGTTTCCCCGATCAGCAAAAGATCCGAGGCTTCAATATGGCCCGAGAACCAAGCTGCAAGCGCCACCGGATCATCCGGGCCGGTTGACGGCCCGTCGACCGCATCCAGCACGATTTTGGACGGCGCCCAAACGCTGATCTGGCCGTTTTTCATCGCCCAGTCCAGCTCGGTCCTTGTGTTGACAACAACGCAGCGGTCATCGCGCCCGGCCAGAACCCATGCATTTTGTTCGATAGCCAGCAGATCGACCCGGCGTTGGGTCATGGTATGGCCAGTGCGCGGCGGGGCTGTGTCAGACATGCCGACGCATAGAATGACCGGCTCGGCGCGTTGTTCCAATTGGTCCAACCAGCGGCCCAGATTGGGCGAGCGGATCGCGGCATTGGTCAGAAACACGACATGCGGGTGCGGTGTGGTGTCGGCGTGATGGACCACGGGCTTGGTGGCCAGATCATCGACAGACCGCACAATTTCCACGCCAAGCGCGCCGGGACCGCGATCCAGTTTTTCGATCCGCACAAAGGTGCGCACGGCCTGTGGTTCCCACAGGATGCGTTCGGCGATCCGTTCGGACAGGGTTTCCAGAAGGTTCAGCCGTTCTTCGGCCAGTTCTGCCGCAATGGCCTCGGTTACTTTGTCGTAGCTGAGGATACGATCCACATCGTCATCAAGCGGATCGGTGATCGGGCGCACTTCGACAACCACGTTAAAGCAGATACGTTGGGTAACGCCGCGCTCGGCCTGAAAGGCGCCGATCTCGACTTCGACGATGTGATCACGCACCGAGATACGATCAAGCGGGCCATCCGGGGCGGTGGCGTCCGCGCGTTCGGACGGATGGGCAAAGGCAAGGCGGATTTCGTTGGACATGGGCGCGGTGTTTCCGTGTGGCAGTGTTGCGCGGGGCTTAGCATGGCGGGTCTACGCCGTGAAGGCGCGAAAGCGACAGGGGCCGCTGCGGGCGCGGCAGGGAGCAGGGGGCTTGCCCGCTTCTTGCGTGGCGGCCGCGCCTTGGGGGAACGAAAACAGGCCCCGGCGGGGTGCCGGGGCCTGCGTCTATTGTGGATCAGCCAGGGATCAGTGGGCCGGTTGCTTATCCCAGTCTTCCCGCTTTGGAAGCTGCTCGAACGTGTGCTCGGGCGGTGGGCTGGGCAAGGTCCATTCCAGCGTGTCGGCGTATTCGTTCCACGGGTTCGCCTCGGTAGAACGGGCGCCACGGAACAGCGAGTAAAGGATCACGCCGAAGAAGAACACGAAGGACGCGAAGCTGAGGAAGGCCCCGATCGACGACCAGTAGTTCCAGACCGCGAACGCCTCGGGATAGTCGATGTAGCGGCGCGGCATGCCCTGACGACCCAAGAAGTGCTGGGGGAAGAATGTCAGGTTAGCGCCAATGAACATCGCCCAAAAATGCAGCTTGCCGGCCCATTCGGGATACATTCTGCCGGTCATTTTGGGGAAGTAAAAGTAGATTCCCGCAAAAATGGCGAACACGGCCCCAAGGCTCATCACATAGTGGAAATGCGCCACGACATAGTAAGTGTCGTGATAGGCGCGGTCGACGCCTGCCTGACTGAGAACAACGCCGGTGACGCCGCCCACGGTGAACAGGAACAGGAAGCCGAAGGCCCATAGCATGGGGGTCTTGAACTCAATCGAGCCGCCCCACATCGTTGCGATCCAGCTGAACACTTTCACGCCTGTGGGCACCGCGATCACCATGGTGGCCAGCATGAAGTAAGATTGCTGGGTCAGCGACATACCGACAGTATACATGTGATGCGCCCAAACGACGAAGCCCAGAACACCGATCGCAATGATCGCCCAGACCATTGGCAGATAACCAAAGATCGGTTTGCGCGCGAACGTCGCGATGACGTGGCTGATGATGCCAAATCCCGGAAGGATGATGATATACACCTCGGGGTGGCCAAAGAACCACAGGATGTGCTGATACAGAACCGGATCGCCGCCACCGGCCGGATCAAAGAAGGTTGTGCCAAAGTTACGGTCTGTCAGCAGCATGGTGATGGCACCGGCCAGAACAGGCAGGGCCAGCAAAATCAGCCACGATGTGACAAAGATCGACCATGCAAACAGCGGTACTTTGAACAGGGTCATGCCCGGCGCGCGCATGTTCAGGAAGGTGGTGATCATGTTGATCGCACCAAGGATCGAGCTGGCGCCTGAAACGTGCACGGCAAAAATGGCCAGATCCATCGAAATGCCGGTTTCGGTTGTCGAAAGCGGTGGATACATCACCCAGCCGACGCCTGAGCCAAGCTGACCATTGCCGCCCGGAGCCAAAAGCGAGGCCACCCCAAGCGATGTACCGGCGACAAACATCCAATAGCTGAGGTTGTTCATCCGCGGGAATGCCATGTCGGGCGCGCCGATCTGCAACGGCATGAAGTAGTTGCCGAAACCGCCGAACAGCGCCGGAATCACCACGAAGAACATCATCAAGACGCCGTGATAGGTGATCATGACGTTCCAAAGGTGCCCGTTCGGCGTGCATTCGCCTGCCGCGGCTGCGGTAAAGCGCGCGCCTTCTAGGCACATATACTGAACGCCGGGCTCCATAAGCTCCAACCGCATGTAAACGGTAAAGAGCACCGAGATCAGGCCAACGATTGCCGAAGTCACCAAATAAAGAAGTCCGATGTCCTTGTGGTTTGTGGACATGAACCACCGGGTAAAGAACCCGCGCTGGTCTTCGTGTTCGTGGCCGTGAATGGCTGCGTCTGCCATTGTCTGCCTCCTGCTGGTAAAATTCCGGGCGCACGCCGTGCGTGACGACGCCCACGTCCATTCAGGTTTTAGAATGACTGGGGCAGGCAGGCAATGCGAGAGTTTGACCCAGATCAAATAAATTTGTCGCACCCTCTTGCGTGCTCGGGGGATGCGACAGGGGACCACTACAAAAAAACGGGCGCATAACGACGGCCAAGCCGGGTCTTGAAACAATAAAACCGCGCGAGTGTGTCCTCGCGCGGCTTGCTCTAACTGTCTGACCAGACGGTATTATTCCGAGAATGTCGCCAAGAAGGCCGCGATGTCTTCGCCGCCTTTGCGCAACTTGTATGTCATCTTGCCGCGACCACCGAGGAAGTCATTGGGGTCTTTGGCATATTCGACGATGTTGGTTTCATCCCAAACAAGCCCTTCTTCGGCCTTGGCCATCAGGGCGTCGGAATAGCGGAAATCCTCAACCGAGCCAGCGGCACGGCCAATGACGCCGTAAAGATTGGGGCCAACGCGGCCACCCCGGACGATGGATTCACCGTCGGGGGCTTGAATCATGTGGCACGCCTTGCACTGGCGATATTCCTTTTCGCCTGCGGCGGCGTCGCCTTCGGCCAATGCCGGCGCGCCAAGCGCCAACAGCGCGGCAGTTGCAGTGATTAAAGTTCTCATTCCGACCTCACTATGGTGGTTATCTTTCACGCGTTCATAGATCACTAAATAGCAATCTGCCATCATGCAGCAAGGACTGCTTGCGTCCCTAAGCGGGAATTTGCAGCGGCGAATTGTCCTGCTTGCAAGGAAGGCCGCGGCATGCGCGGTGTGACCCGAGGCCCTTGCCAAGCCGCGCGGCTGCGCCTACGAGGCTGAATATGAGACTTCTATTTCTGGGCGATGTCGTAGGCCGGGCGGGGCGGCATGCGGTGGCCGATACCCTGCCAAAGCTGCGTGATGAGTGGCGGCTGGATTTCGTTGTGGTCAATGGCGAGAACGCCTCGGGCGGGATGGGCCTGACCGGCGACCATGCCAAAGCGCTGCTTGAGGCGGGCGCGGATTGCGTGACCCTTGGCGACCATGCCTTTGATCAGCGGGATATGCTGCAATTCATCGAATCGGAACCGCGTGTCATTCGGCCGATCAACTACGCCAAGGATGCGCCGGGGCGTGGACATCGCGTGTTTTCAGACCGGCGCGGGCGCAAGGTTCTGGTGGCGCAGGTGTTGGGGCAGGTGTTTATGAAACGCTGTTTCGACGATCCGTTTTCGGCCGCTGATGCGGTGCTTCGCGCCCATCCACCGGGCGGAACGGTGCAGGCGTCGCTGATCGATATGCATTGCGAAGCAACCAGTGAAAAGATGGGCATGGGCCATTTTTGCGATGGCCGTGCCAGTGTGGTCGTCGGCACCCATACTCATATCCCGACCGGGGATGCGCAGATTCTGCCCGGCGGCACGGCCTATCAAAGCGATGCGGGCATGTGTGGCGACTACAACTCGGTGATCGGGATGGAAAAGGCCGAGCCGATGCGCCGCTTTGTGACCGGCATGGGCAAGGGGCGGTTCCAGCCTGCAATGGGCGACGTCACCCTGTCGGGTCTGTTTGTGGAAACCGATGATAAATCCGGCAAGGCGCTGCAATGCCGGATGGTGCGCCATGGGGGAAGGCTTGAACAAGCTGCACCATAAGCGCACCGGTTGAATGGTGCTTGCCGCCTCTTGCGTCATCGGCGAAACTGCACGACGCAGGTGAAACAGCACCCAAAGGGCGTCAGGCGAATAGTATGGAATTTTTCGAGTTTTCCCAGACAGCGCAGGCGATTGTAACGCTGACCGTGGTTGCGGCGATGTTCGTGCTGTTCATCCGCGAAGTGTACCCCACCGAGGTGGTCGCGATCAGCGGTGCGGCGGTTTTGTTGGCCTTGGGGGTGTTGCCGTATGAAGCGGCGCTTGATGTGCTGTCGAACCCGGCCCCGTGGACCATTGTGATGCTGTTCATCATCATGGGGGCCTTGGTGCGCACCGGGGCGTTGGACGCGTTGACATCGCTGGCCGACCGAGAGGCAAAGGAACGCCCGAAAGTGGCCATTGTGCTGCTGTTTGTCTGCGTGGTCATCGGATCGGCCTTCATGAACAACACACCGGTTGTCGTGGTGATGATCCCGGTGTTTGTGCAACTTGCCCGAACCTTGGGCCTACCCGCCAGCAAACTGCTGATCCCGTTGAGCTATGCCGCCATTTTGGGGGGCACGCTGACGCTGATTGGCACTTCGACGAACCTTTTGGTGGATGGCGTGGCACGCACCCATGGGATGGCGCCTTTCACCATTTTCGAGGTCACGCCGCTGGCTGTGATTCTGGTGATTTGGGGGGCGATCTATTTGCGGTTCATCGGGCCGTATCTGTTGCCCGACCGGGCCTCGATGGCCGATATGCTGTCGGACCGGTCGCGCATGAAATTCTTTACCGAGGCGGTGATCCCGCCTGATTCCAACCTGATCGGACGCGAAGTAACGGGGGTGCAGCTGTTCAAGCGCGAGGGCGTTCGCCTGATCGACGTGGTGCGTGGTGATCAATCCCTACGGCGCAGTCTGAAGGGGGTTGTATTACAGGTGGGCGACCGGGTGGTTTTGCGCACCCAGATGACCGAATTGCTAAGTCTGCAACGCGACAAAAGCCTCAAGCGGGTCGATCAGGTATCGGCGGTCGAGACCACAACAGTCGAGGTTTTGATCACGCCGGGTTGCCGGATGGTAGGGCGCACGTTGGGCGCGATGCGTCTGCGGCGCCGGTTCGGGGTTTACCCGCTGGCGGTGCATCGCCGAAATCAGAATATCGGGCGGCAACTGGATGATCTGGTGGTGCGCGTGGGCGACACCCTGCTGCTGGAAGGCGCGCCCGAGGATATTCAGCGCCTGTCGCGTGAGATGGAGCTTGTGGATGTCTCGAAACCCTCGGCGCGGGCGTTTCGGCGCGGTCACGCGCCGATGGCGGTGGCAGCGCTGGCGGGAATCGTGGCCTTGGCGGCGTTTGCCGTGGCGCCGATCCTTGGCCTTGCGGTGATCGCCGTGGCCGCTGTGCTGGTGACCCGTTGCATTGATGCCGACGAGGCGTTTTCCTTTATCGACGGGCGGTTATTGGCGCTGATTTTCGCGATGCTGGCCATTGGGGCGGCTTTGGAAGCCTCGGGTGCTGTGCGTCTGATCGTCGAGGCGCTTGCCCCGATCTTGCAGGTCTTACCACCGGCCTTGATCATCTGGGTGATATATCTGCTGACTTCGTTGCTGACCGAACTGGTCAGCAACAATGCGGTGGCCGTGGTGGTGACACCAATTGCCATCGGGCTGGCCGACGCCTTGGGCTTTGATGCCCGGCCATTGGTGGTGGCGGTGATGGTCGCCGCCTCGGCCAGTTTCGCCACGCCAATCGGATATCAGACCAATACGCTGGTCTATGGGCCGGGGGGCTACAAATTCACTGATTTCATGAAGGCCGGGATCCCGCTGAACCTGAGCATCGGTCTGCTGGCCAGTGCGCTGATCCCGCTGATTTGGCCACTGTGATCAGGGTAAGGGCGCGCGCGGGCGTCGGCCGCATACACGAAACGCGACGGTCGGTGTCCAAGCGGGGATAGCGCCCCGGTCAAATCTTGTGGGCGTCCGATGCAAGCTGGCTTTGCAGCACATCCAGTTCGACATCCAGCTTGGCTCTTTCCTCGGCCAGATACTTTTTGGCGCGGGCGTCGAATTGATCTTTCAGCCCGTCCAGCATGGACAAATACCGCGCCTTCGTCTCGGGGTCATGTGAGGCCGTATACAGGACCGAGAACCGGTCCGTGGCGTCGCGCGCGGCGTCCAGATACACGCCCAGATGGCGGCGCAGATCCCGGTGGCGCTCGGGCGCTTCGTGCAAAATACCGAATAGGCGGTCTGCGCTGCGCCGGAAGGCCATGAAACCGGCTGTCGTCTCGGCGTCGCCAATGGTGGCGATGCAATCCTCGATCTGATGCAACACGGTCTTGGCTTGACTGACGACATCGTTGGCGCGCAGCGCCTCTTCCGCCATTGATCCGGCGACGCTTTTGTCTTTGAGGGGATCTATCCCGAAGGCGGTTATAAATAGCCCCGATGCAACAAGACCCACCAATGCGGCCTCAAGCGATAGACC
>DATFJQ010000116.1:0-9798 GCA_035269125.1 Roseovarius sp.
TCAGACGGACCCGTCGATCACCATCACTGGTGAGGCTGAACCGGGATCGGAGATTGAGGTATCCATCGGCGACAAGACTGTCGATACAACCGCCAATGATGATGGTGAGTGGGAGGCGACCTTTGAAGGTGACGACTTCCCTGAAGATGGCGAATACGATGTGACCGTGACAGTGACCGAGCCTGATGGCACGGAAACGACGCTGGATGGGCCGTCTATCACCATCGACACCACGCCACCCGAAGTTGAAGTGACCGATGGCTTGGTATCAAGCGGGCACATCGTGAATGACGATGATTTCCGCGATGGCGTGGAAATTGCTGGCACGGGTGAGGTCGGCGCAAGCGTGGCCGTCACCATCGACCAAGTGACCGAAACGGTCGTGGTGGGCGAAGACGGCACATGGCGCGTTGAGTTTGACGCGAGCGATCTGCAAGAGGGCGACTACGACAGAGACGTCACAATCGTTTCGACCGATACGTTCGGCAACAGTTCCACGATCACCGAGACAATCTCGATCGACACGATCTACAACGATCTGGGAATCAACGCCAATCAGGTGGGTGATAACGGGTTGGTCAACAAAGATTGGGCCGACAATGAAGGCTTGGTGGTAACAGGCATGTCCGAACCGGGCGCGACTGTTGTCGTCTCGATGGGCGGCCAAAACGCCACTGTCACCGCAGGCGGTGACGGGGCTTGGGAGGCCGCGTTTGATCCCTATGCCTTGCCGGACACGCAATATGACGCCACCGTCACGGCGCGCACGGTGGACGATGCCGGAAACGTCACCGAGACCTCTGAAACCATCCGTGTTGACCTTGAGGTGCGCGATTTCACGCATCAGGCGGATATCGGTGGTGCTGATGGTGTGATCAACAGCAGCGAAATTTCCGATGGCTTCACCCTGACCGGCACGGTCGAGGATGGGCAATCGACCGTCACGCTCAAATTCTTTGATCAGGTGGTCGAGGCCGACGTGAACGCCGACGGCACATGGACCGCCAGCTTTGACGGCACTCAGATCCCGCCGGGGGATTACACGCAAGATGTGCAGATCATCGCGCAAGACACTGCTGGCAACACCCGGCCGCTGACCCAAGCCGTCGAGGTGGATACCGAAGCCGGCAGCCTGACCCTGAACGGCAACGCGGTTGGCAATAACGGTGTGATCAATCACGAGGTCTACGAAGATGGCGTGATGGTCACGGGCACCGCCGATCCCGGCGCATCCGTGGTCGTCAAGCTGGGAGAGGTCGAATACACAGTGCAGGCCGACCAGACCACCGGCCAATGGCAGCAATTCTACAGCACCGCCGATCTGACGCCGGGCGATCCCAACCCGGAACTGACAGCGACCATCACCGACGAACATGACAACAGTTATTCGCTGAGCCATACGCTGACGGTGGACACTCTGGTTGACGATTTGTCGATGGCCACACCAACCGGCATGCCGACGACAGCCGATGGCATGAACGTGATCAACCAACGCCTTGCCGATGGCGGGTTCGAGTTGACCGGCACGGTCGAGCCCGGCTCGCAGGTTTGGGTCGAGATTGACGGCGTTCCGGCGCGTGTGTCTGTTGATCAGGCCACCGGCGATTGGACGGCTGTGTTTGACGCAGGCACCATCCCCGGCGGCACCCGTGAAGCGGATATGATCGTTAGTGTTCAAGACCCTGTTGGCAACATTGACAGCATCGACAGCCGCGTTTTGATCGACACCGAAGTCAAGAACCTTGCACATGGTGAAACGGTGGGGGCGGTCAATGGCTTTGCCAACCTTGATGCCGCGCGCGACGGTCTGGAACTGACCGGCACGGTCGAGCCGGGCTCGGAGGTTGAGGTGAATATCTTTGGCGAAACATACTTTGCCAAGGGCGACAGTTCGGGCGCATGGTCGATCACCGTGCCGCGCGATGATATCCCAAATGACGAGGGCACCGCGCAGATGACCATCCGCGCGACCGACATCTACGGCAACCCCGGCACGGCCACAGGGCAGGTCGCCTATGACATGGTCGCACCCGGCGAACCGTTTGTACGCTTTGTCGGCGAAGAGCTGGACGGCGGCTACAGCGTGGTCGGCACCGAAGCGACAGGCGAAACTGTGTCGTTCCACCAGATCGACGAAGGTGGGCTGACCCCGCTGGAGGTCACGGGCACGCCGGTTGGATCGCAAACCTATCACACCTTCGTTGACGGGTCCGGCAACTCGGCCCCGATCCCCGATGGCTCACAGCTTTTGGTGACATCCACGGATCAGGCGGGCAACGCCTCGACCACATATCTGGTCTTGGACGAGGTGAACGCCTCTGATGTCGATCTGGCCAACCCGGCGCTGGATGGGTTCAACGTGGAAACCATTGACCTGAGTTCACGTGGCGCCAGTGGCGAGTTGACGATCACCGAAGAGCAATTGCTGGCCCTGTCCGATAACAGCGACACGCTGACGGTTCGTGGCGGTGGCGACGACAAGCTAACGATTGACGGCGCGCAACAGGTGACTGGCTCGGCGGATGAACCCGCGGGCTTTGACATCTACAGCCTTGGCGATGATGCGACGATCGTTGTCGACGAAGACATCGATATCGTTACCTGATACGTGATCAGGCCGCGCGCGGGCGTTTGTTCGGGCGCGGCCAAAAGATAACAAGCTACCGGTCAAGGGGCAGTCATGGGGCAGTGGGACGGATCAGCGAAAAAGGCAATCGGCCTGTTGGCGGTGGTTGGCCTGTCAGGATGCATGTCGCTTGGCGGTGGCGGGCAAAACGGCCAAGGTGGGCAAGTCTCGCGCTTTTTGTCAAAATCACCCGATGCAGACCTGACCGCGCGCCAAAAAGAGGCCGCGCAATCGACCGTGATCACCGCATTGCAATCGCGCCGCAGCATTTTGCCCACTGACAGTGCCTATGATCAGATCGCGCAGCCCGTTCTGGCCGCTTATAGCCGCCCCTCCGAAGCTGAATTGCGCAGCGCCCGCTTGCGGGCCAAGGCGGCCTCGAAAAACTGGTTGCCGCGCATTGGGCCGGATATCAGCCTGACCAGTTTGGGCGATCTGGTTGCGCAATTGGTGGTGGAACAGGTGTTGTTCGACAATGGCCGCAAAAAGGCCGAGCGGGCCTTTGCAAAGGCCGATGTCGAAGTGGCCGCCGTCACGCTGTCCGAGGATACCAACGATCGCGTTTTGACCGCCCTTGGCCTTTATCTGGATGCCATGAAAGCCCGCGAACGCAACGGGCTTGAGCAGCAGACGCTGAAAGACATGCAGCATTTCGAGTGGGTGATGAACGAACGCGTCAAAGGTGGCGTGTCGGATATGTCTGACTTGAACGTGCTGCGCCAGAAGCTGGCCGAAATCCGCTCGACCCTCGCCGCCCAACAAGAGGCCGAGGCCACAGCCCTGTCGGAACTTAACGCCATGTCGGCACAGCCCTTGGATGGCGTGCAGGGCCTGACCGATCTGTCGCTTGATGCCCGCATTGCCAATCCGCTGGCGGTCCTGCGGGCCGAGGCGGAAAAAGAACGCGATATCGCGCAGGCCAAGATTGACCGCGCGGGCCTTTTGCCGGGGCTGACGGCAGGCGGCACGGTGGATGAAAACGGCTCCAACATCGGGTTGAATATCTCGTCCGACCAATTGCTGGGTCTGGGCACCGGCGCTAACCTCAAGGCGACGGCAGCCGCGCGCGATGCCGCCGAACGCCGTGTGGGCCAAGCCCGCGAAGACGCCGAACGCAAACTGCGCCGCCTTGACAGCCGCCGCAACGCCCTGTCGCGGCAAGTGACCGAGGCCAGCACATTGGCCGCGCAAGCCAAGGCAAACCTTGATCTGTTCCAACGTCAATACAAGGGCGGTCAGCGGCAGGTGATGGATGTGGTGGGCGTTTACGAAACCTTCGCCGCGCGTCAAACAACGCGTCTTGACCTGAAATACGACTTGGCCAAAACGCGGCTTGAGATCGCGCGGCACCTTGGTCTGTTGGCAGACGGGGGCAGCATTTGAGCAAAGCGCCCACAGTCCTGTCGATCACGAGCGGCGTGCGCCGCCGTTTGCGCGCAGTATCGAATTCCGACACGGCCCCGGATACCCCGCCTGCGGCGGATGCCGCGCAAACACCCCCGCCCGAACCCGAAATCAGCTCGCGCTTTGGCGAGCGCGCCGAGGCGCGCGCTAAGCTGGGTGCCACCTATGCCGCGATCCTTGGGCAAGAGGTGATGGCCCGCGATATCCTTGAGGCGATGATGTCCAGCGACATCACCGGCGATCAGCCACAACCGCAGGCCTTGGCCGATGGTTTGGCCGCCGTGGGCCTGCTGACACAGGTGGAAACCGTTCCGCACTGTCTGGGCGATCACTGGCCTGCCTTGGCGCAGATGACCAGCGGGCAATTCATTTTGGTGTTGCAGCAGGACCGGGGTGATCTGGTCCTCTATGATCCCACTTGCACCGACAACCGCGCCACCGTGCCCCTGTCCGAGTTCGAGCCCTATTTTACCGGCATCATAGTGCGCGCCGAAGCCCCGCTTGGCACGATCTCCAAAGCCCATTCCGAAGACGCGGCCACGCCGCATTGGTTCTGGAGCCAGTTTGCGGGCTTTCGCCGTCATTTCGGCGAAGTGGTTCTCGGGTCGTTCGTGGCCAATCTTCTGGCGGTGGCGGTGGCCTTGTTCGCCTTGCAGGTTTATGACCGTGTGATTCCGCACCAGTCGCAAGCCACGCTTTGGGTGCTGGCCGGCGGTGCCGGTCTGGCCCTGATGATGGAGGCGTTTCTGAAAATCGCCCGTGCGCGTCTGATGGACGGGGCCGGGCGTCAGATTGAACTGAACGTGCAGACGCTTTTGATGAATCGCTTGCTTGGCATGCGGTCCGAGGTGGCGGGCCGCGCGCCCAGTCAGTTGTTTTCGGCAATGCGCGAGTTTGGTTCGGTCCGGGAATTTTTTACCGCCTCGACCATCGGCAGCTTGGCGGATGTGCCGTTTATTTTCGTGTTCCTGCTGCTGGTTGCCTCGATCGCCGGGAACGTCGTTTGGGTGCTGGTGGCCGGTGCAATCCTGATGGTTCTGCCGGGGTTTTTCCTGCAAAAAAAGATGATCCGCCTGACGCAGGAAACCCAAGGCGCTTCGGCGAAATCCTCGCGCCTGCTGCATGAGGCGATTTTTGAGTTGGACACGCTGAAAACGCAACGCGCCGAGGACCGCTTTCGCCGGTTGTGGACGGAATTGACCACGCTTCAGGCGCTGAAATCCAGCGAGCAGCGCAAACTGGCCTCGACCCTGACATTCTGGAGCCAAGGTGTCCAACAAGCCACTTATGTGGCTGCGATCATCATGGGCACCTATCTGGTGTTTGCGGGCGAATTCACTGTCGGGTCGATCATTGCGGTGTCGATCCTGACCAGCCGCACATTGGCGCCGCTGACGCAATTGGCGGGCACCATGGCCCGTTGGAGCAATGTCAAATCCGCCCTGACAGGCATGGACCAAATCGCGCTGGCCGATCAGGACAGCGTCGACGACCGCTCGTATTTGCGCCGCGACACGCTGGAGGGCGGGTTCGAACTGCGCGAGGTGCAGTTTGGCTATGACGAAGGCGCGGCCCCCGTTCTGGACATCCCCGCGCTTGCGATTCAACCGGGGCAAAAACTGGCCATTCTGGGGGCCAACGGCTCGGGCAAATCCACGTTCCTCAAGCTTTTGTCGGGGCTATATGCGCCCGCCAAGGGCCGGGTCATGGTGGACGGCACCGACATGAACCAGATCGAGCCGCGCGATTTGCGCCGTCTGGTGGGCTATCTGGGGCAAGATGTGCGCCTGTTCACCGGCAGCCTGCGCGAGAACCTGAACCTGACGCTTCTGGAACGCGATGATGACCGCCTGATGCAGGCGCTGGATTTCGCCGGGCTTGGCCCGTTTGTCAAATCGCACCCAAAGGGGCTGGATCTGGAAATTCGAGATGGCGGGCAGGGGCTTAGCCAAGGGCAGCGCCAGTCGATCGGTTGGGCGCGGCTGTGGCTGCAAGACCCGCGCATTTGCCTATTGGATGAACCCACGGCGGCACTGGATCAGACGTTGGAGCGGACATTGGTCAGCCGCCTTGAAACATGGCTTGAGGGGCGGACGGCGGTGATTGCCACGCACCGCGTGCCGATCTTGCAACTGACCGATCGCACGATGATCTTGCAAAACGGGCGCATGGCGGTGGATGGCCCGCGCGATCAGGTCTTGGCGCATATCGCCCAAGCCCCAACCGGAGGGGTATGATCATGGCCACCGGTGCAACCGCGCTTGTCGCACAACTGAACGACCGCTTGCGCGGCCCCAGCCTGACCATCTGGCTATGCGCCGTAACGGTCTGGCTGTTCATCCTTTGGGCGGCGTTTGCATGGGTTGATGAGATTGTCCGCGCCGATGGTGAGTTTATCTCATCGTCGCGCCCGCAGATCATCCAGAACCTCGAAGGCGGGATCTTGGCCCAATTGATGGTGCAAGAAGGCGACATCGTCGAGCGCGGCGATACCTTGGCCCGCCTGCACGGCACACAGTTCAAATCCTCGGTCGAGGATCTGCGCGATCAGGTCAACGCGCACGAAATCCGTCGCCTGCGGCTAGAGGCCGAATTGGCCGGGCAGTTCGATTTCTCTGTGCCGTCTGAATTGGCCGCGCGCAGCCCTGAAATCATCGCGTCGGAAAAGGCGCTGCTGAAGGCGCGGCAAGCCGATTACGTCAAGCGCAGCGAAGGCGCGAAAGAAGTCCTCAATCAAGCGACCGAAGAGCGCAATTTGATGGAGAACCTTCTGAAAAAGAACGTTGTCGCCCTGATCGAAGTCACTCGTGCCCGCAAGGACCATGCCGATGCGCAAAAACGCTATGACGAGATCGTCACACAGACCGAACTCGACCGCGCACAGGAGTATTCCGATACGCTGAACGAATTGGCCACGTTGAAACAGAACCTCAAGGCCAGTCAGGACCAACTGAACCGCACTGTGCTGACCAGCCCGATGCGTGGCATCGTCAACAACCTGAACGTCACTACCATCGGCGGCGTGGTGCGGCCCGGTGAACAGATTCTGGAAATCATCCCGCTGGATGAGGAAATGTTTGTCGAGGCCCGCGTTGCACCTGAAAACATCGCCAATATCCGCCGTGGCCAAGAGGCCACAATCAAGCTGACGGCCTATGATTATACGATCTATGGCACGCTCAAGGGGGTGGTTGATTTCATCTCGGCCGATACGTTCAAGGATGAAAACGCCCGCGATCCCGATGGTAACCCGCATTACAAGGTGACGTTGCGCGTGGATATGTCGGCGCTGACGCAGCGTCAGTCCAGCATCGAAATTCGCCCCGGCATGCAGGCGCAGGCCGAATTGCACACCGGGCAGAAAACCGTGCTGCAATACTTGCTCAAGCCGCTTTACAAATCGCGCGAGGCGTTCCGCGAGCCGTGATGCGTTGGGCCTAACCGGCCAGATACTCCCAAAGACGGGCGGCGTTATCGCTGGCCACGCGGCCTCGGGGCATGGTCAGGTAATAGCCCTTGCCGGTGGTCAGGCCGGGGCCGGGCAGGGCGGTCAAGGTGCCGCGCTGCACCTCATCTTGCAACAACGGCAGGCTGCCCAGAACGATCCCGTCGCCCTGCAACGCGCGTCCGACCGATTGCGCATAGCTGGCGCAGGGCTGGCGCGGATGTTGGGCCAGTGCGCCATGCCCGGTTTGTGCATGCCATTTGTCCCACCCGATCCATTCGGGGCCGCGCAGCGGATAGCTTAGCAGCGGCGCATTCGTTTTATCCGCTCCCGGCGCGGCCATGGGCACCAGCGTTTCGGAAAACAGCAATTGCGTCTGACGCCCCGGAAATTGACCATCCCCATACAGCACCGTTAAATCATGTGCAGGCGCGATCAGGTCGCGCGGGTGGTCGGTGGTGCTCAGGTTGATCGGGCAGGCAGTTTCGCCCAAGGCAAAGGCACGCAACCGGGGCTGCAACCAGAACATCGAAACCGCCCCCATGGCGGCAAGGTTGACGGGCGGATCATCGGGGGCGCGCACGGCCTCTAGCCCTTGGGCCAGAAATTCCAGTGATACGCCCACTTTTTCGTGCAGGCTGTCCGCCGCCGGTGTGGGCGTCAGTCTGGGTTTGTCGCGGATGAAAAGCGCAAGCCCCAGCCATTCCTCAAGCTGGCGAATGCGTTTGCTGACCGCTGCTTGCGTGACGTGCAATTCGCTTGCGGCTTGGGTGAAGCTGCCATGCCGCATCACGCTGTCGAAGAAAACCAGCGTATCCAGCGGCGGAAGGGCGTTGCGTTTGGTTGTCATAACCAAAAGTTATGCAAAGAGCGGAGAATTTCAAAGGTTTTCGTGCGCTTGGTAATAACCGATGCTGCACCAAAGAAGCACAAGAAGGATCCCACATGCCCGAACTTGATTGGCACGCCGAACGCAGCGATCTGGCGGGCCTTGCCCAATTGGATCGCACGCCTGAGGACGGGGGCATCGACCTGCGCGCCGTGCGGCTTTATCGGCAGGGCCGGGTGCGGCAGGAAATGGCCGCGCGGGGCATCGGTGCGGTGATCTTAAGTGATCCGGTCAACATCCGATATGCCACCGGCACCCGCAACATGCAGGTGTTTTCCATGCGCAACGCGCCGTCGCGCTATCTGGTGCTGACCACCGATCGGTCGATCCTGTTTGAATTCACCGGCTGTCTGCATCTGGCCGACGGGTTTGAAACCGTGGACGAGGTGCGCCCGGCCAAAACCGCCAGTTTCGTGGCCGCCGGCCCGCAGATTGCCGAACGCGAACGCGCTTGGGCTGCTGAGATGGCCGACCTGATTGGCGAACTGGTGGGAAAAGGGGCAACCGTAGGGCTGGAGCGGCTGAACGCCGGCAGCGCCCTTGCCCTGCACGATCAGGGGTTGTGCATCGTCGATGCGCAAGAGCCCGTGGAAATGGCCCGCGCGATCAAGTCGCCCGAGGAAATGAAATGCGTCATCGCTTCGCTTCGCGCAACAGAGATTGGGGTGGGCAAGCTGCGCGAGGCGATCCACCCCGGGCTGACCGAAGCTGAATTATGGTCTGTCTTGCACCAGTCGGTTATCGCACAGAATGGCGACTATGTGGAAACCCGGCTGCTGAATGCTGGGGAGCGCACGAACCCTTGGTTTCAGGAAACCTCGGACAATGTGATCGGGGAAAACCAGTTGATCGCGCTTGATACCGATGTGGTGGGCTGCCACGGCTACTATGCCGATTTTTCGCGCACCTTTCATTCCGGGCCGGACGCGCCCACCGATACGCAGCGCGAGCTTTACAAGGTGGCGCATGAGCAGGTGCAACACAACATGGGGCTCTTGCGCCCCGGCATGTCCTTTCGCGATTACGCGAACGCGGCATGGGACATCCCCGACAAATACTACGCCAACCGCTATTACCTGTCGGCCCATGGCTGCGGGATGACCGGGGAATATCCCTATCTTTATCACCACGGGGATTTTCCCGATGCGGGCTATGATGGGGAAATCCTGCCCGGCATGACGCTTTGTGTCGAAAGCTATATCGGCGAGGAGGGCGGCAGCGAAGGCGTGAAGCTGGAGCAACAGGTGCTGGTCACCGACACCGGGATCGAGCTTTTGTCACAATTCCCGTTCGAAGACGCGCTGCTGCGTTAGCGCGTCAGCTTTCCATCCAGATGGTCACCGGGCCGTCATTCAGCAGTTCAACCTTCATATCGGCCCCGAATTGTCCGGTTTCCACCGGCAGGCCCTGTGCGGCCAGTTGTGCCGCGAAATA
>DATFJQ010000117.1:0-13268 GCA_035269125.1 Roseovarius sp.
GACGCCTTACCCTTCGCGCCACAGCTTGAGCATCTGAGTCTCTTAACCGCGTCATAACCATTGGTTGCACGTCCAAGCCTGTCGATCAACAGTTGAACAGCCAAAAGTGAGTTATGCCCACATAGGCCACACTGTAGGCCCAGATGGTTGTTGCTGATGCTGGCGAGTCTGGTCATAAAAAGCGATAATAAGGCCTTCATAAGATAGCGCAATAGAACCTAATTAGGAACCTAACATCGAACCTAGGCATTCTTTAAGTAATTGTTTTTGTGTATTTTTAATTTCTAATTGAGAATCCCTGTCTCTCCGCCATTTACCCCCAATATGAAATCCTGTTTCGAATTTTCCTGTGGGCTGGCGTTGGTATTTGCCAGAGCGCCACCAGCACCGGTGCGGGGACACGCATGGGCTGGTTTCACCGTGCGTATTTCAGACTTCGGGCAAGGGCGCAAAATTGTTCCAGTCCAATGGTTTCCGCGCGGTCGGTGGGTGTGATGCCAGCAGCAATCAGGTGTTTTTCAATATCCGGCGCCAAGCCTTTGAGCGCGGAGCGCAGCATCTTGCGGCGTTGGTTGAATGCCTGTGCGACCACACGTTCCAACATGGCCGGATCGGCGGGATAACGTGGCGCGGGCAGGGCGGTGACATGCACTACCGCACTGGACACTTTGGGTGGTGGCGTAAAGGCCGAAGGCGGCAAATGCATCACGATCTGTGCCTCGCATCGCCACTGCGCCAACAAGGCCAGCCGCCCATAGGCCTTGGAGCCGGGGCGCGCGACGATCCTTTCGGCCACTTCGCGTTGGAACATCAGGGTCAGGCTGTCCCAGACCGGGGGCCATTGGGCGGGGGTCAGCCAGCGGATCAATAGCTCGGTGCCGACATTGTAGGGCAGGTTGGCCACGATTTTGATCGGTGGGGTCAAATGCGACAGCGGATCTATCGCAAGTGCGTCGTCATTCAGCACTGTAAGGCGGCCGGGATAGGCTTGGGCGATTTCCTCAAGAGCGGGCAGGCAGCGCGTGTCTTTTTCGACCGCCAGAACGCGCCGGGCGCCTTCGGCCAGCAATCCGCGTGTCAAACCGCCGGGGCCGGGGCCGATTTCAAGCACATCCGCGCCTGCCAGATCACCGGCTTGTCGGGCGATTTTGGCGGTCAGGTTGAGATCAAGAAGAAAGTTCTGCCCCAAGGATTTACGTGCCGAAAGTCCATGCGTGGCGATGACCTCACGCAGCGGCGGCAGGGTGTCGATTGCGCTCATGCTTCGGGGGTCCGTGCCTGTGCCATTGTATACGCCATTTTGAGGGCCTCGATCATCGAACTGGGATTGGCGCGGCCTTGCCCGGCGATATCCAGCGCGGTGCCATGATCGGGCGAGGTGCGGATAAACGGCAGACCAAGCGTGACATTCACCCCACGGTCAAAATCCAGCGTTTTGATCGGGATCAGCGCCTGATCGTGATACATGCACACAGCAGCGTCGTAAGTCGCGCGCGCGCGGTCGTGAAACATGGTGTCTGCGGACATCGGGCCGCGCAGATCCAGCCCTTGGGCGCGCAGCTCGTGTAACACGGGTTCAATCACCTCGATTTCCTCGTGCCCCATGGCACCGCCTTCGCCGGCATGTGGGTTCAGACCTGCCACCGCGATCCGGGGTGCGGCCAAACCGAAATCGCGGATCAGCGCGCTGTGCGTGATAAGAAGGGTTTCGCGCAAGAGCGACGGGGTCAGCGCGTCGGGCACCTGCGCCAGCGGGATGTGGATGGTGGCGGGAACCACGCGCAAGGCCGGGCTGGCCAACATCATCACCACGCTTTCGACCCCGGCGAGGGCTGCCAGATATTCAGTGTGGCCGGGATATGCAAAATGCGCCCCGTCTTGCAGGGCTTTTTTGTGGATAGGGGCCGTGCACAGCGCCGAGGCATCGCCCGAGCGTACCAGATCAACACCGCGCGCGATCACGTCGATCACCCCTTGGGCGTGATCTGGGTTTGGCGTGCCTTGCGTCAGCGGGCCGGAGAATTCATGCGGCAAAACCGGCAGTGCCGTGCGCGCCGCATTTTGTGCTTGTGACAGGTCATCAATCAGGGCCAGCGGGGTTTGCACGGGCAGATGTGCAGGGTCACCGATCAGAACGAACGGCAAGGTCTCACGGAGTGCGTCCCACGCGGCTGCGGCCAGTTCGGGGCCGATACCCGCCGGTTCGCCACAACTCAGCACGACGGGAGCGGTCATTCCAGATCGACGATCCGGGCTTCGGCACGCAACTGTTCCAGATAGCCGGCTGCGAAGGAATCAATGCGTTGATTGCGGATCATGACCCCAAGCTGTTCGTTCGACGGCCCTTCGCCTTCGATCTCGGGTGTGCGGCCACAGAGCATCAAAAACACCAGCGTCTGCCCGTTTGCGCGTGTCAGCGCCGTTGACACCTCACCCGCGTCCAGCTTGGCCAGTTCAATGGCAATGTCCTGCGGGATGTCATCAGGCGCGCGCGACCCACGCTCCAAAACCTCGGGCGGCTGACCCTTGGCAACCCCATAGAGATCGTCACAAACATCGGTGTTGTTTTTGACCTGCTCAGCGCGGGCCAGTGTCTGGTCCGAGCGTCCACCGGGAATGTAATATGCGGCGTATTCTATGGCCGCATATTCGGGATCTGGCGCATCGGTTTCTTCGATGTCACGCAGTTGGAACAGCGCGATCGCATTGGGAATCGGCAGCGGATCACTGACTTCGCCCGGCCCAAGGCCCAGAATGATCGGGCGCAGTTGCGGCGGCAGGTTGGTGATCGGCATCCAGTCCATTCGCCCGCCGCGCGCCGCAGATGGCGCGGCGGAATACTGACGCGCCTGCGCTGAAAATGCCGCCACGCTGTCCAAGTCGGAAATACGCGTGGCGCGGTCTTGGATGGCTTGTTCCTGCCCCGGTTGCAGCGGCATGATTAATTCCGACAACAGGACGCGGACACCGCCGCTGCCACCGCCAAGGGCGGCACGCGCGCGTTCAATATCGGTTTCGTTGACCGACACGCGCGGGGCAAAGCGCGCGCCCACGACTTCGCGCCATGCAAGGCCTGCGCTGACGAAATCCTGAAAACTTTGTTCTGCCACGCCAGCCCCTTCAAGGGAGCGGGTGAATTCTTCGGCGGTCATGTCGGCGCGGCCTGCGAATTCTTCCATCCCGGCCAAAACGTCCGCCTCTTCCAGCACCACGCCAATCATTTGCGCCGCATCCAGTTTCAAGCGATCCTCAATCAACTGTTCGCGCGCCAATTTCTGCGGATCGCCGGGGGCGTTGAACAAGGTCAGCATGCGGGCGCGCTGCTGAAGTTCGAACCCGGTGATCACTTGGTCGTTGACCTTGATCGCGGGCGCAAACATATTTTGTGCCCAAACGGGACCGGACCCCGAGATGGCCGTCACGGTTGCCAGTGCGGCGGGAAGGGCGATTGCGGCCAGGAATTTGCGCATTCTGTGTCTCATATTGCCTAGTTCTTGCATGTGCGGACATAGCTTTGATCGTCGGCCTTGGCGGTGAAGCCGCGCAAACCAACGGTCAGGCTGATATCGGTCGATGGGGTGAGGATAGTAGAAGTGGTGAAGCGACGCGAGGCCTTAAGCGCGATTTCCACACATTCATTTGTGTAGGTCATCCCAACCCCTGCATAAACCTTGTTGTCGCGGGCGACATCATAGCGCCATTGCGCGCTGCCGGTCCAATGCCTTGAAAAGCGGTAACTGCCGTCAATCGACCATTCCGAAATGTCCCCGATACGGTTTTCACGGGGATCCGAGCGTAGCCATATGTAGGTCGCGGCCAGATTGGTGCGATCGTTTTGCCAACTGGCGCGTGCCTCGGCCTTGGTGGTGCTGAGGCCATCGTCGAACAGGCCGCGGCCTGTCAAAGTCAATCCATCAAACATTTTCAATTGCCCGGCGATCATAACGTCGGAAAATTTGTCACGTAGGCCAGAACTGTCAGTGAAACTATCAAGGCCGTTAAATTCGATTTCGGGGGTTTCCCGCACGACTTGACCAAACGCCAGCGTGCTTTCCCAGCCATTTGGATCGTAGCGCGTCCAGCGAATGCCATAGGCGCCGCTCAAGCCACGTTCGCGCCGATCCGGCGCTGTGAAACGCGACATGGAGAACAAGTTGCCTTCGTCGAACTCGATCAGGGTGCTTTCGTCATTGGGAAGATCCGGGTTTGACCCGCCCACCCATGACATTTGCAAAACCGGTTCGATCACATGGGTCGCCCCGCCCGGCGTGGCCTTGAGCCATGGCCAGCGAAGCCGGACCGACGCGCTTGGCGTGAGTTCTGTCGCGCGAGAGGCGCTTAGACCGCCACCTTGGACCACGCGAAAGGCGTCTGCGGCGACACCGGTCTGAAACCGGGCCAAAACCCCGGCAGGCAATGTCCAACTGCGTATATAATCTGCGCTGACGGTCAAGCGCGCGACATCGCGCCCGTCCGCCCAAGGGTCGAAATCCGTGCCATCGGTGCGCAAATCCGAAGTGCGGCGATGCCCGTGCAGTGACGCGCCCAAGCGAATTTCGCCCGCCAGACGCGCTGGATGCAGGCGGCGCTCGTAGTCGAAATTGCCGGCAAGTGTCGGTAAGGTCGAGTTGCTTTCACCGGGGCGCAGCGAATCGAATGTGGTGATTGCGCCGCGCATGTATTCGTCGCGCCGGGCGCGTTCGATCGCGATTTCACTGTCGAGACGGTCTTTCCCCGAATAGCCATATCCCAGCAGATAAGTGTCATCGCTGGTGTATTCGATATCAAAGCTCAGTTTGAAATCGTTCTTGAGGTCAAATTCCCCTACGGCAAAAAGATATCCGCGCGTGGACGAAACCCCCAGATCATCATTGCTGAGTGCCCCGTTAATCGTCAGGTCACCATTCACGAAAGCCTGGCGATAGCGCAGTTCCAGAGTGCGGGTTTCATTGGTGACAAAGGGTGTCAGCGTCAGGTCGCGGTGATCGCCCAAGCGAACGAAGTAGGGCACCTTGACCCCGCTGCCCAAAAGGGACGAGTTGTAAAATGACGGGATCAGGAACCCGGTCGCGCGTTCTAGGGTTGGATCGGGCAGGCGCAGGCGCGGCAGATAGACGATCGGAATGTCCAGAACGCGCAATTGGGCGTCATCGAAGTAAAGTTGCCGTTCTTCCTGATCGTGGACAACGCGGCGGGCCCGGATTTGCCAAAGCGGTGGCTGCCCGGTTTCACAGACCCGGCAAGAGGTGACCGCCACCTTGTAGAGTTGCGAGTAGCGCCCGTCGATTCGTGCCATGGCATTCGCCGCAAGTTGCACTTGGGTGTCCATGACGATGCGCGCGCCGGTCAAAAGCCCGTTGGCCATGCCCCGGTCAAGTTCGGCCTGATCGGCAAGGATCACGGTCGTCTCGCCGTCCTGCAGGGTCATTGGACCTTCGATCGACAGTTTTTCGGACTTGCTGTCATAGGTGATGCTGCGCGCCCTGAGGCGGCGGCCTTCGAACATCGCTTCGACATTGCCGCGGGCCACCAATTTGTCATCGGCGGTGATTTGCACGTCATCGGCGACAAGAATGGCTGGCTGCTGTTCTGCAGTGGCGGCGGTGTTTGTGGATTGCGGGGCGGCGCTTTGCGCCGTGGCGTTGACCGGCGCAATCACCGGCGCGACAAGCGCGGAACTCAGAAGAAGAACAAATAGACGCGTCATCCTTCCTCCTTATGCAATAACAGCCCAAGCGCCAGCAAGAACGACGCAACAGCCGGCGCCCACGCCGCAAGCATCACGGGAATCTGCCCGTTCTCTCCTAGTATTTGGGCGAAATTGCGTATGTAATGCAATCCAAAGCCCAACATGACCGCGATCAAGACAGAGACGCCGGTGTTGCCAAGCCGCGTGTGCCGCATCGTAAAGCCGGCAGCAACCATCACCAGAGCGGTCAGAAACAACGGTCTGGCCAATTCCATCTGAAACCAGACGGCATATCGGCGCGCCGAAAATCCGGATTTTTCAAGCTGCGCGATAAAGCTTGGCAAGTTCCAGAGCGAGACATATTCCGGCTTGCCAAAGCTGTCGGCGATCCGATCTTGCGTCAATTCCGACGGCAAGGTCAGGGCGCTTTGAGCGGTTGCCGTGGCTTCTGGATTATCGGTGCCCGACAAGTCCCATTGCTTTGCGTTTTGCAGCTGCCACTGGCCTTTTGCCAATATTGCCTGCTCGGCATTGATGCGGCTGATCGGGTCGCCCGAGGGGGAAAAGGACAGGAATGTCGTGTTATAAAGCACGCTGAAATCCGAACTTGCGCGTTCGGCGTAAATGACGGTTTGCCCGTCTTCACTGCCTTGGCGCAGCCACAGCCCCTCGATGGCTATGGCCAGAACGGTCAGCCCCCCACCCATATGCGAACTGACCAGATCGTTATACCGCTTGGACGAGGCCGCAACGATTGGATTGAATAATGTGACAGCGAAAACCCCGATCATGGCGGCGACGGTAACCGGCGCGAATAGCGCGCGTAGCGCCGACCGCCCCGAAGCCCGGACAACCACCAATTCAGAACTGCGCGCCAGTCGCACGAACAAAGCGACACTGCTCAGGATGACGACCAGAGGCAGGATTTCGTAATTGGCCATCGGCGCGTTCAACAAAACCATTTCGAGGATGTCGCCAAACGGAAGATCCGGAAAGTCCTGCAATTCCTTGATCAGATCAATCAGGGCAAGCAGCACGAAAAACACGCCGAACACCCCTGCGAATGTCCAGAAAAAACGGCGCGCGAAATAGAGGTGCAAAATCATGCCGCGCCCTCCGGTTTCGGGGCCTGTGATTTGCGTGTGCGCCATAGCCGCCAAAGGCTTGGATTGGCCGATGTGTAAAGCATCCCAACGGTCAAAAACGCGCCGATCATGGCGGGCAGATACATCATGGGCCACAACATCGCATTGCCCAGAACACTGCCCGACACAGCCCCTTCGATCAGTTTGACGCCGACCAAAAGAAAGAACGCAACCACGATTTGTCGCCACACCCCAAAGCGGCTGTAGGCCCCGATCATCAATGTGGCAAAGCCGATCACCGACGCCATGACGCACATCAGCGCCTGCGCGAACCTGTTGTGCAACTCGAACGTGATTTCGCCATCCGAGGCGCCTGTGCGCTCGGCCACGGCGTCGGGGTTGGCGATCAAGTCATGGGTGTGGGCATAGGCGACGGTGTCGAGATTGAACCGGCTGCCAACCAGCATGCGGCTGATGTCATAGGAAAAGTCACCAAAATGCGTTGTAAAAAGCCGATTTCCGTCGCGTAGCACGTTTTGGGATAAACCATCCAGCATCACCAAACGTGTGCCGCCGCCTTCCTGCACCAGATAGGCCCGTTTTGATGTGTAGGTCACGGGGCTTTCACGGCTGCGCCTGTCCGACATGAAGACATCGCGCAGCTCGCCCTCGGGCGTGATTTCGCGAATATAGAAGGTCACGCCCGGCGAGGGGTGCAGAAACTCGCCCTCGGTCAGTAATTTGGCGGTCACGTTCTGACTGATTTCCACCTGCCGCAAATTAAGCTGGCTTTGGCTGGACGGAATCAAAAGATGGGTTAGAAGTGACATCATCGCGCCGACGATCAGCCCGAAAATCAGCGCCGGGCGGATCAGCCGCCACGGCGAATAGCCGGTGGCCTGCATCACGGTCAACTCACTTTCGGTGCTCAGACGGTTGGTGACATAAACTGATGCGGCAAAGGCTGCGATTGGCAGAACCACGCCAATGACGGCGGGCAAGGTCAGCGCGGTGAACTCAAGAAAAATCCAAGCGGTCTGGCCATCCCCGATCAGCCGGTCGAACATGCGCACGGCCTTGTTGATCCAAAAAATGGACACCAGCACAAGCGCAAAGAAACCGAACAAAACCATGAATTGCGACAGCATGTATCTGTCGAATTTGGTCACGCATTATCCCCCAAGGCAGCAGTCTTGACGCGCAACTTATCGGAATTGATCGCGGGGGAAAACTGCTAACTGGTCAAGTCGGCGGTGTCGCGCTAGGACTCGGCATGAAGCATATGAAGGAGCAGCCAAATGACAACGCCCGTCGCCGTCCGTTTTCTTGAAACCCATATCGAAGATATCGCCCAGATGGCGGGGCGCGTGGTGGTGATCGTCACCCCGGATGGCAAGTTGGATACAGCGGCGCGTCGGGTCAACCGGCTGTGCAAGGGTGCGTTGAAACGCTTTGTGGACAGTGACGATTGGGCCAAGGTCAAACCCGGCCAGATCAAAACGATGGCGTGGCCCGCCGGGATGGAGGCCAATGCGGTCGATGTGCTGTGCCTTGAACGCAATGCAAATGCGTTGGAGGCCCGAAAGGCTGGTGTCGAAATTGCCAAAGCCGCACAGGGCGCTGCGATTTTGGTATTGGCGGGTCAGGTCAAGCGGCCTGCCGAACTGGCCTTTGGGATCGCGCTGCGGAGCTATGAGTTCACGGATCGCAAATCCTCAAAGACCAACGCGAGCGGCGACGTGCAGGTGATGGTATCTGACCCCAAAGCCGCCGAGGCGACGTTTGCGCCGATGGCAGGGATTGCCGAAGGCGTGTTTTTGACCCGCGATTTGATCAGCGAGCCGGCGAATTACCTGACCACCACCGAATTTGCCAAGCGCATCGAAGGCATGGACGAGCTGGGGCTTAAAATCACCGTTCTGGACGAAGATGACATGCAAGCCCTTGGTATGGGTGCGCTTTTGTCGGTGGGCCATGGCAGCGCCAGCCCCTCGAAACTGGCCGTTATGGAATGGCAGGGCGGCGCCAAGGATGCGGCCCCCTTGGCGCTGGTCGGGAAAGGCGTGGTGTTTGACACGGGCGGTATCAGCCTCAAGCCCGCCGCCGGCATGGAAGACATGACAATGGACATGGGGGGCGCGGGTGTTGTCTGCGGCACGCTGCACGCGCTGGCGCGGCGCAAGGCCAAGGCCAATGTGGTGGGTTTGGTCGGGCTGGTTGAAAACATGCCCTCTGACCGCGCCACCCGTCCGGGCGATGTGGTGACCTCGATGAAGGGCGACATGATCGAGGTGATCAACACCGATGCCGAAGGGCGTATGGTGCTGGCCGATGTGCTTTGGTATGCTCAGGAAACCTACAAACCGGCAGCGATTGTCGATCTGGCCACTCTGACCGGGGCGATTATCATCGGGTTGGGCCATGAAAAGGCGGGCGTTTTCGCCAATGACGATGCGTTCTGCGCGGGGTTCTTGAAAGCTGCCGAAACCGAAGGCGAAGGCGCGTGGCGGATGCCGTTGGCACAGGCCTATGACGATATGCTGAAATCTGACATCGCCGATATGAAAAACGTCGGCGGGCGACCAGCAGGGTCGATCACCGCAGCGCAGTTTCTGCAACGTTTCGTGCAGGACGGTGTGCCATGGATACACTTGGACATCGCGGGGGTGGCGCGTGTCAAATCGGCGACGACATATGCCCCCAAAGGCGCCTCGGGGTGGGGCGTGATGGCCCTTGATCGTCTGGTGGCCGAGCGTTTCGAGACCGAGTGATGGGCGCGGCCTATTTCTATCACCTGACACGCCACCCGCTTGAAGTGACATTGCCCATGCTGGTGGGCAAGTCGCTGCAGGCGGGTTGGCGCGTGGCCATACGTGGCGTAGATCCGGGGCGCATGGCGTGGCTGGACGAAAAGCTGTGGCAAGGGCCAGAGGACGGATTTCTGCCGCATGGTCTGGCGGGGGGGGCGCATGATGCGGATCAACCCGTGTTGTTGACAACCGCATCCGATTTACTCAACGGCGCGGCTTGCCTAATGACCATGGACGGGGCCGGGGTCGGTGCCGATGAGGTCAAACAGCTTGAGCGGGTTTGCGTGTTGTTTGACGGGAATGACGATATGCAGGTGCAGGCCGCGCGCGGCCAGTGGAAATCGCTAACCGCCGAAGGCTGCGCCGCGCAATATTGGTCCGAGGCGTCGGGCCGGTGGGAAAAAAAGGCCGAGGCGTAACCCGCCAGCCCCTTGCAGTAAATGATACAACTGAGAACAGGCAGTGGGCTCGAAGAGTAATGACCGCTGGAGTCCCAATCTACCATTGGAACGAGCCGCGCATCGCCTGACCGTGGGCTGGCGATCCGACCTGCGAGGGGCAGAGCTTTATGCTTGCCAAGTCATTACTTCAGTCAGGCCGCGCACCAAGCCCCGCCAAATCGCCAGACCGCGGGACGGTCAGGCGATGCTCGGCGGCCTTCGGCCTTGATTCCGAGCGGGGCATCGAAGGACCGACAGCACAGTCTCGCACGCCGACCTTCATCTCATCCAACTATCGAAGAAATCTTCGGAAGCTGGATCTTTGTCATCGCGTTACCCTGAACGGCTCTCAGCTCCGCGCTGCATCATTTGTTGCAAAGGGCTGGCACCCGCCGCAGGTTTTCTTGCATGCGCTAAAATATGTGTTTCAAGACAATGCGCTAGCGCGTCAGGGACAATGTTCCGTTGCGGATTTCCACGCTGGAGAATCGTTGCAGGTAGTCCATCCCCAACAGCGATTGATCCATCTTCCCTTCGTTGACGACGGCACGAACGTCATGATCTGCGATCGGCCCGATGGCGATTTGGTCAAGACGCACGGGGGCGGTGCGCACCGTTCCGTTCGCGGTGAAGGCGCGGCCTGCATAAATCAAGTTGGAAAGCTCCAGACCGGCCGCGCGCGCATCATCTTGGCTCAGCACGATCTGGGTGGCCCCGGTGTCGACCACGAAGCGCACAGGCGTGCCATTGACCTGCGCGGTCAGGTAGTAATGCCCATCGGGCGCACGCGGAAGTTCGATCCGGTCACCTTGGGCCAGCACGGTTTGCGTGGGCTGAACGGTTTGCCGGATATCCCCCCACAGACCGACCGCCGCGATGACACCGACAAAGATCAGCCCCCACACCAAGGCCTGTTGCGTTACCTTGCCAAGCGAGGCCCGGTTTTGCGCGAAAAACCACAGCAAAACCGCGCCTCCGAGAAGCACAAGATAAAGCAGGCGGGCGGTGTCGAAATTTTCCATGGTTTGGATATAGGGGGCCGAACGTGGATTGGAAAGATCACCCGGCCAAGCCAAAGCCGCGCAGGCCATCCAGCACGAATTGCACCGCCAAAGCGGCCAGCAGCATCCCCAAAAGCCGCGTAACCACGTTGATGCCCGTGCGACCAAGCGCGCGCTCCAAAATTCCCGCCATCAGAAACAGCACAAACACGATCAACACCACAACCAGCATCACACCGCTGACCCATACCACGCCTTCAAGGCCGGGCTTTTGCCCTGCCAACAGGATCACCGACGTGATCGAGCCGGGCCCCGCGATCAGCGGAATGGACAGAGGAAAGATCGACGGATCGTCATGGTCATCTTCCTCTTCGGCCTCGTTAGCCTGATCTTTGCGGCGTTTGCTGCGGCGTTCAAATAGCATGTCCAACGCGGTCAGGAACAGTAGGATCCCTCCGGCGATGCGAAAGGCGGGCATTGAAATGCCGATAAAGCCAAGCACCGCCTCACCAAACCCGGCGAACACGATCAAAAGTAAGACCGAGGTGATACAGGCGCGCAAGGCAATCGCCCGGCGCTTGGCGCTGCTCATGCCTTGGGTGAGGGCCACGAACAAGGGCGTCATCCCGATTGGATCTATGATGACAAACAGCGTGACAAACGCGGTGATCAGAAAACTGACGTCCATTCCCGGCTCCGACCGTTGGGGGTTAGCTCAGGGGTAGGCGGCCACGCACCAAGGCGCAAGCCCCGCTGCGTCAGCCGCCCGCATTTTCCAAGCGCTCCAGTGCCGACATCCACAGGGTTTCGGCTCGGGCCAGACCGTCTTCGATTTCCGCGAACTTCTTTTGCCATTCGGCGACACCATAGGTGTCTTCGTAGACTGCCGGATCGGCCAGTTTTGCGGCAACGCGTTCGCGCATTTCGTTTAACTTATCAACGCGTTGTTCGCATTTCTTCACGTCATTTCGAAGCGCTAGAATGGTATCGCGCGGTGGGCGCTTGGGCTTGGCGGGCTTTGCGGCGGGTTTGGATTTGACGGGCTTGTCACCGGCCAACAACAAGGTGCGGTAGCTTTCCAGATCGCCGTCATAGGGCCCGACACGACCATCCTTGACCAGCCAAAGCCGGTCGGCCACGAGGCTAAGCAGGTGCATGTCATGGCTGACAAGGATCACCGCGCCGGAATAGGCGGTCAGTGCCTCGACAAGCGCCTCGCGGCTTTCGATATCCAAATGGTTCGTCGGCTCGTCAAGGATCAGCATATGTGGCGCATCAATCGTGGCCAGCATCAGCGACAGCCGGGCCTTTTGCCCGCCCGACAGTTTGCCGACCAACGTATCGGCCTGCTCGGCGCCGATTCCAAATCCGCCAAGCCGCGCGCGCAGTTTCGCAGGCGCCTCATCAGGGCGCAGGCGGCGAATATGGTCGATCGGGTTTTCATCCAGATGCAGTTCTTCGACCTGATGTTGCGCGAAATAACCCACGCGCAGTTTCGACGAGGTATGAACACGTCCGTCCATCACATCAAGTTTGCCTGACAATAGCTTGGAAAGTGTAGACTTTCCTTCGCCGTTTCGGCCCAATAGTGCGATCCGATCATCCTGATCAATGCGCAGATCAAGCCGCGACAGAACCGGGTGGCCGTCATATCCGACCGAGGCATTTTCAAGCCTCACAATCGGCGGCGACAGCTCCTCGGGTTCTGGAAACGAAAACTTGCGCAACGCCGCCTCTTGCGGGCGGGTGATCGGCTCCATCCGGGCCAAGGCCTTGATGCGGGCCTGCGCCTGTTTCGCCTTGTCGGCCTTGTAGCGGAACCGATCCACATAGGATTGCAGATGTGCGCGGCGGGCTTCTTGCTTTTGTGCCTCGGATTCGGCGGCGGCCAGACGCGCGGCGCGGGTCTTGGCGAAGGTGTCGTAGCCACCTTGGTAAAGCGTCAGCTTGCGATCTTCGAGATGCAGGATGGACCCCACAGCGCGATTGAGAAGCCCGCGGTCGTGGCTGATGACCAGAACGGTGTGGGGGTAGCGCGCCAGATAGCTTTCCAGCCAAAGCGCACCTTCAAGATCAAGATAGTTGGTCGGTTCGTCCAGCAACAGCAGATCGGGCTGCGCGAACAGGACGGCGGCCAGCGCCACACGCATCCGCCAGCCGCCCGAGAACGCGCTACAGGGTTGCGCCTGTTCGGCATTGGTAAAGCCCAACCCCTTTAGAATACTGGCGGCGCGGGCCTCGGC
>DATFJQ010000118.1:0-2520 GCA_035269125.1 Roseovarius sp.
GCGATGCTGTGTTCGCGCCCGCCGCCCCCTAGGATCAGGATATTCATGCCGCCACTCTCCTGCTTGGCCTTGCCTGACAGGCGTTCTAAGGTGGGGCGCAGGCAGACACAAGGCGCAGGCATGTCCGATCTGATTGATGACCCCATCGAGGGCGAAAACGCCCCCGAATTTTCGGTTTCCGAAATTTCGGGCGCAGTGAAACGGGTGGTCGAAGGCGAATTCGCCCATGTCCGGGTAAAGGGCGAGGTGGGGCGTGTCAGCCGCCCACGCTCGGGGCATGTATATATGGACCTAAAGGATGACCGCGCGGTTCTGGCCGGGGTGATCTGGAAAGGTGTGGCCGCGCGCCTTTCGGTGCAGCCCGAAGAGGGCATGGAAGTGGTCGCGACGGGCCGCCTGACCACCTTTCCGGGGCAATCCCGCTATCAGATTGTGATCGAAGATCTCAAACCGGCGGGCATGGGCGCGTTGATGGCGATGCTGGAAAAACGCAAGGCACAACTGGCCTCGGAAGGCCTGTTCGCGCCTGAGCGCAAGCGCCCCTTGCCGTTTTTGCCTGACGTGATCGGGGTGGTCACATCCCCTTCGGGGGCTGTGATTCGCGATATTCTGCATCGTCTGCGTGATCGTTTTCCGCGTAAGGTGCTGATCTGGCCGGTGGCGGTGCAGGGCGAAAAATGTGCCCCCGAGGTGACCCGCGCCATTGAAGGGTTCAACCGGCTGACGCCCGGTGGCGCGCTGCCGCGCCCGGATCTGCTGATTGTGGCGCGCGGCGGCGGCAGTATCGAAGACCTGTGGGGCTTTAACGAGGAGTCAGTGGTGCGCGCAGCGGCGGCCAGTGACATCCCGCTGATATCCGCCGTGGGCCACGAAACGGATACGACCCTGATTGATTTTGCCGCTGATCAGCGCGCGCCCACCCCGACGGCGGCGGCCGAATTGGCGGTGCCGGTGCGGCTGGATTTGTTGGCGTGGTTGGACAATCAAGAGTCACGGCTGACCCATGCGCTGACCTCGGGTGTCAGCGCCCGGGGGCAACGGTTGCGCGATTTGGCCCGTGCATTGCCCCGGCCTGATCGGTTGTTGGACGGTCCCCGTCAGCGGCTTGATGCATGGTCAGACCGTCTGCCGGCGGCGTTGACCCGCACGGTTCAGGCCCGCCGCGTCCGGTTGTACGAAACGTCAGGCGCGTTGCGGCCCGGAACGCTGCGCTCTCGGCTGGACGGTCGGCGCGATTGGCTGGTGTCATGGGGGGCACGGCTTGATCCGGCTCTGCTGCGCGGCGTGACCGCCAAGCGCGAGGCGTTGGAGCGCCGCACGGATCGCCTGAGCGTGCGGCCCATCCAACGTGATATCGGCCAAAAGCAACAGCAGCTTGACCAGATCAGCCGCCGCTTGTTCGACGCTGCGGATCGGCAAACCAAAGCATGGCGTGACCGAATCGATGGGCTGGACCGTTTGCGCGAGACATTGGGCTACAAGGCGACGTTGCAACGTGGCTACGCAGTGGTGCGCGGCGACGGCGAGGTCGTGACCACCAAAAAGTCAGCGGCCAAAGCGCGGGACTTGGAGATCGAGTTTGCAGATGGGCGTCTGGACTTGTCGCACGGACAGGGCGGTCAACCGCAAGCCGCGAAACCTGCGCGCAAACCCGCCGCGCCCAAATCAGATCCACCGGATCAGGGCAGTTTGTTTTAAGTCCGGCGGTAGGTTGGATTTATCTAAGGACTGCGGGTGCGATGTGGATAAGGTGGTATTTCAGGTGGCATAAGTGAAACTTAAACCCCGATGCGCGGACCCTTGCATTCCAGCGGCGCATCGCTTTGTTCGACCTCATACAGCTCGGTTTCGCTTGTGGCCGTCAGGAATCGGGCCACCAGCCCGCCTGCGGTTTTGAAAAAGCTCCAGCATTGCGGATCGGGGCGGTGATCGTAGACGAAACAGATCAGCCCGTCGTCTTCGTACCAATATCCTTCCTGACATTCGCCATCCAGAAAAGACCATTTCACGCGCTGGTTGGGCAGGTATTCTTCGGCCCCATAGGCCGTGCCTTGTGCGCCGTAGTAAAAGGTTTTGCCCTGCGTGTAGGCATCAAACGCGGCGGCGCCCATCGTGTCTTGGGCGTATAGCGCCGGGGCTGACAAGATAAGGCCCAAGGAAATGACGATCCGTTTCATGGCACCACTGTGCCAGAGCGAATTGCAGCCCGCTACAGGTTTCATGTGACGCAATGCCATCGCCCGTTGGCTCTGATGTGATACGATCGGAAACATTGCGGGTGAATTCGCCACGCTGCGAACGCTTACAGCGGCACAGGTGTCGTTTTTGATCAGTCGGCCTGGCACGCAGCGGGGTATCCGGGGCAAGCAACCCGGATCAGGAGACAGTCAGATGGCATTGGACGAGCGTGAGGGCGTGTGGAAGTCTGGCAAGGGCAAGGGCCGTCATACGCCGAAGGGCCGTCAGTTGGAGGATGGCGCGTGGGACGATGTGCGCGCGTTGTTGGGCGACGGGCCGCGG
>DATFJQ010000119.1:0-7631 GCA_035269125.1 Roseovarius sp.
CCGATCCAGCACCGCACCGAAAGCGGCACCGATCACGACAGCTAGGATAATGGATGTCATGGATTAACCCTCCCGCTTGTACATCATGATGGCCACCGGAACGGCGGCAGCAAAGGCGCCTGCGGCAAAGATATAGCCCGACACAGCGGTCTGCATCATGCCCGACATCATATGCCCCGAAGTGCAGCCCCCGGCCAGACGCGCGCCATACAGCACGATAAAGCCGCCAAGGAAGGCGACAGTGTACCGCTTGATCGGCGTGTCGCCATAATTGGCATACCAGATCGCAGGCAGTTTGCGTTCATCCGCGCCGATCCCGCCGCGCGCCATGGCTGACAGGAACGCGCCAAGCGCCATCGCCAGAACAAAGACAAAGCTGTAGTTCAGCGGGTTGGCGGCATTGGCGGCATATTTGCCGTCTGATTTCGCCAAATAGGCGTTGGACGAGGTGTAGCCGTCATCGGTTTGGGTGATCAGATCAGGCACGGCCACATTGCCGATGATCGCATCCAGAATAACGAACTGCGTGGACACGCCAATCGGCTTGACCAGCAGCACCGCCATAAAGAATACGAGCCCCAGAACCACCCCACCGGCTTTCCAGTTGAGGACCATTTTGGTTTTCCTTCCAGATATTACATTCTGGATATTGAATATAACAAAGCGGGCGGGATTGCAATGACTGATCGTGGCGCCGTCAGTCCGAAACGATCAAGCCGCGCTGTCCAAAAGCTGCATCAGCCTTGCCTTTTCGCCGGTATCATCCGCGCGTGAAATCGCCTCGGCCAATTCTTCCAGCGTGGCGATGGAATGGCCCGCGCGGAACGCATCGACATGCGGCAGCATCGCGCGGATACCACTTGCGCGCGGCGCAAAGCCCTCCCACCGTAACAGCGGATTGAGCCAGATCAGCCGACGCGCACTTAGGTGCAGACGCTCGACCTCTTTTTCCAAGGCGGTCGCATCACCGCGATCCAGACCATCGGTGATCAACAGCACCACCGCGCCCTGCCCCATCACCCGGCGCGACCAGTCGCGGTTGAACGCATGCAGGCAGTCGCCAATGCGCGTGCCGCCCTCCCAATCCTGCGCTTCCTGCCCCGCTGCCGCAAGCGCCGCATCCACATCGCGGGTGGCAAGGTGGCGGGTGATATTGGTCAGCCGCGTGCCGAAGGTAAAGGCATGCACACGCGCCCACCCCGCGCCCTTTTCATTGGCCACCGCATGCAGAAAATGCAGCACCATGCGGCTGTATTGGCTCATCGAGCCGGAAATATCGCAAAGCACCACCAGATTGGGCCAGCGCGGACGCGGTTTTTGCAGATGCACCTGACGCATTTCACCGCCCCGCCGCATCGCCGCGCGCAAGGTGCGGCGCGCGTCGATCCGCGCGCCTTGCAGGCTGGCCTGACCGCGCCGCGATTTCAGAGGTTTGACCGGCAGCCGCAGCCGGGCCAGCATCCGCTTGGCCTGCGCGATCTCGGACGTGGACATCTGTTCAAAATCCAGTGTGCGCAGGCGTTCCTCCATCGACATGGTGGCCGAAGCGTCGATCTCGATCACAGTTTCCTCGGTGTCCTCGTCGCCCTCTGGCGTGGGCGCCTCGGGGGTTTGACCGTCAAGCAACGCCTCGGCGGCGCGTTTTTCAGCCGATTGCGCCGCGCGATCCTCTTGCACGCCACGAATGGCGGGCAGCATCATCGACATCATGTGCTCCATGTAGCGCGGATCGCGCCAGTAGAGGCGAAAGATCTGCGCATAAACCGACGCGTGTTCGGGACGGTTCACGAAACAGGCGCGCAGCGTGTAGAAGAAATCAGTTTTCGAGGTGAACCCCGCCGCCTGCACCGCGCGGATCGCGTCAATCACCCGGCCCGGCCCGATGGGCAGACCCGCCCGGCGCAACGCCCGCGCAAAATGGGTGATGTTATGGGTCAGCCGGGGATTTTCCGGCAGATCGAGCGCGGGATATTCAGGCATCTTCGCAATCAAGACGGACGGTAACAAGACAGGCAAGCCGCGCCCTGTCGTGACCCGACCGCTTTTTTTGAGTATTTTTGGAACAATGAAGCATCACGCCGGTGCCAGACTTGCGCGGGCCTCATCCAGTATCCGTTTCGCCTCGGAGCCTTGCAGTTTCTGGATGTCGTCTTGATATTTCAAGATCGCGCCAAGGGTGTCGGCGATGACCTCGGGGCTGAGCGCGACCACATCGAGCGCCAGCAGGCATTTGGCCCAGTCGATGGTTTCGGCGACGCCGGGTTTCTTGAACAGATCCTCGGTGCGCAGTTTCTGGACAAAGGCCACCACTTCTTGGCTCAGGGCGCTGGCCGCCTCAGGCGCGCGGGCTTGCAGGATGTCGATCTCGCGGTTGAAATTGGGATAGTCCACCCAGTGATACAGGCAGCGGCGTTTGAGCGCGTCGTGCACTTCGCGCGTGCGGTTGGAGGTGACGATCACGATCGGGGGCTCGGGCGCGTGAATGGTGCCCAGTTCGGGAATGGTCACCTGAAAATCGCTGAGCGCCTCCAGCAAGAACGCCTCGAACGGCTCGTCTGTGCGGTCAAGCTCGTCGATCAACAGCACCGGCGCGCCGCCCGGTTGTGGGCGCATGGCCTGCAATAGCGGGCGTTCGATCAGGTAGTCTTGGGTGAAGAGTTCGTCCTTGAGCGCAGTGCGATCGGCGCCCGCGCCCTCAAACCCCATCGCCTCGGCGGTGCGGATGGCGATCATCTGTTCGGCGAAATTCCATTCATAGACGGCGCTGGCGGCATCCAGGCCCTCGTAGCATTGCAGCCGGATCAGGCGGCGGCCCAGGCCCGCAGCCAAAGCCTTGGCGATTTCGGTTTTGCCGACACCGGCCTCGCCTTCCAGAAACAGCGGCCTGCCCAGCGTCAGCGCCAGAAACACGACCGTGCCAAGCGCCCGGTCGCAGACATAGTTCTGCCCGGTCAGCATGGTTTGCACATCATCAATCGATTTTGGTTTGTTGTTCATTCGCGCCTCCCGCCGCCTTGACAGTGACAAGTGCATAGCAAGGCCCGCCGCGTCAAGCCGCGCCAGAATTGGGCACCGATTGCAATACGGACAAAAACCTCTTGGATTTTCCAAATTTTTGCCCAAGTTCGCCTTTACGGGTTACACGCAACAAGTCAGGTGCGCGGGACCGCAACCCAGCGGCAGATAACGAGGATCAAGCAGTATGCAGGACACCCCCCGGAGTTTCAAAACCCCTTTGACCGGAATGGGCTGGTCGGCGTGGTTGCAAGCGGCGGACGAGATCGTCGAAGCTGACGGTCATGTCGAAGCCCTTGGCCCCGATCATGCGGCGGTGTTCTATGAAGACAAACCGATCCTTCTGGTGACTTTTGAAACCCATCGCGGCATTGCCCGGCTATCGCAACCGGCGCACCCGCTGGGATGGTCGATGGTCAAGGCGTTGGGCTGGTCACATCTGTGCGTCGTGGCCAATGGCGATACGTGGTTTCGCGATCGCCATGTCTACGGCTATTTTGATCGGCTGGCCGATGACGGGTTTTTTGACGAGTTCGAACAGGTGATTTTTTACGGCGCGGGCGCCTGTGGCTATGCGGCGGCCGCGTTTTCGGTGGCGGCACCGGGGGCCAAGGTGCTGGCGCTGCAGCCCCAAGCCACGCTGGATCCGCGTGTGACCGAATGGGATCATCGTTTTCCCCATATGCGCCGCACCGCTTTTGATGATCGCTATGGCTATGCGCCCGACATGCTGGATGCCGCGACACGCGCCGTTGTGATCTATGACCCCGAGATGGAACTTGATGCCATGCATGCGGCGCTGTTCACCCGGCCCAATGTCATCAAATTCCGCGTGCGTCATTTGGGCGATCAATTGGAACACAGCCTGATGAGCATGGGCGTGTTGCTGCGCATTCTTGCACAGTTAAGCGCTGACAAGCTGGACCGGTTGGCGCTGGCGCAGCTTTTCCGCGAACGGCGCACCCATGTGCCATACCTCAAGCGGGTATTGGCGAAACTGGAACACACAGACCGCCTGCGGCTGACGGCGCTTTGGTGTCAGTGCATCCTGCGTCGAACGCCCGGGCCGCGCTTTCGCCGGTCCGCGCGGGCAGCCTATGAGGCCGCCGAGGCGCAGGGCGTGGCCATGCCCGAACGCGAAGTGGATTAACCGGGGCCGCTCAGCTTAAGGGGCGCGCTTTTTGCGTCTGTCCTATCTGGCACTGCATCGCGCAGTTGTGTAAAACCCATCGCATGAGCCAGACATTTACCCTTAAACGCCCCGACGATTGGCACCTTCATCTGCGCGATGGCGCGATGTTGCGTGCTGTTTTGCCCGAAAGCGCGCGCCATTTTGGCCGCGCGATCATCATGCCCAACCTTGTGCCGCCTGTCGTCACATCGGATGATGCCCGCGCCTATCGCGACCGGATCATGTCCGCCCTGCCCGAGGGCAGCGGCTTCCGGCCGCTGATGACGCTATACCTGACCGAAGAGACCGACCCGGCCGATGTTGTGCGTGCCCATACCGAAGGGCTGATCACAGCGGTCAAACTCTACCCTGCCGGCGCAACCACCAATTCGGCCAGCGGTGTGCGCGATTTCGACCGGGTGCGCGGCGTGCTTGACGCGATGGCCGAAGTGGGCTGTCCGCTTTGCGTGCATGGCGAGGTGACAGATGCCGATATCGATATCTTCGACCGTGAGGCCGTGTTCATCGACCGTGTGCTTGATCCGATCCGCCGCGCCACACCCGGCCTGCGCGTGATCTTGGAGCATATCACCACACGCGACGGAATCGAGTATGTCAAATCCGCCGATAGCGGGCTGGCGGGCACCATCACAACGCATCACCTGATCATAAACCGCAACCATATTTTGGTCGGTGGGATCAAGCCGCATTACTACTGCCTTCCGGTTGCCAAGCGCGAAGAGCATCGCCTTGCCCTGCGCGCCGCCGCGACCAGCGGCGATACCCGGTTTTTCCTTGGCACCGACAGCGCCCCGCATACCGACGCCAACAAGCAAAGCGGCTGTGGCTGTGCGGGTTGCTTTACCGCCACCAACACCATGTCGATCCTTGCCCATGTGTTTGAAGAGGAAAAAGCGCTGGACCAATTGGAAGGCTTCACATCTCGAAACGGCCCCGGCTTTTACGGTCTGCCGGTCAACGAGGATACCGTGACCCTGACCAAAACCGATCAGCCCGTGGACTATCCCACCCAGATCGTCAGCGGCGATGGCCCCGTCACCGTTTTCGACCCTGGCTTTCCTTTGTATTGGCAGGTCAGCTAGGCGTTTTCCGCTGGCCAAGCATACCCCCGCCAGAGGGCTATCTTTCTTGCGCCACAGGCTCTCAATGGGCGCCAAAGGGCTCGGTATTCAATGAATACCAACACCTTTCAACGTCATGGGATTCTGGAATGACCTGCGCAGCGCCAAGCCAGACCTTCTATGAAAAAGGATGTTTTCCGGGAAAAAGCCAAGGCATTTACAATCGCTTAGCTCACATCTGTGCCGGGTGCGTAGCGGGTTCAGAAGCCGAACGCCCCCTCCCCCGGCGATCGCATGGCCGAGATCAACAAGCAGAGCGTCTGCAAATCTAGGCGCAGCAGATAACACATCATAGCACGCCTAACTGACGGGCCAGTATCACGGCGTGTGTGCGATTCTTGGCATTCAGTTTTCGCGTCAAAGACCTGATCCGCATCTTGACGGTCGATTCCGAAATATCCAGTGCCCTCGTGATTTCCTTGTTCGAATAGCCCTCTTCCAGCTTCTTAAGAACGTCAAGCTCCTCGGGCTTCAGAGCGATTTTATCTGAAATGGACGTGTCAGTTTCGTTGATGAAATACTCCGCTGGCACAAAGCATTGTCCCGCAGCCACAAGGTTGATTGAACTGCTCACGGCCCGCAGCGGTAAAGACTTTGGAATAAGGCCCATAACGCCTACCGCAAGGCTCTGATCTAAAAACGTTCTAGTGGCATTGTCGGAAAACAGGACAACCCCACCATCAGCATTGGCCTCTACAACCTCAGTAATGTCGTTCAATGTCAGTGGGCTATCGAGCAACACTTCAACAAGCACCACGTCGAACCCTCCACGTGAGGCGATTTCTTTCAATCCGTCTTCCAGATTTGTGGTAACGGTGACATTGAAAGCAACTCTGGGAAGATATTTGGCTAACAACTCCACTAGTAAATTATGATTATCAATGAGCAAAAGATCGATTGTTTTTTGCTCTTCATTCGCCATTGAAGCGTTGATCATTTTGCCCTCGTTTTTGACAGGTATTGGGATCCTCGTCAAACTAACTGACAAAATAGACTGGTATAGGCTCACTGGCCAGCGACCGCTATTGTATCTTATAACGCATCATTACTATCTTATTAACATAGGTGTATACCTTTGGGTTTCAAGAAATATCCAAAGATTGTCCTGCGCGCACAACTCAGGCTTTGGTTGTCACGATAATGTGATCCTCTGCTCCACCGTGACGATGGTTTCAAGTTTGGGTCCACCATAGTTTCCACTACAAATAGACGATATCATAAGACGCTGCATGGCTTGACCGCATGTTCAGAAATTCACCTGCTTGATCATGATCGGTGAGTCTCACGGGCGGCATATCAACCTAAAGTTGCAAAACTCAACCCATAGCCGGGGATTGAAACCTTGGCAGCGTTCGGTCTCCAAAGCGACATTGCTTCGAGATGAGCCGTCTTGGAGTCAAAGACTACAATCCAGTCTCGTCTGTTTTGGACGATACATGACGAACCATTGTCGGCTCTGATCCATTCCAGTGGATGACGCTGGAGTATTGCGTCTTGAAAGACATTCCTCAGTGCCGCGGCGCAATGACCTGAAATGAAAATAGCGACACCAGGCGAAACCAGATAAAAAATCTAGTTTCGCCTGGGCGCTTTATGCCCGATCCGGGGTCTGTGGGGTTTGGGTATTTCCGGACCGGGCAATTCCGTTAGCTTTCAGACTGGCAACGTCATGCGAATGGTTTACTCAATGCGATGGGGTCCGGTTTCTGCGCTTTTCCGTTGAGCGCAATGTCCCCTGCCGCTTTGATGGCAAACCATACGGACGTTTGTGTAAGCGGCGACTTGAGAGCGATGTCAAACGTCTGCCCGCCGTTGATCTCTTGGTGGGTTTTCGTCTCAAAATCTTGAGACATGACCACAATTGGAGCATGTGGATAAGCCTCGGACGCCGCGCGCATGAATGTCCCATACGCAGGAGCGTCGCTGATGAAAGCGTCGCGTTCTACGAAAACCAAATCGGCAATCTCGGCAAAGCGGAAAAGCCATTCGTAAAACTGCGAAGGCTCGCAAACCATGATGACATCAAGATCAAAAATTGTCTCAAGCCATATTTGCAGGTTCATCGTGTTATGGGACGAGGCCGCGAAAACAATTGCAGTCCCATTCTCGAAAACGTCCCTTTGCTTTATATCGTTCGCGGTGCCTTCGATGGATGTCGATTTTATTTCGGTTACGCGACGATCATATTCGCAAAACAGCTTATCGGATAGGCCATGATAGCTCACAGGCGTCTCACGAACATCGTTTTGGAACAGCAGTGTGCTGACTGCGCCAAACCGTTCGCGAAATTTATGAAAAATGGA
>DATFJQ010000120.1:0-3263 GCA_035269125.1 Roseovarius sp.
GGGCGCGCCGCCGCTGGCGTCACCTTCAACGGCACAGTGCCCCCGGGCCATGCGATCCGCATATTGACTGGCGCGGCGCTGCCCGCCGGGGTAGATACCGTCATTCTTCAAGAAGATGTGAACGCGTCAGACACGCACATCGCCTTTCGCGGCGGCATCAAACCCGGTGCCAACACCCGTGACGCGGGCGAAGACGTGGCCGCAGGCGACACGATCCTTCAGGCAGGCCGCACCCTGACCCCCGCCGATCTGGCACTGGCCTCGGCCACCGGGCTCTCTGCGCTGCCTGTTTATGACCGCCTGCGCGTGGCCGTGATCTCAACCGGCGATGAACTGGTCGAACCGGGAAACCCCGCCGGGCCGGGCCAGATTTTCGATGCGAACCGGCCCATGCTTCTGGCGCTGGCGCGGCAATTTGGCTTTGATACGGTTGATCTGGGGCGCGTCCCGGATGATCGCGCCGCCTTGCGCGCCGCGCTTGATCGTGGCGCAGAACAGGCCGACCTGATCCTGACCTCCGGCGGCGCCTCCTCGGGCGACGAAGACCACGTCTCGGCCCTGCTGAACGAGGCGGGCGCGATGGCCGAATGGCGCATCGCCGTCAAACCGGGCCGTCCGCTGGCCCTTGGGCTATGGAACAATACCCCGGTGTTCGGCCTGCCCGGCAACCCTGTGGCAGCACTGGTCTGCACGCTGATTTTCGCGCGCCCGGCCATGGCGCGGCTGGCCGGGGCCGTTTGGCACACTCCCCAAGGCTTCATCCTGCCCGCCGCCTTCACCAAAAACAAGAAACCGGGTCGCCGCGAATATCTGCGCGCGCGCATCCGCGATGGCCGCGCCGACGTGTTCAAATCCGAAGGCTCCGGCCGAATCAGCGGCCTCAGCTGGGCCGAAGGTCTGGTTGAACTGCCCGACAGCCCAGCCAATATCACGCCCGGCACCCCCGTCACCTTCCTGCCCTTCAACAGCTTTCTTTAGCCCGCCCTGCCCTTCATTGTTCTCGAAATACTCCGGGGGAGTCGCCCATCGGGCGACGGGGGCAGCGCCCCCAAACCGCTCAAACCCCGATGTAACGCTCTACAAGGCTGTGATCGGCGCGCAGGGCCTCTGCCTGCATCACCTCGCCGTTGCGGCCATTTTCGATAAACGCCACCCGGTCGGCCACCGACAGCACCGCGTCCACCCGTTGTTCGACCAACAACACCGCGACACCCGCGTCGCGCATCTGCACGATCACCTGCCGAATCGCTTCGATCATCGAAGGCTGCAAACCCTCCGTCGGCTCGTCCAGCAGCAATACCTTGGGCCGCAAGCACAGGGCGCGCGCCGTGGCGAGCATCTGCTGCTCGCCCCCCGATAGGGTCTGCGCGGGCTGATCCAGCCGGTCATGCAGGCGCGGAAACAGATCCAGAACTTCCTCCAACGTGTCGCGGCCCGATCCACGGGCGCGCAGCCCAATCTCAAGGTTCTGGGCCACGCTCAACCCGGCAAACAGGCGCCGCCCCTGTGGAACATAGCCGATGCCTGCCTTTGGCACCTGATGGGCGGGCAGACGATTGATCTCCTGCCCGCCCAGCGTGATTCGCCCGGCCATCAACGGCAGCAGCCCCATGATCGCCTTCATACAGGTCGTTTTGCCCGCGCCGTTGCGGCCCAGCAGACAAACGATTTCGCCCGCCCTCACTTCAAGCGAAAACCCCTGCAACACCCGGCCGCCGCCATAGCCTGCGTCGATAGTGTCCAGCGCCAGCATCACCCCGCCCCCAGATAGGCCGCTTGCACGGCGCGGTTTTCGTGGATTTCCTCAGGAGTGCCCTCGGCCAGAACCTCGCCGAAATTCAGCACAGTCACCCGATCGGCCACGTCCCAGACCACGCGCATATTATGCTCGATCAACAGCACCGTGGTCTGGCCGCGCAACCCCTCGATCAGCGTGGTGAATCGCGCAATCTCACCTTCCGACAGTCCTTGGGTCGGTTCATCCAGAATCAATAGCCGGGGGGATTGCGCCAGCCCCATGGCAATTTCCAGAAGGCGTTGATGCCCATAGCTCAGATTGCCAGCCACCTCTTTGGCACGGTCGGCCAGACCCACCTTGTCCAGCGCGGCGCGCACAGCCGGGCCCACCTGTTCGCCCGGCCCAAGCCTGCCCCGCGCGGCCAAGGCCACGTTTTCGCGCACCAAAAGCCCTGCAAAAACCGAGGTGATCTGAAACGTATACGCCATGCCCAGACCGATCCGCTTGTGTGCCGGCAGGGCCGTGATATCGCGCCCGTCAAAGGTAACCGAGCCAGCGGTCGGCGCGATGCGCCCGCAGATCATACCGACCAGCGTCGTCTTGCCCGCACCATTTGGGCCGATCAGCGCATGCACATCGCCTGCCATCAGGTCGAAATCCACGTCAGACACGGCCAGCAGGCCGTCAAACCGCTTGGTCAAGCTGCGTGTGGACAGCAACGCGCTCATGGCAGGCCCGTCCAGAAGCGGCGGCGCAATTCGCCAACCAGACCTTGTGGTGCAAACAGCGTCAGCGCCACCAGCACCACCCCGGCAATCAGCATATAGGCCGTGGTAAGCCCCGAGCTAAGGTCGATCAGGTAGAACATGAACAGCGCGCCGATGAATGGGCCAATCACGGTACCTGCCCCGCCCAGCAAGACCCACAACAGCGGAAAGATCGAAAATTGCACACCGCCGAAGCTGGCCCCGACATAACCGAACAACAGCCCATAGGTCGCGCCCGCCGCGGCCGAGATCGTGCCCGAAATCACCATCGCCCCTAACTTGTGCGCATGGGTGTCATAGCCCAGCATCTGCACGCGATCCTCGTTTTCACGGATCGCCACCAGAACACGGCCAAACGGCGCGCGCACCAGCCACAGGCTCAGGCACAGGCACAGGGCAAACAGGATGAACGCCGAAAAATAGCGGTTGGTCGGATCGCTCAGGTCGATGCCCCACAACATGCGCTGTGCGGTTTGCAGAACAAACCCCTCGTCACCGCGCGTATACTCGCCGAAATACAGGATCGTCAGGTATCCCGCCTGCGCGAACATCAGCGTCACGATCATGAAGGCCACACCGGTTGTGCGCAGCGCCAACAGCGCCAGTGCGCCCGCCACCACCGCGCCCGCCACGATCCCGGCCAGAAGCGCAGGCGCGGGCGTCCATCCCCCATGCTGGATGCCAAGCCCCATGCCATACATGCCAGCGGCGAAAAACAGGGCGTGCCCAAGGCTCAGCAACCCGGTATAGCCAAACAG
>DATFJQ010000121.1:0-6102 GCA_035269125.1 Roseovarius sp.
GCCGGGCGGCAGCTTTGACTATCGCTTTGCCCTGCGTGATGCCGGCACGTTCTGGTATCATCCGCATGCCAATTCGGTTGAGCAGATTTCGCGCGGGCTGGCCGGAGTTCTGGTGGTGGACGAACCCAAGGCCGAGCGCCCCGATGTGGACGCCGACGAGCTGCTGGTGCTGGATGATTGGCGCATGGCCTCGGATGCGGTGATCCGCGATGATTTCGGCGCGTGGCATGACATGTCCCATGCCGGGCGCTTGGGCAATTACATCACCGTCAATGCCCGCCCCGAGATGCGCCGCGCCGCACCGTCCGGTGGCCGGGTGCGCCTGAGGCTGGTAAACACTGCGACAGCGCGGGTTTTCGACCTGCGGTTTCGTGGTTTGCGGGTCTGGCTGGCGGCGCTGGACGCGATGCCGCTTGAGGCCCCGACCGAGGTGACCGAAGTGGCGCTGGCCCCCGCCCAGCGCGCCGATCTGCTGGTGGATGTCACCGCAGAGGCCGGAGAGGAGGCCCTGATCGCCTCGGTCGAGCGTGAGGGCACCTTTGCACTGGCCGCATTCGACGTGACCGGCCCGGCGCAGGCCGCACGCCTGGCCCCCGACCCGTTGCCGCCCAACGATATGCCACAGGTCGATCTGAACGATGCACGACGTGTGCCTTTGGTGATGGAGGGCGGCGCGATGCGCGGGCTGCCTGATGGCGGAACGTGGCAGGGCAACAAGATGGACATGCGGCAACTGGCCGAGGCCGGACAGTTCTGGGCGTTCAACGGTATGGTGGGTATGCCCGACGCCCCGATGATCGAGGCGTTCGAGGGCGAGACCATTCGCATCCCCATCGACAATCGCACCGCCTTTGCCCATGCGATGCATTTGCACGGCATGCATTTCCGCGAGGTTCAGGACGGGGGCGCGCTTGGCCCTTGGCGCGATACGCTATTAGTGCGGGCCGGCGAAACCCGCGAGATCGCGTTCGTTGCGGACAATCTTGGCGATTGGATGTTCCATTGCCACATGCCTAGTCACCAGATGTCGGGCATGATGAACTGGATACGCGTCAGTTGATCCTGTGCCGCTGAATTGAGCAATCATGAAGGCGACGCCGTTCGCTATACTGTGCGTGGGTTGTAACCGGGCGACGCGCTGTCCATAGTGAAACCTGCAACAAATAGAGAGACGCGATGCCAGCGGGCGACAACAAACAGCCGGGACTACTGGGCGAGACTGAAAACGATGCGCGCGTGCGGACCACGGCGTTGGTGATTATCGCCTTCGCGGTGGTTTTGTTCCTTTTGGTTCAAGCGCGTTTCCTGCTTATATCGCTGGCCGTTGCGATTATCCTGTTTTCGCTAACCTCGGATGTGATCCGATTGATCGCCCGGCAGCGGATCGGCCGGTTTGCGTTTCCCAACTGGCTGGCATCGATCCTTGCACTGGTGCTGATATCGGCGGCGTTGCTGGTCTTGTCGTCGGTCCTGCTGGCGCAATTGAACACGGTGATTTTCACCACCGTGTCTTATGCCGAACGCGCGCCCGAAGCGGTTGCATCTTTGTTTTCATGGATGGGCGAGGACGTGGAACAGGCGGTTCTGAACTCGTTGAGCAGTGTGCAGATTTCAGGCTATGTGCGCACGGTGGCAGGGCAAGCCGGCAACCTGATGCAAGGCACGGTTCTGGTTATCTTGTTCGTGGGCTTTTTGTTTGCCGAGCGCATCTGGTTCGACACCAAAATGTCGAACTTCCTTGGCGACGAAATGCAGGCCGCGCGGGTCAACAAGATCATCACCTCGATCATTCACCGGGTAAACTATTACCTTCTGGTCAAAACCGTGGTCAGCCTGATCACCGGCGCCATGGTCTATGCTGTGGCCCGCGTCTTTGGGATCGAACTGGCGCTGGCCCTGGGTATCTTGACCTTCATCCTGAATTACATCCCCAACATCGGATCAATCGTGGCCACGGGGATGGTCGTCCTCGTTGGTTATGTCGAGACCGGCGAGGCGCAAACCACGGCGGCGCTGTTTCTGATCACCGGGGCGATCCAGTTTCTGAACGGCAACGTGATCGACCCTTGGATGATGGGCCGCGCGTTGCGTCTGTCATCCTTCGGGATCATCATCAGCCTTGCCTTCTGGGGCGCGGTCTGGGGCATCCCGGGCATGTTTTTGTCAGTGCCGATCATGGTGATGCTGCTGGTGGTGTGCAGCCATGTTCCGGGCCTGCGCAAAATTGCCGTTCTGCTATCGCGCGAAGGCCTGCCCGAAGACGAAACCGAGCTGGACCGGATCGGCGAAGAGATCGAAAACCGCAAGGCCTCGTGATCTCCGTCCATAGCTTTGCCAAACGTGTGTGCAAACGCGATCAGACCCGACACATGCCCTTGATCGTGGCAGCATGAACATAATCAGCGGCCAGCGTATCGGCAGCGATATCGCGGGCGCGCTGCAACAGGTCCTCGGAGGTAGTGACCTGATCGAACAGGCCCCATGACAGCCCCTCTTCGGTGGTCAGTTTATGACCGCCCATCAGGATCAGTTTGGCCCGTGCCGGCCCCAACAGTTGCGTCAGCCGCTTGGGGTCAGAGGGTTGCGGCAGAAAGCCAAGTTTCATCACCGGATAGAACGCCTTGGCCCCGTCGGCGACGACGCGCAGATCACAGGCCAGCACCATTCCCATGGCACCACCTGCCACAGTGCCGTTCAGCGCCGCGATGCTGAGGCCCGGAAAGGTCACAATGGCCGAACTCAGCCGTTCCCACACGGCCGAGGTGGCAAGGCCCGCACGCGCCGCTTCGATATCGGCGCCTGCGGAAAACACCTTGCCCGCGCCGGTCAGGATCAGAACGCGCGCCTCGTCATGGGCAGCCTCGGCGATCCGGGCCAGTTCGGTCAACATGTCGTTGGTCAGGGAATTGGCCTTTTCCGGCCGGTTTATGGTGACGGTCCAAAGGTTGCCGTCTTTTTCAAGGTCGATCATATCAAGCCTACTTTTTTGCGAATATCGGGATCACGAAGCGAAATTTCCTGCCCCAGATGGGCATCGGCGGCGCTGCTGCACATCCAAAGCAGTGCCTTGGCGGGCCAATCGGCGGGGATATGTTCGGACCAATCCAGTTGACTGACCGGATTTATGCCGCTGGCCTTGATCAGGTGCTGCATGTCCGTGGCCACGGTTCCGGGCGACAGGCCCATCACCCGCAACCCTTGGGCGGCACCTTCAAGATGGGCGCTTTCAGTCAGCATGGCGGCACCAGCCTTGGACGCACAATAGGCGCTCCAGCCTTCCAGCGCGCGATGCGCCGCGCCGGAACTGACAGTAATGATCGTGCCGCCGCCTTGTTGGCGCATCACAGGCATCGCCGCGCGCATCCCGTAAAAAACACCCTTCAGGTTAATGTCGATCAGCTTGCCCCACGCGTCAGGGTCTGCATCCGACAGGGGTGCAATCGGCTCGATCACGCCAGCGTTGCCGATCAGGATATCCAGCTGCCCAAACGCCCTGACACACGCGGCCACGGCGGCCTCGACCTGTGCGACGTCGCTGACATCACACGGCATGGCAATCGCCTTTGGTCCCAGTTCATTGGCCAATTTGCCGATAGCATCGCCACTGCGCGCGACCAGCGCCACATTTGCCCCGGCCTTGACGAATGCACGCGCCGCCGCCGCACCAATCCCGCGGCTGGCGCCGGTGATCAGGGCGGTTTTGCCTGTCATGTCCATAATGGTCCCCCTTGCGGTCGACATCGGCCAAGTGGTAACGCGCGCATTCCACAGCGTCCAGCCAGAACGGCCCTTGACCGCAACAGCCCAAGCGCGGAAGCTGTGGCCAAGTTTTGCATGAAAGGGTTCTAGACATGGCACCGCGCAGATATTTTACCGCCCCTGTGGCGGCAGTGATTTTTTCCATATCCGGCTCTGTCGCACTGGCGGACGTAACCCCGCAGCAGGTTTGGGATGACTGGGAATCCTACCTGGGCCTTTATGGCTACGGGGTTGAGGCCACCACATCCCAAGCGGGCGGCACACTGAACGTTACGGGGTTGAAAATGACCATGGCCATGCCCGAAGACGAAGGCATGCTGGCCATCACCCTGCCCGACATCGGATTTGCCGATAATGGGGATGGCACCGTCTCGGTTCTGATGCCCGACCTGATGCCGATAACGATCACCGCAGGCGATGACGAGGGGCAGACCTTTGAGACGGTCCTGAACTATCGCACCCAAGGGTTTACCATGATCGCGTCGGGCGACGCCGATCAAATGGCCTATGATTACAAAGCCGACACCGTGACGATGGAATTGGGCGATATGATCGTCGATGGCACCCCGACCGAATTTGGCAAGGCCAGCATGACGATTTCAGATTTGACCGGTTCGAGCGTCACCACAACTGGTGATATGCGCGACCTGGAGCAGACATTCAAATCCGGCACGGTTGCCTATGTGTTGGATATCGTCGACCCGGAAACCAATGCGACCATGGCGGCGCAAGGGACGATGGACTCGTTCGAGTATGCAGGCAGCGGCACCTTACCCACTGATATGGATGCCACCGATATGGCCGCGATGCTTGAGGCCGGGTTCACCATGCAGGGCACGATGAAAATCGGCCCCGGCAATAGTGCTTTTGCATTCGAGGAAAACGGCGACAGTTTCAAATCAGTCAGCACGTCGCAAGGCGGGACTCTGGGCCTCATGATGGATGCCACCAAGCTGGGCTATTCCGGCGAGACCCGCGATATGGAAATGACCTTGGAAACCAGCGACCTGCCGTTTCCTGTGCAATTTGCCAGCCAGACCTTGGGATTCGATCTTACGATGCCGGTGGCCAAATCCGACACACCACAGGATTTCTCGGCCTCAATTACATTGTCAGATGTGACGATGTCCGAGCCGATCTGGGCCTTATTCGATCCCGGCCAGCAATTGCCGCGCGATCCGGCCACGGTGGATATCGACCTGACCGGACAAGCGCGTCTGATGTTTGACCTGCTGGACCCCGAGAATGCCGAAACGATGGAAAACCTTGAAACACCACCGGCGGAATTGAACGCGCTAACCCTGAACAACCTGACGGTGCGGCTGGCCGGTGCGGAATTGACGGGCCAAGGCGATTTCACCTTTGACAACTCTGATCTGGAAAGTTTCGGCGGCATGCCAGCCCCGCTTGGTGGGCTTGATCTGCGGCTTGTGGGCGGCAACGGCCTGTTGGACAAGCTGGTTGCGATGGGTCTTTTGCCACAGGATCAGGCCAGCGGCGCGCGCATGATGATGGGCCTGTTCGCGCGCCCCGGCGAGGGCGAGGATACCCTTGTTTCCCGCATCGAGGTCAATGAAGAAGGCCATGTTCTGGCCAATGGCCAGCGCTTGAAATAAGCCCGCTCGATCACGCTAAGTCGTCAAACGCCCTCGCAGGATTTGCGGGGGCGTTTTTTGTTGGTCCGCGCTTACATCGCCTGTTTGGGCCGCACCACGTGGAATTCGCCGTGCATATACGTCAGCGGTTTTTCCCCGGCATTGGAAATCCCGGTCACCGCCCCGATGCAAATCTCATGGGTGCTGTGGGCATAGGTTTGTTCCAACGTGCAGGTGAACGCCGTGGCCCGTGGCAAGATCGGCCCATACGGCGTAGGTGTCACCGGTGTGCCGTGAAAGCGGTCTGGCGTCTGATTATCATAGATCCCGGCAAAACGCTGCGCGATTTCCACAGCATCTTCGGGCAGCACATTGACAGTAAACGTCTGGTTCGCCGCCACCGCCTGACCAATACGGCTATCTGCCTTCAGACACACCAGAACCGTCGGCGGATCAGCCGACAGCGAGGTGAACGCGCTGACCGTCGCGCCCATACGGCCACCGGGGCCATCGGTTGTGACAACGGTGACCGTTGCAGCGACCTGTCGCATGGCGGCTAGAAATGCGTCGCGTGCGTCGGTCATACTGCACTCCGGCCCGTGAATTCGAAACTGTGCTTGGTCATGGTGCTGCAACTTTCCCACCTGCTATTCGGATTGTGCAAAATCAAAGGTCTTACAACAGATAGGGGGTTTCATCGCAACGCCCAAAGAAATTCACCGATGACCACGATTAACCCTATTCATGC
>DATFJQ010000122.1:0-25451 GCA_035269125.1 Roseovarius sp.
TGCCGCGGGCGGTTCGGCCAATCGACGATCAGCGGCAAATCCACCGTGCCCGTCTTCGGCTCCAACCGGCCCCAGACCCGCGCCACATAGGCTTTCTTGGTCTGGCGCTTTTCAAATTGCAGGCCGAGATGGCGCTGCGCGTGCGGGGTCTGCGCAAAGATCATCACCCCCGAGGTGTCCCGATCCAGACGGTGAACCAAAAGTGCCGTGGGAAATGCCTCCTGCACCCGGCTCAACAGACAATCGGCCAGATGCGCGCCCTTGCCCGGCACACTCAGCAACCCGGCAGGTTTGTTCACCACGATAATCTCGTGATCTTCGTGCAGAACCTCCAATGGGTCTTGCGGCGGGGTGTAAATGCTGTCCATGCGCGGCGCTCTACACCATGCGGGCGCGGCGCGCCACAGGGCTGGTCGGCGGTATCGCTCTGTGGCAAACACGGACCATGCGCATTGATTATGACACCACCGCCAAAACCATCGCCGCCCTGACCCAAGGCGAAACCGATCCCGTCGCCCTGATGGCCACAGTTGTTTGCGAATTGCACCATGCCGACGATCGGTTTGACTGGACCGGGTTTTATCGCGTGACGGCGCCGGAACTGTTGAAAATCGGCCCCTATCAAGGCGGGCATGGTTGCCTTGTCATCCCGTTTGATCGCGGCGTTTGCGGTGCCGCCGCGCGCAGCGGTCAGGTGCAGATCGTGGATGATGTCGAGGCCTTCGCCGGGCATATCGCCTGTTCCAGCACCACCCGGTCCGAGGTCGTATTGCCGGTCTGGGATGGTTCGGGCCACGTGATCGGCGTTCTGGACATCGACAGCGATCAGCCCGCCGCTTTCGACAGCCATGATGGCGAACAACTGGCCCTGATCCTACGCTCGGTCTTCGGGCATCTCTGAACGCGGCTGATTGGTCCGGCCACAGACGTTTGAAATTTTATTTGATTTTTTCACAGAATCGCCGCACCGTGAAATTATCGGGCATAATTTCACAGGCAGTTTTGCATGCAACAGTCGGACATCACCCGCCCTCACACGCTTGGGGCCGATCTGCGCGCGTTGCGCAAGTCACGCGGGCTGACCCTGAATGATATGGCCGCGCGGCTTGATCGGTCTGTTGGATGGCTTAGTCAGGTAGAGCGTGATCTGTCCGAGCCGTCGATCAACGATTTGCGCCAGATGGCCGCCGTGCTGGATGTGCATGTCTCGCTTTTGTTCGGCCAAGCCAGCGGCCCGGCCACCGAAATGGGTCGTGTCGTGCGACATGGTGCACGGCGACGGATAGGCTCGGGCGAGGCAGGCCTGATCGAAGAACTCCTGTCGCCCGATCTGACCGATGACTTCGAAATGGTCCATTGCACGTTTGAAGCCCACAGCCGGATCGGTGAGGTCGTTACCCGCCCGACGCAGGAAGTGGGCTACCTGATCACGGGCAAGCTGGACCTGATCATTGACGGCCACAGGTTCACCCTGCATCCCGGCGACAGTTTCCGCATCCGGGCCGAGCCATTCGAATGGATCAACCCCTATGACCAACCCGCCGTGGCGATCTGGGTGATCGCCCCGCCGGTGTATTAAGGGCCGCCTATATGAGTTTGGACGCATGGATTATATTCGCGCTGTTCTGGGTGGTTTTCGTGACCACACCGGGCCCGAACCACCTGAACTGCATCCGCACCGGGATGACCCACGGCTTCCGGCGCGGGCTGTGGGGCGTGGCGGCCATCCTGACCCAAGCCACCTTGTTCCTGACCTTGTCCGCAGCTGGGATTACCGCACTGATCGCGGCCTCGCCACTGGCCTTCACCGTTGCAAAACTGATCGGGGCCGGTGTGCTGATCTGGCTGGGCCTGCGCGGCTGGATCATGGCGCGGCGGCCCGTTCGGGCCGACAAGCCCGGCCTGCCCGGTTCGATCTACTGGCGCGCGTTTGCGATTGCCACGATCAATCCCAAAAGCGTCGCGGGCTATCTGGCCGCCTTTAGCCAATTCGTACAGCCCGACGTGCCGATCTGGAGCCAAATGTGGGTCATCTTTCCAACCGCGCTGACGATCACCGCGCTCAGCTACACAGGCTTTACCGCCCTTGGCGCAGGGCTTGGGCGCGCAGCACTTGGCGCTGTGTTCAACATCTGGCTGCGCCGCACCATGGCCGCGTGCTTTGTGCTCTACGGCTTGATCCTTGGCACAACAGCCACTCCGGCGGGAAAGGTCTGAAACATGCACGGCCAGTTATCGCAAGCGACCGGCATAGGCACAGGCACAGGCACAGGCATCAACACCGCAAAGCGCATTCTTATCAACCAAAGGTCGATGACCGAACCAAAACGAACCAGCCGCCACAACACCCATAACGGAGGGCATCATGGCCGATTTTCCATCCACCGCACGCGTGGTCATCATCGGGGGAGGTGCCGTGGGTGCCTCATGTCTTTATCATCTGGCCAAGGCCGGGTGGCGCGATTGCGTCCTGCTTGAAAAAAACGAACTGACCGCAGGATCGACATGGCACGCCGCGGGCAATGTGCCCACGTTTTCGACCTCTTGGGCGGTGATGAACATGCAGCGCTACTCGACCGAGCTTTATGCCCGTCTGGGGTCCGAGGTTGATTACCCGATGAACTATCACCAGACCGGCTCAATCCGGCTGGCCCATTCCCGCGAGCGCATGCAGGAATTTGAACGTGCCCGCGGCATGGGCCGCTATCAAGGTATGGATCTTGAAATCCTGTCTCTCGACGACATCAAGGCCCGTTATCCGTTTGTGGAAACCCATGATTTGCAGGGCGGTCTTTACGATCCCAACGACGGCGATATCGACCCCTCGCAGGTGACGCAAGCGCTGGCCAAAGGGGCCCGCGACATGGGTGCAACCATCCTGCGGTTCTGCCCTGCCACCGGGGTCGACCGCCAGAACAGCGAATGGATCGTACACACCGACAAGGGCGACATCCGCTGCGATTACGTGGTCAATGCGGCAGGCTATTACGCCCAACGCGTGGGTGAATGGTTCAAGCCCTTTGGCGGGCGCACCGTGCCGATGATGGTGATGAGCCACCAATACCTGCTGACCGATGAAATCCCCGAGATCGAAGCCTGGACCAAAGACACAGGGCACAAGCTGCCGCTTTTGCGCGATGTCGACAGTTCCTACTATCTGCGGCAGGAAAAACATGGGCTGAACCTTGGCCCCTATGAACGCAATTGCCGCGCTCATTGGGTTCAGCCTGACGACCCGATGCCCGATGATTTCAGCTTTCAGCTTTATCCCGACGATCTGGACCGGCTGGAATGGCATGTCGAAGATGCGATGGCCCGCGTGCCTCTCTTGGGCTGCGCCGGGATCAACAAGGTCATCAACGGGCCGATTCCCTATGCCCCCGACGGAATGCCCCTGCTTGGCCCCATGCCCGGCGTGCCCAACGCGTTCGAGGCTTGCGTCTTTACCTTTGGCATTGCGCAAGGCGGCGGGGCGGGCAAGGTGCTGGCCGAATGGCTGACCCAAGGCGCACCGGAATGGGATATGTGGGCGACCGACCCGCGCCGCTACACCGATCACACCGATCGCGACTATTGCATCGCCAAGGGCATGGAAGTTTACGGCCATGAATACGCCATGCATTTCCCGTGGCATGAATGGCCTGCCGGACGTGACAAAAAACTCAGCCCCGTGCATGACCGGATCAAGGACATGGGCGGCGTCATGGGGGCCTATAACGGCTGGGAACGGGCCAACTGGTTTGCCCATCCCGGCGATGACACATCGGAACAGGCCACTCAGACATGGGCGCGCACCGGCCCGTGGGAGGCCCGCATTCGCCAAGAATGCGAGGCCGTGCGCGATGCCTGCGGCATTCTTGATCTGCCGGGATTTTCACGCTTCACCCTCGAAGGCCCGGCTGCCGCGGACTGGCTGAGAGGCCAGATCACCGGCGCGGTGCCTCGAGTGGGCCGTATCGGGCTGGTCTATTTCGCCGATGCGCGCGGCCGCGTTCTGACAGAAATGTCGGTGATCCGGCACAGCGATGATCAAATGACCCTGATCACCGCCGCCGCCGCCCAATGGCACGATTTCGAACTGCTCTCAAATGCGCTGCACGGGGTCGAAGGCGTCACGCTTGCCGATTGCACCTCGGATTATTCAACGCAAATTCTGGCTGGCCCGCAATCACGTGCCCTGCTGGCCGATATATGCGATGCTGATCTGACCCTGCCATGGCTGACACATCAGACCACACAGATCGCAGGCTGTCAGGTTCTGCTTATTCGGGTGTCTTTCACGGGCGAGCTTGGGTGGGAATTACACACCAAAACCGCCGATACAGCGCAAGTATTCGATACCGTATGGAACACAGGCCAAAAGCATGGGCTAAAACCCTTTGGCATGTACGCGCTGAATTCCCTGCGTATCGAAAAGGCCTATCGCGCGTGGAAGGGTGATCTTTCCACCGACTACACCATGCTCGAGGCCGGGCTTGACCGCTTTGTAAATCTTGAAAAGCCACAGGAGTTCCCCGGCAAACAGGCTCTTTTGGACCAGCAGGAAACAGGCCCGGCCAAACGCTTCGTGTCGCTGATCATCGAGGCAGGCGAGGCCGATGCGCCCTATATGTCAACCCTGTGGCATGAGGGCCAGATCGTCGGCGAAACCACATCCGGCGCATGGGGCTACCGCATTGGTGCCTCCTTGGCCCTTGGCATGGTGCGGGCCGATCTGGCCAGCCCCGGAACGGTGCTTGAGGTTGAAATCTACGGCCAGCGCCACCGCGCGACCGTACAACCCGATGGCCCTTTGTGGGATCGAACCAATGAAAGGCTCCGTGCATGACAGATATCACCCTGCTCGACGGCGCAATCGGTCAGGAACTGGTCACTCGGGCCGGCGACCCACCGACGCCGCTGTGGTCCACCCAAGCCATGATCGACCACCCTGACCTTCTGCAACAGGTGCATGACGCCTATTTTCAGGCCGGGGCAACCGTGGCCACAACAAATAGCTATGCTGTCCTGCAAGACCGCCTGCAACGCGCAGGGCTTCAGGGCCGTATGGCCGAGCTGATGGCCAAGGCCGTGTCCACCGCAAAGGCCGCGCGCGATGCCTATGGATACGGACGCGTCGCCGGGGCGCTTGGGCCGCTGGTACAATCCTACCGCCCCGATATCTGCCCGCCGCCTGACAAGGCCGCACAGCTTTACGCCCGGCCTGTGCAATTGCTCAAGGAAAATGGCGTCGACCTGCTGCTTTTGGAAACCATGGCCTCTGTCGATCAGGCCGAAGGCGCGCTGCGGGCGACCAGCACCGCAAACCTGCCCATTTGGCTGGCACTTACCGTGCAGGATGACAACGGCACCCGCCTGCGCTCGGGCGAAGCCCTAGACCAGATCGCGCCCCTGCTGGACCGGTTCCAGCCCGAGGCCGTTTTGATCAATTGCACCCGCCCCGAAGCGGTGGCCGCCGCACTTGAAATCCTCAAACCCTTCGGGCGACCATTCGGCGCCTATGCCAACGGCTTCACCACAATCACCGAAGGCTTCCTGCAAGACGCCCCCACCGTCGACGCGTTGTCAGCCCGCACCGATCTGTCACCTGCCGCCTATGCCGATTTCGCAATGGGCTGGGTAGATCAGGGGGCCACAATCGTCGGCGGCTGTTGCGAAGTCGGCCCGGATCATATCGCAGACCTTGCCCGCCGCCTGCACGCCAACGGACACACCATCACATGACCCCTGCCTTCTTTTGTTTTGAAATATCCCGGGGGGTCTGGGGGGCAGCGCCCCCCAGCCGATCGGACGCGACAGCGTCCGATCCCAACCACCACTCACACCACAAGGCCCGCTTATGACCACCCTTCCCACTCATGCCCGCGTCGTTATCATCGGGGGCGGCGTCATCGGATGCTCTGTTGCCTATCACCTCACCAAACTGGGCTGGAACGATGTCGTGCTGCTGGAACGCAAACAGCTCACCTCCGGGACCACATGGCACGCCGCGGGCCTGATCGCGCAACTGCGCGCTACCGCAAACATGACCAAGCTGGCCAAGTATTCCCAGGAACTGTATGGTACGCTTGAGCAGGAAACCGGCGTCGCCACTGGGTTCAAACGCGTCGGCTCGATCACCGTGGCCCTGACCGAGGAACGCCGCGAAGAGATTTACCGTCAGGCCGCAATGGCCCGCGCTTTTGGCGTCGATGTTCAGGAAATCAGCCCGACAGAGGTGCAGGCGAAATATCCTCATCTGAACACCAAAGGTGTGACCGGGGCCGTGTATCTCGACAAGGACGGCCAAGGCGACCCGGCCAACATCGCCCTTGCGCTGGCCAAAGGCGCACGACAGCGGGGCGCAGTCATCCGCGAGCGCACCCGCGTCACCGGCGTGGCCCGGCAGGGCCGCCGCATCACCGGAGTCGACTGGCAGGCCGAGGACGGCAGTTCAGGCCATATCACGGCTGATCATGTGGTGAACTGCGCCGGCATGTGGGGCCGCGAGGTGGGCGCGATGCTGGGCACCAATGTGCCGCTTCAGGCGTGCGAGCATTTCTACATTGTGTCCGAACCGATTGACGGGCTTGGCCCCCTGCCCGTGCTGCGCGTGCCCGACGAATGCGCCTATTACAAGGAAGACGCGGGCAAGATGATGCTGGGCGCGTTCGAGCCGGTCTCGAAACCTTGGGCATTGTCAGGCATCCCCAAAGACTTCGAGTTCGATCAACTCCCCGAGGATTTCGACCACTTCGAGCCGATCCTCGAATGGGCCGTCGACCGTATGCCGATGCTGGGCGAGGCGGGGATTCACACCTTCTTCAACGGGCCCGAATCCTTCACCCCCGACGATGCCTATCACCTTGGCCAGTGTCCCGAGATGGACAATGTCTGGATCGCCGCCGGGTTCAATTCCATCGGCATCCAGTCCGCGGGCGGCGCGGGCATGGCGCTGGCGCAATGGATGGAGGACGGCGCGAAACCCTTCGATCTGGGCGATGTGGATATCGCGCGTATGCAGCCCTTTCAGGGCAACCGCAGCTATCTGGCGCAGCGATCCACAGAAACCCTTGGCCTGCTTTACGCCGATCACTTTCCCTACCGGCAAAAGGCCACCGCGCGCGGCATCCGGCGCAGCCCGTTTCACGCCCATCTGCTGGAACAGGGTGCCGTCATGGGGGAAATGGCCGGGTGGGAGCGCGCCAACTGGTTCGCCAATCCGGGCCAAGACCGCGCCTATGCCTATTCATGGGGGCGTCAGAACTGGTTCCCGAACGCCGCCGCTGAACATGAGGCGATCCGCACCGGCGTGGGCCTTTATGACATGTCGTCTTTTGGCAAGCTGCGCGTCGAAGGCCCCGAGGCCGAAACATTCCTGAACCATGTCTGTGGGGCGGATATGGCGGTGCCGGTCGGCAAAATCGTCTATACGCAATTCCTCAACCCTCGCGGCGGGATCGAGGCCGATGTCACCGTCACCCGCCTGTCGGAAACCGCCTATCTGGTGGTCACACCCGCCGCCACCCGGTTGGCGGATGAAACATGGCTGCGCCGCCACATACGCGACCGAATGGTCGTGATCACCGATGTCACCGCCGCCGAAGGGGTTCTGGCGGTGATGGGGCCAAAGGCGCGCGATTTGATGCAGGCGGTTTCGCCCAATGATTTCGGCACTACCGCCCATCCGTTCGGCATGGCGCGGCATATTGAGATTGGCATGGGGCTGGCCCGCGCGCATCGTGTGTCTTACGTCGGCGAACGGGGGTGGGAGATCTATGTCAGCGCCGACATGGCCGCGCATGTATTCGAGACCTTGATCGAGGCCGGGGCCGATCACGGCCTGAAACTCTGCGGCCTGCACGCGATGGATTCATGCCGGATTGAAAAAGGGTTCCGCCATTTTGGCCACGATATCACCTGCGAGGATCACGTGCTTGAGGCCGGGCTTGGCTTTGCCGTGTCGAAAACCAAGCCCGCTTTCATCGGCCGTGATGCCGTGCAGCGCAAGCGTGACGAAGGGCTGCAAACCCGCATGGTGCAATTCCGCCTGACCGATCCCGAGCCATTGCTTTATCACAACGAACCCGTGCTGCGCGACGGTCAGATCGTGGGCTACCTGTCATCGGGCAATTACGGCCACCATCTGGGCGGGGCCATCGGCATGGGGTATGTGCCCTGCGCCGGGGAAACGGCGGCACAGGTTTTGGCGTCCCGCTATGAAATAGATGTCGCCGGAACGCGCGTGCAGGCCGAGGCCAGCCTCAAACCCCTCTACGATCCGACAGGCGCACGTATGAAAGCCTGAGCAACGCAAGTTCCGGCGGCACGCGTATGACGCAACACCGCCGGGCCAGATCAAACCTTATACCCGTTCCATCGCAATCGCCGTGCCTTCACCGCCACCGATGCAGATGGCCGCGACGCCGCGTTTCAGCCCACGCTTTTCAAGCGCGTTCAGCAATGTCACCATGATCCGCGCGCCGCTGGCCCCAATGGGGTGCCCAAGCGCACAGGCGCCGCCGTTCACATTCACCTTGTCACGCGACAGGCCCATTTCATGCATGAAGGCCATCGGCACCACGGCAAAGGCCTCGTTCACTTCCCACAGGTCCACATCCCCTGTGCTCCAACCGATCCGCTTTAGCAGCTTTTGCGCGGCGGGCACCGGCGCGGTGGTGAACCATCCGGGGGCCTGTGCATGGCTGGCATGGCCAACAATACGCGCACGTATGTTTAGCCCCTCGGCCTCAGCCGCCTCGCGCGAGGCCAAAACCAGCGCCGCCGCGCCATCGCTGATCGAACTGGAATTGGCCGCCGTGACCGTGCCGTCCTTGCGAAACGCGGGCTTGAGCTGTGGTATCTTGTCAGGCCGTGCTTTGACGGGTTGTTCATCTTCGGAAATCGTAACCTCACCCTTGCGGGTCGTGATCGTCACCGGGGCAATCTCGCCAGCAAAAGCCCCTGATTTCTGCGCCGCAAGCGCACACTCCAGTGACCCGATCGCGTATTCGTCCTGCGCCTCGCGGGTGAACTGAAACTTTTCGGCGCAATCCTCGGCAAAGGTGCCCATCAGGCGCCCCTTGTCATAGGCGTCTTCCAGACCGTCCAGAAACATGTGGTCGATCACCTGACCATGCCCGATCCGCGCACCGCCGCGCATCTTGGGCAACAGGTATGGCGCGTTCGACATGCTTTCCATCCCGCCAGCAATCATCGTGTCGGCATGGCCAAGGGCGAGCTGATCAAACGCCATCATCGCCGCCTTCATGCCCGATCCGCACATCTTGTTCAGCGTGGTGGCAGGCACCTCTTGGCCCAAACCCCCAGCAAATCCGGCCTGCCGCGCCGGGGCTTGGCCTTGGCCTGCGGGCAAAACGCAGCCCATCAATACCTCGTCCACGGTCTGTGCGCCTGCGCCTGTCAGCGCGGCCCGAATGGCCGCCCCGCCCAGAACCGAGGCCTCGACACCATCGAAATCACCCTGAAAACCACCCATTGGCGTGCGGGCCGCGCCCGCGATCACAACCTCTTTCATGCTCCGTCCTCCTGAATTTCTGTTCGTGAATACCGAATGGTAAGGAATGGGGTCTAGCCTTGGCCGTATTACTACCTATGGCCGGAGTGCACTATGCCCTTACAAGAAACCCAAACCGACACCATCAAGATCATCACCGTGAACCTACCCCGAATCGATGCCGCCGTGGCCATTCAATTCAAGGACGCCATGCGCGAGGCCACAGAAAACGGGCCCGATCAGATCGTTCTCGACCTGTCCAATGTCGCCTTCATCGATTCCAGCGGTCTTGGCGCGATTGTCGCATCGAAAAAACAACTGCCTCAAGACAAACGAATTGATCTGGCCGGGCTGACGCCCGACGTCGCCAAGGTGTTTCGTCTGACACGTATGGATTCGGTTTTCAGGATTTACACCCATGTCTCTGATCTGGCGCCCCGTGCCGCTGGTTAAACGGCGCGCACGCCGTTTGGACCCGCCGCACACCGTGGTTACATCCCGCCCCTTTCCCGGCTTTACCTTGCGTTTTACGGGCGCAAACAGCGATGTCAGCCCCGCCTTGCAACAAGCAATGTCGAAACTGGACACGCTTGGCTTGGCTGCAGATTGGCGCAGCACCGTCGAACTGGTATTGGCCGAAGCGCTGAACAACATCGCCGAACACGCCTATGCAGGGCTTACGCCCGGCCCAGTCACATTGACGGCGCGCATGACGTCTGAACGTCTGCACGTGATATTGCGCGATCAGGGGCGCGCCCTACCGGGGCGCAAACTTCCCGAAGGTGTCCCACCCAAGACCGATGTGGCCTGCGCCAACCTACCCGAGGGCGGTTTTGGCTGGTTCTTGATCCGCGATTTGACCACGGCCCTGCATTACCGGCGAACCGATCGAGAGAACCGCCTGCAACTGGAATTCGATCTGACGAATCCACCAAAATCGGCCGATTCCTGAACGAAATCACGATATTGCCGCAATCTGCGCCAATTCACGCCAGAAAACAGGGGCATAACAATACCGTAGCTGCATAAAGCTTCCCTCGGCGTTGCGTTCAACAGCCCCCACCCAGTGCGCGACGTCGAGGCTCTAACCCTGCATCACGGGCAGGCATTGGCACAATCCGCCCCGGTGCATCGCGTCTGCACCGCCAAAACCCTCAAAACAGGCTTCAACGGCTACGCGATATGCTATTGGCCTGCATCATTGGCAAATCCCCCGTGTGAATTTAGGCTGCGCTTGATCACAACAGCCTGAGGATACCATGCGCGATTTTCACCGTCCCGGACGCTCGGCAACATTTGCCACAAACGGCATGTGTGCCACGTCACATCCCTTGGCCGCGAAAACCGCGATCGACATCCTCGAACGGGGCGGCAATGCGATGGATGCCGCCATCGCCGGTGCGATTCTGCTTGGAATTTGCGAGCCTCAAATGACCGGGATAGGCGGTGACTGTTTCGTTCTGTTCACGCCTCCGGACAGCGATGACATTCTGGCGCTCAACGGGTCGGGGCGCGCCCCGGCGGCGGCCAATGCCGCTGACCTACGCGCGCGCGGACACACATCCGTGCCGTTGAATACCCCCGACGCAGTGACCATCCCTTGCGCCATTGACGCGTTCTGCCGCCTGAGCGCCGATCATGGCAAACTGGGCCTGGATGCCCTATTGGCCCCAGCCATCCACTATGCAGAAACCGGAGTGCCGGTGGCTCCGCGCGTGGCGCTGGATTGGCCAACGGCAGGAAAAACACTTCAGGGCCATGCACTTGACCATTATTCAAACAACGGTAAGCCGCTGACCACGGGGGAAATCTTCCGCTCGCCCGGTCAGGCCGAGGTGCTGCGCCGCATCGCCCGCGACGGGCGCGATGCGTTTTACACCGGCGAAGTGGTCGATGACATGCTGGCCGCGCTTGGCGCCCTAGACGGCGTTCACACCGGCGATGATTTTGCTGCCGCCAGCAGCGATTACACCACGCCAATTTCCGGCACCTATCAGGGCGTCGATCTGGTGGAACATCCGCCCAATGGCCAAGGGGCGACCGCCATTTTAATGCTCAACATCCTGTCGCATTTCGATATCGCGCGGATGGACCCTGACGGCAGCCAACGCGCCCATATCGAGGCCGAGGCCGCGAAACTGGCCTATGACACACGCAACCGGCTGCTGGCCGATCCGGATCATACCGCGCGGCTTGATCACATGCTGGCACCTGAAACCGCCACGAAACTGGCCGCGCTGATCGACCCGCAAAACGCCATGCCCGACCCGGCCCCGGTGGCCGAGGCCGTGCATCGTGATACCGTCTACATCACCGTGGTTGACCGTGATCGTATGGCCGTGTCGCTGATCTATTCGATTTTCCACGGATTTGGCTCGGGCATTGCATCGGAAAAATTCGGTATCTTGCTGCAAAACCGTGGCGCCGGGTTTAGCCTGAATCCCGGCCACCCCAACGAGATGGCAGCCGGCAAGCGGCCGATGCATACCATCATTCCCGGAATGCTGCGTGAAAACGGCCGGGTCATCATGCCCTTCGGCGTCATGGGCGGCGCGTATCAGCCCAACGGTCACGCGCGATTTGTGTCGAACCTGCGCGATTTCGGGATGGACCCACAAACAGCCATCGACGCGCCGCGCGTTTTTTCAGATGCCGGAACGCTCAAAATTGAACGCGGCTATTCCGAATCCGTGCGCGCCGAGCTGGCCGATATGGGCCATAGCGTCACCATCCCCGAGCAGCCCATTGGCGGCGCTCAGGGGATCTTGATTCGGCCCGATGGCGTGTTGGAAGGCGCAAGCGATCCGCGCAAGGACGGTTGCGCGCTTGGCTATTGAGGGCAGCCGGGCGTCACTCCCGCACCGCCATCAGTTCAGTTGGAAATGCAGCGGGTAGTGGCCATCTTCGAACGGACCGAACAGGTCGGGAATATCCGGGTGGTCCACAGGCTCGCCCGAGTAGTCGGCAACGAGATTCTGCTCTGACACATAAGCCACGTAGTAGCTTTGGTCGTTTTCAGCCAACAGATGATAGTACGGCTGTTCACGCGAAGGACGGCTATCTTCTGGGATCGAATGATACCATTCTTCTGTATTCGCAAACTCAGGATCCACATCGAATACGACGCCGCGAAACGGATGTTTGCGGTGCCGGACGACCTGTCCCAAATGATACTTTGCCCGTGTCTTTAACATCATGATGCAGCCCCTATCGGTGCAGACTAGTGGTTTCAAGGGTCGTTTGTCCAACGCCAGAGGCAAAAAACTCAGGAAACAGTCTGTGAACCCTGAAGTGACAGTCACCAAAACCGCCAGTACGCCAGCGCCGCAATTCATGCAATTGTGGATTCCCTCGGGCGGCCGTTTGGGTTAAAGTTAAAGAAAAATACAAAAAAGAAAGCGAGAGGCAGATGAGCAGACCCCTTCGCGCAATCGTGATTCTATTGCTGGTCGCATCCTGTGGCGTCGGCGGCCGCAGCGGCCCGCCGCCCAGCAATCTGGACAATGCTTGCGCCATTCTGGCCGAACGGCCGCAATACAAACGCGCCTTCAACGCCACCGAACGCCGGTGGGGCGTGCCCGTCCATGTGCAAATGGCCACCATCCATCAGGAAAGCAAATTCGTCGGCGACGCCCGAACGCCCTTTCGCTATGCTTTGGGCGTGATCCCGATGGGTCGGCAAAGTTCGGCCTATGGCTATAGTCAGGCGCTCGACGGCACTTGGGATGAATACAAAGCCGAAACCCGTCGTTTTGCCGCGCGCCGCAACGATATTCGCGATGCCACCGATTTTATGGGGTGGTATATGGCCAAATCGAATGAACGGCTTGGCATTTCACTGAGTGATTCGCGCAATCAGTATCTGGCCTACCACGAAGGCCGCACCGGGTTTTCGCGGGGTAGCTACAACGCCAAGCCGTGGCTATTGCGGGTCTCGGCCAAAGTGGACGAACGTGCCCGCATGTATCAAGCGCAACTTCAATCCTGCAACGGGCGCGGATTTGGGATATTTTGAGGCGCACAGGCGGGCCATGCACTGGCCCGCCCCTGCCCTAATGGCCAGTGTCGTCACTTAACGGTCGTTATGTTTGGGCCCGGTGCCAATTCCCGGAATGACAAACCGATCATTGGCCAACCGCATACCGGTCTTCAAATCCCCTAAAACCACCGTCGTCCGGCTTCCGGCGTTGTCGTTGATCACCCATTGACGCAACTCGACCGGATTGTCTGTGAACACCAGTTCGATACTGCCATATTCCGGGTTTTTCGGATCTTGAGCACGAATGGTTGTCGTCTTGCCATCGCTTGCATGGCCGGTGACCATGCGTTCGGCGCTTAGATCCACCTTGTTGGACAGAATGATCTTCAGCGGTGTGCGGTGCAGCGGATATCCTTCGGGGCCGGTGTTTGATTTCGGGTCTACGATCCCCACCGTATCCCCATCGGCCACCACAAGGGTGCTTTCGGGCGGATCATATTCGAACCGCACACGCCCCGGCCGCTTAATGTATAGGCGGCCAGTGCTGATCGTGCCATCATCATTGATCTGGGTGAATTCGCCCTGAGCCGTTCGAAACCCGTTGAAATACGACGATATCTGGCTCAGCGACAACCTGTCAGCCGCCGCAGGCGAGGCCAAGGCCACGCCGACCAAGACAGCGCTCACGAAGGGGATATATTTCATTCCAGCAGGCTCCTTACAGGTCAGTCAGCCTCAAATGTGACGCTGCCCTGACCTGATATGCAATAACACATGCGTTTCAATCAGATATCAGGGCACGCGTTGGCCAGATCAAGCCCTACACAATTGATCGGCCAAACACCGCCTTGAGAATGGTTCCGCCCCTACTGCTCGGGCACAAGAATTTCGCGTTTGCCCACGTGATTGGCCGCGCTGACCACGCCTTCGTCTTCCATTTGCTCCACCAATCGCGCGGCTTTGTTATAGCCAATTGCCAGCTTGCGCTGAATGTAGGACGTGCTGCATTTGCGGTCCTTGATCACAATCGCCACCGCCTGATCATACAGGGCGTCCTCGCCATCGGTATTGCCCCCTGTCGACAAGCCTAGAACGGCGTCGATGTTGTTGGCTTTGTCATCATCCGGGCCATCCTGCACCCCGCCCACATAATCCGGCGGGCCATAGGCCTTAAGGTTGCTAACAACCTCTTCGACTTCTTCGTCGCTGACAAACGGCCCATGGCAGCGGGTGATCTTGCCCCCCCCGGCCATATACAGCATGTCGCCCATGCCCAGAAGTTGCTCGGCGCCCATTTCACCCAGAATGGTGCGGCTGTCGATCTTGGAGGTCACTTGGAAACTGATCCGGGTGGGGAAGTTGGCCTTGATCGTGCCGGTGATCACATCCACCGACGGGCGCTGCGTGGCCATGATCAGATGAATGCCGCTGGCCCGCGCCATCTGTGCAAGGCGTTGAATGCAGGCCTCGATCTCTTTGCCAGCCACCATCATCAGGTCGGCCATCTCATCGACGATCACCACGATATAGGGCATTTTCTCGGGCGCGAATTCCTCGGTCTCGAAGACGGGTTCGCCGGTCTCGTCGTCAAACCCGGTCTGCACCGTGCGGCTGAACATTTCGCCTTTGCTCAACGCATCCGCGACCCGGCCATTGTAGCCGTCGATATTGCGCACGCCCATCTTGGACATCTTGCGATAGCGCTCTTCCATCTCGGCCACGACCCATTTCAAGGCCACAACAGCCTTTTTCGGATCGGTCACAACCGGGGACAACAGATGCGGGATGCCATCATAAACCGACAATTCCAGCATTTTGGGGTCGATCATGATCAGGCGGCATTCGTCCGGGGTCAGCTTATACAACAAGCTCAGGATCATGGTGTTGATCGCCACCGACTTGCCCGAGCCCGTCGTCCCGGCAATCAGCAAGTGCGGCATCTTGGCCAAGTTCTGCACAACCGGATCACCGCCGATATCCTTGCCCAAGGCCAGCGGCAATTTCTGGTTGCCGTCGCCATAGTCACGGCTTGACAGAATCTCGCGGAAACTGACCATCTCGCGGTTGTCATTGGGCAGTTCGATCCCGATCACGCTACGTCCGGGCACCGTGCTGACACGCGCCGACAACGCACTCATCGAGCGTGCGATATCATCGGCCAAACCGATCACCCGACTTGCCTTGAGGCCCGGCGCAGGCTCTAGCTCGTACATGGTGACAACGGGGCCGGGGCGGACACTGACGATCTCGCCTTTCACACCGTAATCGTCCAGCACGTTTTCCAGCATCCGGGCGTTTTCCTCCAGCGCTTCATCGCTAAGATGGTGGCGCACGATGTTGGCTGGATTGTTCAACAAGCTAAGCGGGGGCAATTCATATTCGACCTGCGCGCGGTCCTCGAATTGCAGGGCAGGCTGCGCCTCGGCCATTGCGCGCGACGACGGCTGCGGCGCCTTGCGCGGTGTGTGCTGAACCACCTTTTTCGGCTCGGCCACGGGAATGCGGGGCTGCGATGCGGCAGGCTGCGGCGGCACCGGCATTTCCGGTTGTTCAGGCCGGGGCTGATAGGCGTGAACCGGCTGCTCCTCGGGCTGCATTGGCTGCGCTGACGGCATCGGCGCCGCGCTCAACGGCGGCTCTTGTGGCATGGTCGGGGCCTGCGCGGCCGTCAGCGGCGGCTCGTCCGGCAAATCTGCGGCGCGCGGCGGGCTGGTGTTCAGGATCAGCGGGTCGGGGCCACGTCCGCGCCCCTTGGTCAACGGCGCGACAGATTCCACCCGGATTGCCGGATTCTGGCGCACACGGTTCTTGATCACTTCGGAGATCTTGGCACGAATGCGGTCATCGCCCGGCGCATCCACATCGCCTTCGGGGCCATAGGTTTCCACCAGTTCCGGCTCGGGCTCAGGCTCGGGGCGGCGCATCAGCGACGGCATGATCATGCTCAAAGCGCCCGGTTTCTCGACGTGCTCCGGTGTCGGGCTGGCTGCGGGCGCAGCGGCCGTCATTTGCGGCTCGGGCATCGCGGCGCCGCGCCGTACAACCGGCTGCGCTGGCACGGCCGCCTCGGCGCGGGCCAACTCTTCGGCCTCGGCCCGATCCGCGTCGCGCCGCGCGCGCGCCTCGGCAGCCTTGGCCTGCACGCCTTGGGCCGCACTTACAGCCCCTTTTGCACCGCGGCCCATCAAGGCCATGATCCATGCATAGGTCATAATCACGCCGATCAGCAAAAACCGCCCCACGCGCAGAAGTTCAGGCCGGGTAAAGCCCAGCACAAAAGCCCCCAGCACCACGACCCCAACCCCAAGCATCAAAGACAGCAACTTCAGGCCCAAGCTGGCCCCCATCGGCAAAATGCCCAACAGCGTGCCCAGTACGGTATCACCAAACAGCCCGCCAAGACCAAAGCTATGGGTCGCCGCCCATGTCTCGCCCGGCGTCAGCGACGACGCGTAGAGTGACAACAGCGCCACCCAGATCGGCGCAAAGATCAAGCGACCAACGGTGCGATCCTCGCCGCGATGAATCGCCAACCTCAGACCCCACGCGCCCAGAACAATGGCAAGACCCCACGCGCCCCAGCCCACGATCATGAACAGCGGCGACGCGATTGAGGCCCCCAAACGGCCCATCCAGTTTTGCACCGGCGCATCGGTGGCCGACATCCAGCTTGGATCATCAGGGTGATACGAGGCGATCATCGCCGCGGCCATTGCGCCCAGCAATAACAGGGCAAGGCCCAGCAACTCTTTGCCGCGCTTTTCAATCGCCTCGGCCATAGTGCTGTCAAGCAACGGATCGCGCCCGCGTGTCTGATATGCCATCTTGTCCCTCGTCCTCAATTCAGTCGTACAGACAGTCGCGCAACCGCGTCAGGCCGCGCGCCATCTCTTCTTTTGGGGCCACCATGGCGACCCGGATATATCCTTTGCCGGGGTTGTCGCCCCCGACCTCTCGGCTCAGATAGGCGCCGGGCAAGACCCGAACACCGGTTTCGCGCCACAGTCTCAGGGCCGCCGCTTCGCCATCCTCGACAGGCAGCCACAGGAAAAATCCCGCCTCCGGGCTGTCATAGCCCGGCACATCGCCCAAGATTTCATCGGCCAGCGCGTATTTTTCAGCGTAAAGGCGGCGGTTTTCCACCACATGCGCCTCATCGGCCCAAACCTGTTGCGCCGCATGCTGCAACGGCATCGGCAACGGCGCGCCAGCGTAGTTACGCAACAGTTTGATACGGCTCAGGCATTCCGGGCCACCCGCCACAAACCCGCTGCGCAAGCCCGGCAGGTTCGACCGTTTCGACAGGCTGTGGAAAATGACCACGCGCTCGGGGTCCGCCCCCATGCCGTGGGCCACTTCCAGCGCCCCCGCCGGGGGGGCATCCCGGTAAATCTCAGAATAGCATTCATCGGCCAAAATGCGGAAATCATACCGCTCGGCCAGTGCGATGAGATCGCGCCAGTAGGCGGCACTCGCCACCGCCCCCTGCGGATTGGACGGCGAACACAGATACACCACCGCCGTACGCGCCAGCACATCTTCGGGCACCGCGCTGAAATCAGGCAAATGGCCGGCCTCGCGCGTCGCAGGCAAAAACACGGGCTCGGCACCCACACTCAGCGCGGCCACCATGTAGACCTGATAAAACGGGTTCGGCAACAAAACCACGGGTCGTTGGCCGTTTTTCTGCTCAGGGCACAGCGCCATCGTGGCGTTATAAAGCCCTTCACGTGTCCCATTCAGCGCCATCACATTGCGCTCAGGCTCCAGCGTCACGCCATACCGCCGCGCAATCCAGTCGCATATCGATTGCCGCAACCCAATCGTGCCCTCGTTGACAGGATAGCGCCCGAACTCGGCGGCATGCTCCGCCACCACGTCCGTCACCCACGCCGGAAAGGCGTGTTTGGGCTCGCCTATGGTCATGTGCAGCACCTCGCCGCCGGGCGCATGGGCGTCCAGCAAGCTCCGCAGGCGCGGAAACGCATAGGCCGGTAGGTTCGAAAACCGCTCGGGAAACATCAATACTGCCTCAAGGTTCGGGGTCATTGCGCCCCGTTTTGCTTGAATCTACCCAAGCCCCCGGCTTGCGTCCAGCAAAACCAAAGGCTTGACATGCAGATTGTGACATTTTCGCAGAGCCACTAAAACCTGCCCCGCCCTTCATTGTTCTCAAAATACTCCGGGGGAGTCGCGCTTTGCGCGACGGGGGCAGCGCCCCCGATACACCCTCAGCCGTGCAAAACATCCTCTGCCGCCTTGCTCAACCGCAGCAGGCGCTCTTCTGCCATCGGCTGCCCGCACAGCATAAAACCACAACTGCGCACACCCGTTGGCAAGGTTACGGCAGGCAAGCCCATCAGGTTGCCGACACGGGTATTGCGCAAGGTCAAAAGGTTCTCGGTCACGTAATAGTCGTTGTCGCGCATCAGCCTTTCAGCATCGGGCGGCATGTTGGGCGCGGTCGGCATGATCACGGCGTCATAGCCCGCCATCCGTGTGTTCCACGCCCCGCGCAACGCCTCCAGTTTGCGCCAAGCGTCCACGTAATCAGCCGCGCTCACGTCTTTTCCGCCGCGGAACCGCTCCAGAATAGGCGCAAACATCTTGTCGGGCGCAGCTTCGATTTCATCCCGCCACAGGCCATAGGCCTCGCCCGTGTAAAGCACAGCCGACATCGGCATCGCCTCGGCCACTTCAGGCGCGTCGATCTTATCCACCACGGCGCCCGCATCGCGCAGGGCTGCAACCGCCTGCTCATAGGCTGCCAACGGCCTGTCACGAATATCGTCCAGCACCACGGTTTGCAGGGCCGCCAGACGCACGCCTTTCAGGCTGACACCGCGCAGGTCGGCTGCGCGCGTGCGGCCTTCCAAAACTGTCAGCATCAGCGCCGCATCCTCAACACTGCGGGCCAGCGGGCCGATCGTGTCAAACTTGGCCGCCAAAGGCACGGATCCTTCCAGCGGGATACGCCCGGCGGTGGTTTTCAGCCCAACCAGATCGTTCCACGCCGCCGGAATGCGCACTGACCCGCCCGTATCACTGCCGATTCCACAGGCGGCCAGCCCGAACGCCACACTGGCCGCCGCGCCTGAGCTTGAGCCGCCCGGCACCGCATCCGGGTCATTCACGTTGGGCGGCGTCGCCGTCATCGGGTTCAGCCCCAACCCGGAAAAGGCAAGCTCGCTCATATGCGTTTTACCAAGGCAAACCGTGCCCGCCATCGTGGCATTGCGCAAAACCCATGCGTCGCGGTCGGGCACCCTGCCCTGCAACAGCTTGCTGCCCGCTTCGGTCGCGACACCGGCGCTGTCGAACAGATCTTTCCAGCTGATCGGCACACCGTCCAACGGGCCAAAACGCTGCCCGGCTTTCGCGCGTTCCGATGCAGCCCGCGCCTCGGCGCGAGCGCGGTCAGCAGTCACCACGGTGTAAATCCGATCACGATCAGGGTGGGCGTCTATCGCGCTTAGAAAACTGTCCGCCAGATCCACAGGATCAATCGCGCCCTGCCCGATGCCGCGCCCCAATTCTGCCGCGCTCATGCTATGCCAATCGCTCATATCGCTCTGCCTTTCGTGAAACCGTGTCGCAGGTGACGGTAGCGGCAGCGCGGCGCATGGACAATCCCACGCAAAGCGCCATAGTAAAACCCATGGAACATGACAGCGATATTCTAATTGTTGGCGGCGGGTTGAATGGCCCCGCCCTTGCATTGGCTTTGGCGCAATCGGGCTTGACCGTCACTGTGATTGACAGCCTCTCTGAAACGGTGCGCAAAAACGCGGCATTCGATGGGCGGGCCTATGCCTTGGCCTTATCCTCGGTCAGGCTTTTGCGGGCCATCGGCATCTGGAACAGGGTGGCTGACCAAAGCCAACCGATGCTCGACATCAAGGTCTGCGACGGGCGCGCGGGCGAAGGGCCGTCACCGTTCTTCATGCATTTCGATCACGCCGAGATCGAAGAAGGCCCAATGGGCTATATGCTGGAAGACCGCCATTTGCGCAGCGCCTTTCTGGAGGCGATGAAAGATACACCCGGCATCACCCAGATTCGCGACACCGTCACCGCGCAAGAGGTGGACGCGCAGGGCGCGCGCGTCACCTTGGCCTCAGGCAAAACTTTGGCCGCCCGCCTGCTGATTGGCAGTGACGGGCGCGCGTCCGGCACGGCGCAGCGTGCGGGCATTCAGCGCACAGGTTGGGGCTATGGCCAAACTGCGCTTGTCGCGGCGATCGAACATGACTTGCCGCATCATGGTGTGGCGCATCAATTCTTCATGCCGCCCGGTCCGCTGGCCATTCTGCCCCTGCCGGGCAATGTCAGTTCCATCGTCTGGAGCGAAACGGACGCCACCGCCGCCCGCTTTGCCGCGCTGTCGGACAAGGATTTCATGCAGGTTTTACGCCCGCGCTTCGGGGATTTTTTGGGTCAGATCAAACTCAAGGGCAAGCGTTTCACCTATCCGCTGAACCTGACGCTGGCCAACAGTTTCGTGGCCGATCGTCTGGCTTTGATCGGCGATGCGGCGCATGGCATGCATCCCATCGCGGGGCAGGGCCTGAACGCGGGCCTGCGCGATGTGGCCGCCTTGGCCCAAGTGTTGGACGAGGCCCGCCAGCGCGGCGAGGATATCGGCGCACCCGATGTTCTGGCCCGCTATCAACAGTGGCGGCGCTTTGACACGGCAACACTGGCCTTGGTCACCGATATGACCAACAAGCTGTTTTCAAACGACAACCCGCTTTTGCGGCTTGGCCGTGATCTGGGTATGGGTGCCATTAATGCGATCCCGAAACTGCGCCGTGGTTTTATCCGCGAGGCGGCGGGCCTAACCGGCGACTTGCCGGATTTGATGAAAGGGTAAGGCGCAGCACATCGCAAGGCGCGCACGAAAGGGCGCGATGAGCGGCGTCAGGCGTGTTCGAAAATCCGGATCACTGTATCGCCATAGCGCCGTTCGTCCAAAAGGCTCAGCCCCTCGGGCGCTCTGACCTCGGCGCTTTCCTCCCAGACAATCAGCGCGCCTTGGGCAATCCAGCCCCCGGCCAGTGCGGCAGTCAGGGCCGCATCGCCCATCTGTTTGCCATAGGGCGGATCCAGAAACACCAGCGTCGCCGCATCGCCGGGGCATGCGCCCAGCTTGCGGGCGTCGCGCTGCACCACACGAGCGCGCGCCTCGACCCGGCAAATCCCGATGTTTTCGCGCAGCAGGCGCAGCGCTGCGCGCCCGTTTTCAACGAACGTGGCCCGCTCAGCACCGCGCGACAGCGCCTCAAGCCCCAGAGCGCCGGTGCCTGCGAACATATCCAGCACCACCGCCCCGCGACACGGATCACCAAAGCCACCGGCCAGCATGTTGAACAAACTTTCGCGCACCCGGTCAGCCGTGGGGCGCAGATGCGCGCCCGCATCTCCCTTGCCGACACTGGCCAGTCTGCGACCCCGGAATTCGCCGCCGATAATCCTCACGCGCGCAACAGCGCCTTAAGGTCGCTTTCCGGGTTGGCCACCACATCCGGATCGGCGGTTTTGCCCGCGTCGATCAAGCGTTTGCCCACCATGTAGGCGCGTGGCTCGTTCATCGCGTCCACGGCCAGCAATCTATCGCCCTTGTAATACCAGAACGAAACATGGCCCTCACCATCGCCCGGTCGCGCAACGATCCGGTCATAGCCCGCATTCAGCCCAGCGATTTGTAGTTTCACGTCATACTGATCCGACCAGAACCACGGCTGCGGCACATAGGCCTTGCCCGCCCCCATGATATTTTCGGCCACGCATTCGGCCATGTCGATGGCATTGGGCACGCTTTCCAGTCTATGGCGCTGCCCGTTCCACGGAAACGATGCGCAATCGCCCGCCGCCCAGATATGATTGTCGCTGGTGCGGCCCTGTTCATCCACCTTGATGCCGTTTTCGATCTCAAGCCCTGCCGCCCCGGCCAGCGCGGTGGCCGGGGTGATGCCAACACCCACGATCACGAAATCCACCTCCAGCGTGCTGCCGTCGCTCAGCCTTGCGCCGCTCACACGGTCCTCACCTGTCAGGGTTTCAAGGCCCACGCCCTCGCGGATATCAACACCATGCTGCGTGTGCAGCGCCCTAAAGTAATCCGAGGTTTCCTTGGCCGCCACCCGTTGCAAAATACGCTCGGCCATTTCCACCAGCGTCACTTTCAGGCCCCGGCTGGCGGCCACCGCCGCCGCCTCAAGCCCGATATATCCGCCGCCAACGATCAGCACATGGCGGCCAGCCTCAAACTCGGGCGCCATGCTGTCCACGTCTTTCAGATCGCGCACCACGTAAACGCCCTGCAACGCGCCGCCGATGGCCCCCGGCAGGCGGCGCGGCACCGATCCGGTGGCCAGCACCAGATCATCATAGGCAATCTGCTGCCCGCCTGCGATCACCACTTTATCAGTGCTGTCGATGGCTGTGACGGTCTCGTTCAAGTGCAGGTCAATCCCGTTCTCGGCGTAATAGCTTTCAGGGCGCAGATACAATCGCTCCAGCTCCATCTCGCCCAACAGATATTTCTTGGACAATGGCGGGCGCTGATAGGGGGGCACAGGTTCTTCACCGATCAGGGTGATCTTGCCCTTGTATCCAAGGGCGCGCAGTTTCGCCACACAAGACGCCCCGGCCTGCCCTGCCCCGATCACAACGATACCGGCCATTTTGAAATCTCCTGCTTATGCATGGTCACGCCGCGGCGCTAAGCCTATATCTACCCCTACTGGAAACGCAATTGATAGACAGGGACCGACCATGACCATTTCCAAAGGCGACACACTTCCCGATGCAACACTTCTTCAGATGGGCGCAGACGGCCCCGAAGAGGTCGAGCTTGCGGACAAGACCAAGGGCCGCAAGGTGGTGATTTTCGCTGTGCCGGGCGCATATACCCCCACCTGCCATTCCGCCCATGTGCCCAGCTTTACCCGCACCAAGGATCAATTCGACGCCAAGGGCGTGGACGAGGTGATTTGCGTCTCGGTCAATGATCCGTTCGTTATGGGTGCTTGGGGCGAAGCCACTGGCGCAACGGCGGCAGGAATCACGATGCTGGGCGATCCCGAGTCAAGCTTCACCAAGGCGATCGGCATGGATTTCACCGCGCCGCCCGTTGGCCTGATGGCGCGGTCCAAGCGCTATGCGATGCTGGTTGAGGATGGCAAGATCAGCCTGCTGCACGAAGAAGAGAACCCCGGTGCGTGTGAGGTTTCGGCAGGCGAGGCCATGTTGGCCGCGATGTAATTTTTGCATCCATTAAAAAAACCGGCGGCTTGCACGGGCCGCCGGTTTAGAATTTCAAGAAATGTCACATCCAAATCGTGCGTTTCGCACCATGCTCAGCCCTCGCCGGCCAAACCGTCGAATTTGCGCGCCAGCTTGACATCAAGCGCACTCAGCCCGTCCACGTCATGGGTGGTCAACGTCACGTTCACCGTATTGTAAACATTTGACCATTCCGGGTGGTGGTTCCATTTTTCCGCCCATATCGCGGCCCGCGTCATAAATCCGAACGCCTCGGTAAAGTCTTTGAACTTGAAAGTCTTCGCGATTGCATCGCGTTTTTCGTCCAGCGTCCACCCCTCTTCCAGCAAAGGGTCAAGCGTGGTGCTGCGCGCGGTTTCGCTAAGTTTTTCGGTCACTGGTGATCCTCCACTTTTGTGTTTTTGAACGGTCCGTAACTGGTCAGAATTTCAATGTCTTCCTCGACTGCGGTGCGTTCGGCATTCAGGTAATTTCGAACCGCCTCGCTGAACCCCGGATCGGCGATCCAATGCAGCGAATGCGTGGGCACGGGCATGTAGCCACGGGCCAGTTTATGCTCGCCCTGTGCGCCCGCCTCGATCCGTTGCAAGCCATGGGCAATCGAAAAATCCATTGCTTGATAATAACATAGCTCGAAATGCAGGCAGGGGTGATGTTCGGTGCAGCCCCAATATCGGCCATAAAGTGCCGAACGTCCGATCAAGTTCATCGCCCCCGCCACGGGCACGCCATCGCGTTCGGCGAACACCAACAAGACATCATCGCGCAAGGAATCATGAACACGATCAAAAAACGCACGCGTCAGGTAAGGCGTGCCCCATTTTCTGGCCCCAGTATCCTGATAAAATGTCCACATCGCATCCCAATGGTGCGGCTTGATCTGATCGCCGGTCAACTGGGTAATCTCACCCCCGAAGTCCTGCGCTGTGCGGCGCTCCTTGCGGATGGATTTGCGCTTGCGCGAGCTTAGGTCAGCCAAAAAGCTTTCAAAGCTGTGATATCCGCGGTTGAGCCAATGATATTGCTGGGAGCGGCGTGGCATCAGGCCCAAGCTGTCGCCAGCCTTGCTTTCCGCCTCGTTGCAAAACGTGGCGTGCACGGACGACAGCCTGTTGTTCTCTGCAACTTGAATCGCCCCTTGAATGATCGCCTCGCGCCCCAAAGACTCAAAACTGGGCCGTGTCAAAAACCGACGACCAGTGACTGGCGTGAATGGCACGGCGATTTGCAGCTTGGGGTAATACCGCCCCCCAGCGCGTTCATAGGCATGCGCCCAATTGTGATCGAAAATATATTCGCCTTGACTGTGCGATTTCAGGAAAAGCGGTGCAAACGCAATGGCTTGCCCGTCCAATTCAGCGCGAATGTAATAGGGGTGCCACCCTGTGCCGACACCAACCGAACGGCTATCTTCCAGCGCCTTGAGAAAGCGGTAAGTTGTAAAAGGGTCTTCGGGGCAGCCACCGTCCAAAGCCTCGGGACAGGCGCAAGCATCCCACTCCTGCGCATCAATTTGCGACAGGCTGTCGTGAATACTGACCTGAATGTCCTGATCTTTCATTCCAAAACTTCCCTGCCCTGAAATTCTATCTGTGGCAAGGGCCGCGCGGATCAAGATGGAATATCGGGCAGATAGTCCTCAAAGGTGATGTTATCGGCATGTTTGCGAGCCTCACGCTCGGCCTGCCG
>DATFJQ010000123.1:0-7290 GCA_035269125.1 Roseovarius sp.
ATCTTGCCGTCCAGAATAATACTGGCGGTGGTGCCGCCTTGGGTCAGGTCGCGGGCGTCATGACAGTTGGGATCGGGCAGCAACTCGGGCTGCTGAGCGGTTTGCGCACGAATCATTGTCTGGCCTCCAGCCGGTCCAACAAGGCCTCTAGCCAGATGTCGCTGGTCACGCCGCCTTGGAACGCGGTCGCCAAAAGCTCTTTGCGCCACTGGTGATGTTCTGTCGCCCCTTTGGACGACGCAGCAGTCCGCGTCACGTGAAAAGAATCAAAATGAACCATGCCAATGCTCCGTGCCTTGAAACAGATAAAAGGTGCCGGCTGGCCCGTGTGGGGTGGCTGGGCCCCTCTTATCTGACAAAATCACTCTGAATTGTCAATTCTGATTTTTTTCATCAGGTATAAAACCTCCGCACGGTCGCCTCTATTCCCATTGAAGCTGCAAAATGGGGAAAATGGACACATCGCACTGCATCTTTGAGGATTACGGTCATCCTGTTCTGGCCAAGTGCGGCCTCGCCCGACTATAAATCCTCTGCAAAGCCCCTAAAATGGGGGCGTGCGCGCAACGACAGACCGGCGACAAGAAAGGCCCCCGCATGACCCTTCACACGCGAAGGAAGATGCCTTTGACCTTGCACATGCGCAGCAAAAGCGACCTGCGCACGCAATTTGCCGCGCTGTGCTATCGGATTCGCAAGGACAAGCCGGAAATTCTGTTGATCACTTCGCGTGGCTCGGGCCGCTGGATTATCCCCAAGGGCTGGCCAATGGCCGGTAAAACCCCCGGCGAATGCGCCCTGACCGAAGCGTGGGAAGAGGCCGGCGTGCAGGGCAAAGCTTCTGAGCAATGCCTTGGCCTGTTTTCCTATCACAAGATTGACAACGCCGGAGAGAACCTGCCCTGCGTCGGGCTGGTTTTTCCAATCAAGGTCAAAGCTCTGGCCAAAACCTATCCCGAGGCTGGCCAACGTCGCCGCAAATGGCTGCGTCCGAAAAAGGCTGCGGCGCTTGTCTCTGACCCAGAATTGGCAGTCATCCTGCGCCAGTTCGACCTTGGGCACCTGACACGAAAGTGAACCTGATTTTACCTTGATTTTTACCCCTAGCTGCATAACTTAAAACGATATTTCACCGGAAGAAAAGATGATTCAATTTACGCTTCAATGTGACAGCGACCATCGTTTTGACAGCTGGTTTCAGTCCTCCGCCGCATTCGACAAGCTGCTGACAAGTGGCATGATTTCCTGTCCTGTTTGCGGGACGGACAAGGTGGAAAAGGCGATGATGGCCCCGCGCGTGGCCGATAGCCGCTCAACGTCGCGTGCAGAACGCGACGACAGGGGCAGCACCGGGTCAGGCCCGGCCCCCGGCCCGCTCAGCACGCCACCAACACCCGCCGAACAGGCCCTGAGTGCGCTGCGCGAGAAGGTCGAAGCGAACTCGGAATATGTCGGGATGAACTTTGCCAGCGAAGCCCGCAAGATGCACAGCGGCGAAGCCCCCGAGCGCAGCATTCACGGTCAGGCCAAACTAGAAGAGGCCCGCAAGCTGGTCGAAGACGGTGTGCCTGTCATGCCGTTGCCCTTCATGCCCGGTCGCAAAACCAACTGACTTCGCAAAAAGGACACCCAACATGCATATCGTGATCACCGGGGCCAATCGCGGCATCGGACAGGCGCTTTTGGCGCGCTATCGGGCTGCTGGTCATAACGTCACCGGCACGTCGCGCAGCGGTGCGGATGACCTGACCCATCTGGATGTCACCGATCCGGCCAGTGTCACAGACTTTGCCCAACGGCTTGCCGGGCGGCCCGTCGATCTGCTGATCTGCAATGCCGGTGTCTATCTGGACAAGGGTCACAGCCTGCCGGATGGATTTCCTGCGCAGATGTGGGCCGATACCTTTGCCGCCAACGTCACCGGCGTGTTTCTGACCATTCAGGCGCTTTTGCCCAATCTCAAGGCGGCGCAGAATGCCAAGATCGCGATCATGTCCAGCAGAATGGCCAGCCACGAACACGCCCCCGGCGGCAGCTATATCTATCGCGCGTCCAAAGCGGCGGCGCTGAATCTGGGGCGCAATCTGGCGGTTGACCTGAAACCCGACGGGATCGCCGTCGGCATCTACCATCCGGGTTGGGTGCGCACCGATATGGGTGGCACAGCGGCGGATATCTCGGTGGACGAGGCCGCCGACGGCCTGATCGACCGCTTTGCCGATCTCGGACCGGATAAAACCGGCTGCTTTCAAACATGGGACGGCCAAGACCACGCCTATTGAGCCCGCACAAAACCCGCGCAGATCACCGCGAAACCGCCTGTCAGGGCGGATGAGCGTCATTGTCGCTCTTGCTCTTGCGCTTCAGCCCGCGTAAACCGCGCCCGATTGTTGACAGGGACGCAGACATGCCCGTTCTGGTAATGAAATTCGGTGGCACCTCGGTCGCCACGCTTGACCGCATCCGCCGCGCCGCCAAACGCGTTGGCGTCGAGGTGGCCAAAGGCTATGACGTGATCGTCATCGTTTCGGCCATGTCGGGTGAAACCAACAAGCTGGTGGGCTATGTCGGTGAAACCTCGCCGCTGTATGATGCGCGCGAATATGATGCCGTGGTCAGTTCCGGCGAAAACGTCACCGCCGGACTGATGGCCCTGACCTTGCAGGAAATGGATGTGCCCGCCCGCAGCTGGCAAGGCTGGCAAGTGCCGGTAAAAACCACATCGGCGCATTCCGCCGCCCGTATCGAAGATATTCCGACCGACAACATCAGCGCCAAGTTCGGCGAAGGGATGCGCGTGGCGGTCGTGGCGGGGTTCCAAGGCGTCAGCCCCGAGGGCCGGATCACCACGCTTGGCCGGGGCGGATCAGATACCACAGCCGTGGCTTTTGCCGCCGCGTTTGATGCGGAACGTTGCGATATCTACACCGATGTCGATGGCGTCTATACCACTGATCCACGCATTGCCGACAAGGCGCGCAAACTGGACCGGATCGCGTTCGAGGAAATGCTGGAACTGGCCTCGCTTGGGGCCAAGGTGCTGCAAACTCGTTCGGTCGAGCTGGCGATGAGGTATAATGTCAAACTGCGCGTGCTCAGCAGTTTCGAAGAACAGTCAGACGCGGCAGGCACGCTGGTCTGCTCCGAGGAGGAAATCATGGAATCCAATGTCGTCAGCGGTATCGCCTATTCCCGTGACGAGGCGAAAATGACCCTCATCTCGGTCGCCGACCGTCCGGGCATCGCCGCCGCCATTTTCGGGCCGCTCTCCGAGGCGGGTGTCAACGTGGACATGATCGTGCAGAACATCTCGGAAGAGGGTCGCACCGACATGACCTTTTCGTGCCCCACCGATCAGGTGATGCGCGCCGAAAAAGCCTTGGCCGATGCGAAACAGCGCGGCGAAATCAATTACCATGACCTTGTTGCCGACACCAATGTCGCCAAGGTTTCGGCGGTTGGTATTGGCATGCGCAGCCAATCCGGGGTGGCCGCCAAGATGTTTAAAACGCTCAGCGACGAGGGTGTGAACATCAAGGTCATTGCAACTTCCGAGATAAAAATTTCTGTCCTTATCGACCGGAAATACATGGAACTTGCTGTTCAGGCACTGCATGATGCGTTCGAATTGGACAAAACGGCCTGATCCCGGCACAGTTTGCTGAAACGGGATAAAGGCCGCGTAATCAAGATGCGACGGCTTCGGGGACGGCATTGGCTATGACGCAGGATTTTCAAACCGACAGCCGCCAGATGCTGGGCCGCCTTCGCGCCGTCATGGCCGAAGACGCGGCAGGTCAGCAGCGTTTGGACCGTATCACTACTCTTATCGCCGAGGAAATGCATGTCGAGGTCTGCTCGATCTACCTGTTTCGCGATGAAGACACGCTTGAACTTTGTGCCACCGAGGGCCTCAATCCAGAGGCAGTGCACGAAACCCGCATGAAACTGGGCGAAGGTCTGGTGGGGCGCGTGGCGCGCACCGGCCAGATCATCAATACCGCCGATGCCCCCGGCACGCGCGGTTTCCGCTATATGGCCGAAACCGGGGAAGAGGCCTATTCCGGTTTTCTGGGGGTTCCGGTGCAGCGGCTTGGCGAAATGCTTGGCGTTGTGGTGGTTCAGACCAAACGCGCCAGAAGCTTTTCCGATGACGAGGTCTATGCCCTTGAAGTGGTCGCCATGGTCATTGCCGAAATGGCCGAGCTTGGCGCCTTTGTCGGCGAAGGCGCGGCCATGTCCGCCCGCCACCAACAACCTGTGCTGTTTCGCGGCACCTGCGCTCAGGAAGGCGCGGCGCGGGGGCATGTCTGGCTGCACGAGCCGCGGGTCGTGGTCACCAATCCGATCGCCGACGATCCACACCGCGAATTGGAACGCCTGCAAGACGCGGTCGAGGATCTGCGCGTCGGCGTCGACCGTATGTTGTCCACCGCAGCGAGCGGCGACAAGGAACAGCTTCAGGTGCTCGAAGCGTATCGGATGTTCGCCAATTCCAAGGGCTGGATGCGCCGCATGGAGGAGGATATCGGCCGCGGCCTGTCCGCCGAGGCTGCCGTGGAAAAGGAACAATCCACCGCCCGCGCCCGGATGGGGCAAGTCAGTGATCCCTACTTGCGCGAACGCCTGCATGATCTGGATGACCTGTCGAACCGACTGCTGCGCATCCTGACCGGTCAGGGCAACCAGACCGGCGCGGAAATGCCAAGCGACCCGATCCTGATCGCGCGCAATATCGGCCCTGCCGAGCTGCTGGATTACGGGCGCTCGCTCAAGGGTATCGTGCTTGAGGAAGGCTCGGTCGGGTCGCACGCCGCAATTGTCGCCCGTGCACTTGCGATCCCGCTGGTGATCCATGCCAGCCGGATCACAACCGAGGCGCTGAATGGCGATCCTATCCTTGTCGATGGCGATCAGGGGATCGTGCATTTGCGGCCCGACGACACCGTTGTCGGGGCGTTCAGGGACAAGATGGCGATGCAGGCGCAGGCACAGGAAAGCTATGCCTCGATCCGCGACAAACCCGCCGAAACGCTGTGCGGGCAACGCATCAAGCTCAAGATGAATGCCGGGCTGATGGCCGATCTGCCCAGTCTGGAAAGTTCCGGGGCCGAGGGCGTGGGCCTGTTTCGCACCGAGTTGCAGTTTCTGATCCGCAACCACATGCCCAAGCGCGCCGAGCTAAGCCAGCTTTACGCCCGCGTGATCGACGCCGCCAAGGGCAAACGCGTGGTGTTCCGGACCCTCGATATCGGGTCGGACAAGGTGTTGCCCTACATGAAGGCCGTGGACGAGCCGAACCCGGCCCTTGGCTGGCGCGCGGTGCGCGTTGGGTTGGACAAGCCCGGCGTGATGCGCATGCAGCTTCAGGCGCTGATCCGCGCGGCGGCGGGCCGCCCGCTGACGGTGATGTTCCCGTTCGTCGCCCAACGCGAAGAATTCACCGCCGCCCGCGCCGAGATGGACAAGGCACTGGCGCGGGAGCGTATTCTGGGCCATCCCCTGCCCGACAACATCGAGGTTGGGGCGATGCTTGAAACGCCGTCGCTGGCCTTTGCGCCTGACAGCTTTTATTCCGAGGTCGATTTTCTGTCGATCGGCGGCAATGACCTCAAGCAGTTCTTCTTTGCCGCCGACCGCGAGAATGAGTTGGTGCGCCGGCGTTACGACACCCTGAATGTCAGCTTTCTGACCTTTTTGGAAACCATCGTTCAACGCTGTGCGGCCACCGATACGCCCCTCAGTTTTTGTGGAGAAGATGCGGGCCGCCCGGTCGAAGCTGCCTGTTTGGCCGCCATCGGCCTGCGGTCGCTGTCGATGCGCCCGGCTTCGGTTGGGCCGGTCAAATCGATCCTGCGCCGTGTTGACCTGTCCGAATTGCGTCAGATCATCCACAACGAGAGCGACGCTGGCCAACAATCTGTCCGTCCCGCCGTGATGGAGTATCTGCGCGGCAAGCTCTAAGTCACGCGCCCAAGCGGGCCGCCTGCGATCATAGTGGGTTTGGGCACAGCATCGCGCCCTAGACGATCAACGCTGCGCGACACCCCCGCGCGCGACCTGCGCCCGGAACACGTCCAGCAAGTCGGCGTGGTCACGGTCGGCCTCAATCGCCAAACCCCGCAGCCCAAAATGCACATGCGCCATCTGTTGATAATAGCTGGTATAGGCATAATTCGTGGCCGCCCCCGCCGCCGCCCCAAGCACCGGGATGGTCTGTGCGGCCAGTTTCTGGCCCAAGACCGTCGCCAGACGCGGCGCAACGCGCGCAATCAGGCCATGCACCGTGGCCCCTGTGACCGCCACACGGGTGCTGAGAAAGGCAATATCGGCCCCGTCGTCGTGATCCAGCGGCCCGGCTGCGGCGAAAACCTGAACACAGTCAAAACGAACACCTTGATCTTGGGGCGAAAATCCGTGCTCTAGCGCCACGTCCTGTATGGCGCGCAACAAGATTGTCGTGGTGATCGGAAGCTCGGCCATGGCCGTCGGCAAGCCGCCCCACCCGCCAGCCGCGCCCATCGCTGTGGTCACCGCGCGCGTCATCCAGCCGGGGCTATCGGCCACCACCCCGCGCGACCTTTGCGCTGCCTCCATCGCATGCACCAGCGCCTGTTCGGTGGCGGTGTTCAATCTGCCGCGCACCGTCGGAGGCAAGCGATCCAAAAGGCCTTCGGCCTGGCCACCAATCAAGTTGAGCACCTGAATCCCGGCGTTCGAGGCACGGGCATGTCGCGCGGCCAAATCGGCGATCCTCGCCGACACCTCATCACTATCAATTTGCTTTTCAATGATTTCCATAGGCCGCCCCGTTGCATCTTTGACGATAAGATCGGGCCTGCAAAGGCGCTTTTCAAGCCGCGCGCGTGACCTTACCGATCACACCATCCCATGCTCCGTCTGTCAGCGCCACACCCAAAACACGGTCGGGGTTGGTGGGTGGCGGCATCTGGACCCCCGACAAGCGCCGAAAGCCGAAGCGCTGGTAATAGGGCGCATCGCCCACCAGTATCACCCGATCCCATCCCTGTTGGCCTGCCAAAGCAAGGCTTTCGCGGATCAAACCGCCGCCCAAGCCCTCGCCTTGTCGGGTTGGGTGCACGGCAACAGGCCCCAACAACAACGCCTTGGCCTCTCCGACCAACACCGGCCAAAACCGGATAGCCCCGGCCAAAATCCCATCCCCGTCGCGCGCCACAAGGCTCAGCCCGCGCAGCGGCGGGACATCGTCACGCAAACGATACGACGACAACGCCTCGCGCCCCGGTGCAAAGCACAGGTCATAAAGGG
>DATFJQ010000124.1:0-22959 GCA_035269125.1 Roseovarius sp.
GGAAAATGCGGAGCAGACCTTGGGCGTTCGGCAGGCCGCGCATGAGGCCGCGCTCTCAAACCTTGAAATGGCCCAAGGCGCGCTTGATCGCGCACGCGCCACATTGCTTGACCCGCGCGATGGCGCCGACACGGTGCAGGATTGCTGTTTGCAGATCACCGCGCCTGTCGATGGTCATGTTTTGAGTATCGAAATGATCAGCGAAAGGCCGGTTTCGGCGGGAACGCGGCTTTTGTCGATTGGTCAGCCGCAGGATATTGAAATCGTGGCGGATGTCCTGTCAACCGATGCGGTGCGGCTGGAGGTCGGCGACCGCGCCATCGTCGAGCGTTGGGGCGGCAACCGCGTGCTTGAGGCGAGCGTCTCGAAAATCGAACCCTCGGCCTATACCAAGGTGTCAGCCCTTGGCATCGAAGAGCAGCGCGTCGATGTCGTGTTTGACCTGATCACACCGCAGGAACAACGCCGGTCGCTTGGGCACGGGTTTGCCGTCTACCTAAGGGTTGTGGAATGGGAACAGGACGACGTTTTGCAAATTCCGCTCAGTGCGTTGTTCCGGCAGGGGCAGGACTGGGCCGTGTTTGCTGCCAAGGATGATGTGGCCGTCTTGCGCAAAGTGCGTGTCGGACAAACCAACGAAACGACGGCGGGAATCCTTGAAGGCTTGGCCGCGTCGGATCACGTGTTGGTTCATCCCAGTGAACGCATTCAGGATGGAACACCCATCACCCCCCGCATCGACAAGTAAGCCGCGCGCCGACGTTAGCCTTGCCCGCGTGGTTTCCCCTTCTTCGCGGCGGCCTCGTTCGCTTTGGCCAGCTTGCGGGCGCGGTTTTTCTTGCTGCTGGGCTTGCCGACCGGGGGTTTCGGCCCGCGTTTCGGTTTGCCGGTCTTTTTCAATTCGGTGACCGGGATATCCTCGGATTTGCGATCATCGTGTTTTGGCTTGGTGCGGCCCGTCGGTTTGGTGCCGGGTTTGGGCTTTTTGACACGAGGCTTGGGCGCGTCGTTCCAGTCAACCGGTGTTGTGGTGCCCGACGGTTTGGCAGGTGCAGTTTTCGCGGCAGGCGGCGCTTTGCCTTGGGGTGCTTTACCCTTGGGCGCGCCGCTTGGTCTTGGGGCTTTGTCGAATTTCGGAGGTTGTGACAACTGCGTAAGCTTGGCCCCGTCCTCAAGCGTCATGCTTGCGCCGATGGCGTTCAGAAACCCCGCAACGGCGCTTTGGCGAATTTCGATCAACGAGGCGTCGTGTTGGACACGGATCGCGCCAACATCCTCACGCGACAGATTGCCCAATTTGCACAGCATGGGCAGCAAACGGCGCGGCTCTGCCCCTGTGGCACGCCCCCCTTCAAGCGAGAACCAGACGCTTGGCCCAAAGGCTTCGCGCGGGGCAGGGGCCGCTGACAGGTCCGAGAGTTCCTCGGGCGCGGAATGACGCTCGCGGAACAGCCGCACATAGGCCGCTGCCAATTGCTCGGCGGTGAAGGTGTTGACCAGCTTTGCAACGGCCTCGCGGTTCGAGTCTTCCAACTCGGTCGACCAGTCCGAGCTGGCCAGCATCCGTTCGTCGTCTTTCGCCGTTACCTCATCGGCAGAGGGGGCATCGGCCCATTCCGCCTTGAGCTTGGCCCAACCAAGCAGCCTTTGGGCCTTTTTGCGTGCCGCCGGCGGCACGATCAGCGCGCTGACACCTTTGCGCCCGGCCCGCCCTGTGCGGCCTGAGCGGTGCAAAAGCGTGTCCTGATTGGTTGGCAGTTCGGCGTGAATCACCAGTTCAAGGTTCGGCAGGTCGATGCCACGGGCGGCCACATCCGTTGCCACACAAACCCGCGCGCGCCCGTCGCGCATGGCCTGCAAGGCATGGGTGCGCTCGTTTTGTGACAACTCGCCTGACAGGGCGACAACCGAAAATCCGCGGTTCGACAGCCGTGTTGTCAGTCGGTTAACCATCGCGCGGGTGTTGCAGAACACAATCGCATTGGGGGCCTCGTAATACCGCAGCACGTTGATGATGGCGTTTTCAGCATCGCGCGCCGATACATTCAGCGCACGGTATTCGATATCGGCATGTTGCGTGGTGTTCGTCACGGTCGAGATACGCTGTGCGTCGGTCTGATACCTTTGGGCCAGCTTTGCAATCGCCGCCGGAACCGTGGCCGAAAACAGCAGGGTTTGCCGCTCGGCCGGGGCTTGATCCAATATGAATTCAAGATCCTCGCGAAACCCCAAATCCAGCATTTCATCAGCTTCGTCCAGCACCACAGCCTTCAATCCGCTCAGGTCAATCGAGCCACGCATGACGTGATCGCGCAGGCGGCCCGGTGTGGCCACGACGATATGCGCCCCGCGTTGCAGGGCCCGGCGCTCGTCGCGCATGTCCATGCCGCCAACGGTTGACGCCAGTACGGCACCGGCATGGGCAAACAGCCAAGACAGCTCGCGCTTGACCTGCATCGCCAATTCCCGCGTCGGCGCAATCACCAAGGCCAAAGGCGCAGCCGCAGGGCCGAACGCTTCGGCGTCACCAAAAAGGGCCGGGGCAATCGCCAAGCCAAAGCCAAGTGTTTTCCCCGAGCCGGTCTGCGCCGAAACCAAAAGGTCTTTGCCGGTCAATTCGGGCGCGGTCACGGCCTGTTGCACGGGGGTGAGAGTGGTATACCCTTGGGCATCCAAGGCTTTTGCAAGAGCGTTTTTCAAGGCGGGTCCGTCTTCATGAGTGAGGCAGCCAGCGTTGCGCGATCACGCACCGCAGGCCAGTAAACCCTCGCGTTATAGTGTTGCACTGAGGATGTATAGGCCGACTTGGGCAATGACGCCGCCGCTGCGGGATGGTTTGCCCTGGTCAAGGCAACTTCTGTTGTGCTGTCTTGCGCGTTCTGTCCAGAAATCGGGCATGAAATATGACCGACGAAAAACCGCAAACGCGATTGAACTATTTGTAAAAGTGGTGAGCCGTGCAGGATTCGAACCTGCGACCCACTGATTAAAAGTCAGTTGCTCTACCAACTGAGCTAACGGCCCACTAGGCGGCCTATCTAGAAAGACCCGCGCGGGGGGTCAACCCCGAAATTGACTGATTTTCCGTTGGATGCTGGATTCGTGTTCGGTGCGGGTTTATATGCCCGCGTATGGACACGCGATTTGACAGTGATTTGCCCTTTATGAAGATGCACGGGCTTGGCAACGACTTTGTCGTGCTAGATGCGCGTATGCGTGACAGTCCCGTTACCCCTGCATTGGCGATTGCCTTGGCGGATCGGCACAGGGGCGTTGGATTCGATCAACTGGCCGTGATTTCAGCAGGGGCCGGGGATGCGCATCTGACGTTCTACAACGCCGATGGCTCGAAATCGGCGGCTTGTGGTAATGCGACCCGCTGCATTGCACGGTTCTTGATGGATGAGAGCGGCCAGACCACACTGCGCTTGACCACCGAGCGCGGAGAGCTTCAGGCGACTGATGCGGGGGATGGGCTGACCTCGGTCAATATGGGGCTGCCGCAACTGGATTGGCGCGACGTGCCGCTTGCCGAGGACATGGACACGCTGGAGCTGCCCATTGAGGGCGGTCCGACCGCCACCGGCATGGGCAACCCGCATTGCACCTTCTTTGTCGAGGATGCCACCGCCGTCCCGTTGGAACAGTTCGGCCCGCGCTATGAACATCACCCGCTCTATCCTGAGCGCACCAATGTTCAGGTGGCCAGCCTTGTCGGCCCCGATCACCTGCGCATGCGCGTGTGGGAGCGAGGCGTTGGCGTGACGCTGGCCTCTGGGTCGTCCAGTTGCGCCACGGCCGTGGCCGCCGCGCGGCGCGGGCTGACCGGGCGCAAAGTGCGGATCGATCTGGACGGCGGCACGCTGCATGTGGACTGGCGCGAGGATGGGGTTTGGATGACGGGCCCGACAATGCACGTCTTTGACGGTATACTGACGCCGCAGTTCTTGCGGGGGCTGGAATGACACAGCCGCCCCGCTTTACCACCCTTGGGTGCCGCCTGAATGCCTATGAAACCGAGGCGATGAAAGAGCTTGGCCAACAGGCGGGCCTTGAAAATGCGGTTGTTATAAACACCTGCGCCGTCACCGCCGAGGCGGTGCGCAAGGCACGGCAGGAAATTCGCCGTCTGCGTCGGGAAAACCCGAAGGCCCGGCTGATCGTCACCGGCTGCGCTGCCCAGACCGAGCCCGAGACCTTCACCGCCATGCCCGAGGTCGACGCCGTGATCGGCAACACCGAAAAGATGCAGCCCGAGACATGGGGGCGGCTGGCGGCGGATTTCATCGGCGAAACCGAGGCGGTCATGGTCGACGACATCATGAGCGTGACGGAAACCGCCGGGCATCTGATCGACGGGTTCGGCACCCGCAGTCGCGCCTATGTGCAGGTGCAAAACGGGTGCGACCATCGCTGCACCTTCTGCATTATCCCCTATGGCCGGGGCAATTCGCGCAGCGTGCCCGCAGGCGTGGTGCTGGATCAGATCAAGCGTTTGGTAGATCGCGGTTATAACGAGGTGGTGCTGACCGGTGTGGATCTGACCAGCTGGGGCGCGGATTTGCCCGCGCAGCCGCGTTTGGGCGATCTGGTGATGCGGATCCTCAAACTGGTGCCGGATCTGCCCCGCCTGCGGATCAGTTCGATTGATTCGATCGAAGCGGATGACAACCTGATGCAGGCCATCGCAACCGAGCCGCGCCTGATGCCGCATTTGCACCTTTCGCTGCAGCATGGCGACGATCTGATCCTAAAGCGGATGAAGCGTCGGCACCTGCGCGACGATGCGATCCAGTTCTGCCAAGAGGCGCGCCGTCTGCGCCCGGATATGACCTTTGGGGCTGATATCATCGCCGGCTTCCCGACCGAGACCGAGGCGCATTTTGAAAACTCGCTGAGTCTGGTGACAGAGTGCGATCTGACATGGCTGCATGTCTTTCCCTATTCCAAACGCGACGGCACCCCGGCGGCCCGCATCCCGCAGCAGGTGAACGGCAAAGTGATCAAAGAGCGCGCCGCGCGTTTGCGCGCCGCAGGCGCGGCGCAGGTCACGCGCCATTTGGCGGCGCAGCAGGGGCAGACACATCAGATTTTGATGGAAAACCCCCGCATGGGCCGGACCGAGCAATTTACCGAAGTGGCTTTTGATAGCGACCGGGATGAGGGCAGCATCGTGACGGCGACAGTGACCGGCATCCGCAAGGGGCAGCTTGTTGCGGCCTGACTTGCCGGGTAACGCGGCTGGACAGGGGCGCCGCCGCCTTCTAGCGTATCGGCCAGACCTCAACAGCAAGGACTGTTTTCCATGAAGCTTATTTCATCTGGCACGTCGCCTTTCGTGCGCAAGGTTCACGTTTTGCTGCACGAGACCGGGCAAATGGACAGCATCGAGATCGCGCCCATACCCACAACCCCGTTTGATACCGCCCCCGAAGTGGCCAGCGCCAACCCTTTGGGCAAGATCCCGGCCCTGATCCGCGACGAAGGGCCGACGATCTATGATAGCCGGGTGATTTGCCGTTTTCTGGACGACCGGGCGCAATCCAACCTCTATCCGCAGGGCCGCCTGTGGGAAACCCTGACACTGGAAGCAACCGCCGACGGGATCATGGAGGCCGCGATTTTGATGCTGTATGAGCACAAATTGCGCCCGGCCGAGGCGGTTTTGGACTCGTGGGTCGATGCGCAGTGGGACAAAATCGCACGCGCGGTGGACGCCCTGAATGCGCGGTGGATCAGCCATTTGCGCGGCCCGTTGGACATGGGACAGATCGCCGTCGGCTGCGCGCTGGCCTATCTGGATTTCCGGCATGATGCGCGCGGCTGGCGCAAGGGCAATGATGCGCTTGATGATTGGTTTGCCTTGTTTGCGCAGCGCGACAGCATGCAGGCCACACAACCGGCCGAGTAGACCGGGTTGCGCCGGTCGCAGTAAATGATGCACATTTCGCTAGAGGCTCGACGCGCAATGATCGCTTTTGAACTTTCTTGGAGCGGTCGGTCCCGAACTTCTAGCGCGGATTCAAGGCCGAAGGCCGCCGCGCATCGCCGGGCCGCCCCCCGGCACGGCGATTTGGCAATGCTCAGTGCCCTGCTAAAAGGTTTTTCGGATTTGGCAGGGGTAAAATGCCATTGACCAATCGTTGGACCGCCGCACCGCGGCCCGCCGACGCGCGACTAGTGCAATGTCCATGTCGTCCCGCACAGCTGACATCCATCGCTTATAGCTCTTGAAGAAATCTGCGCGAGCCGGAACCTTGTCATCGTGTTGCGTTGAACGCCTCTCAGCTTTGCGCGGCGTCATGTATTGCAAGGGGCTGTGTCCGATGCCCCGCCGTTTTGTGTTTTCGCGAATTCGGCTCAGAAGCTATAGCTGACACCGACATTGACCGCATGGGTCACCAACTCGGTGTTCAGTTTGCCGGGCAACTGGCCCGGTGCCGGATCAATCGTGATCTCATTGTCGGACCAGACGGCCTGATATTCCCCGAACAGGGCCCATTTTTCGGTCAGATCGTATTTCAGACCGGCAATCGCGCGCAGCGCCGGGCCGGTTGTTTCATAGCCGAAGGTGCGAATTGGCGATCCGTTGACCTGCACATCTACATGCGGAATCGCTACACCGACGCCCGCGCCGATATAGGGCGTGAATTTTGGCGTTGTCTTGAAAGCGCCGGGCCAGCGTTTCATGACGTTGGCGGTAATGATGTTGTGACCATCTGACAGCTCAAGGCGGCTGACGCCGATCGCGGCCATGTCCGCCTGCGAGGCATAGGCCTTGGTGTGTGTGCCTTCGATGCCGAAGCCGATGTTGTTGTCCATCCACCAGATCGCACGACCGCCATAGTAGAACGGGTTTTCAAATGGCTTGCCTTTCCAGTCGACCGAGCGGTTGACGGGCGCGCCGCCGGGCAGGTATCCGGACGCGGTGCTGCCATCAACACTTTGGGTGCCGATGTAAAAGCTGAGCTCAACCTCGGCGGTTGCGGGGGCTGCTATGGCAGATGTGGCGACAACGGCTGCGATTTTAACAACGTTCTTCATCGTGGATTGCTTTCGGCTAAAGGGTATTTTTTATGGCTCTTTATACCCGGTTCAGGCTAGGCTCAAGCGCGACACATGCGCGCTCTGATCACTTCGGCGGCATTGCGCACTGGACGCAGGGTGCAACCCCCGCTAAATAGCGGCGCAATACGGTGCGCTGAGTCCGTGCCGCATACGTGCAAAAGGCCGGTTTCGGCTTTGAAAATGGAGTAACCCCCGTGTCCCACGCAGAAGAACACGAAGGCACCCGGAGAGATTTCCTCTACTACGCCACAGCTGGCGCAGGTGCCATTACAGCAGGGGCCGCCGTTTGGCCCCTTGTCAACCAGATGAACCCGTCCGCCGACGTTCAGGCGCTCAGCTCGATCCGGGTGGATGTCGCAGGTGTCGAACAAGGCACACAGTTGACGGTGAAGTGGCTGGGCAAGCCCGTTTTCATTCGCCGCCGCACGGAACAGGAAATCGAAGACGCCCGCTCTGTCGAACTTGCCGACCTGCCCGACAAAAACGCGCAGAATCGCAATGACATGGCCCTTGACGCCGCGGATCAGAACCGCACCCTTGATGAAGCAGGCGAATGGTTGGTTATGATCGGCGTTTGTACGCACCTTGGCTGCGTCCCGTTGGGTGGCGCTGGTGACTACTCTCTCGAAGGTGGCGTCGGCGGCTGGTTCTGCCCTTGCCATGGATCGCACTACGACACTGCGGGTCGTATCCGCAAAGGCCCCGCCCCGGAAAACCTGTGGGTCCCGGTGGCCGAATTCGTCGACGATACGACGATCAAACTGGGATAAGGAAACGCGCAAATGTCCGGAATTCCGCACGATCATTACGAGCCCAAAACAGGCGGTGAGAAGTGGCTGCACTCGCGGCTGCCCATCGTCGGGCTGCTTTATGACACCATCATGATCCCCACACCAAAGAACCTGAACTGGATGTGGATCTGGGGGATCGTTCTGACCTTCTGTCTGGCGTTGCAGATCATCACCGGCATCGTTCTGGTGATGCATTACACGCCGCATGTCGATCTGGCCTTTGCCTCGATCGAACATATCATGCGCAACGTGAATGGCGGCCACATGATCCGCTATTTGCATATGAACGGCGCATCGCTGTTCTTCCTGGCCGTTTACATGCATATCTTTCGTGGCCTTTACTACGGGTCTTATAAAGCCCCGCGTGAAATCACGTGGATCATCGGCATGTTGATCTACCTGATGATGATGGGCACGGCCTTTATGGGCTACGTCTTGCCGTGGGGTCAGATGTCGTTCTGGGGCGCCACTGTGATCACCGGCCTGTTCGGTGCGATTCCATTCATCGGCGAATCGATCCAGACATGGTTGCTGGGTGGGCCGGCGGTGGATAACGCTACGCTGAATCGCTTCTTCTCGCTGCACTACCTGCTGCCCTTTGTGATTGCCGCGTTGGTCGCGGTTCACATCTGGGCGTTCCACACCACCGGCAACAACAATCCCACCGGTGTTGAAGTGCGTCGCGGCTCCAAGGCCGAGGCCGCGAAAGACACGGTTTCGTTCTGGCCCTATTTCGTGATCAAGGACTTGTTCGCGCTGGGCCTGATCATGGTGGTGTTCTTTGCTGTGGTCGGTTTCATGCCCAACTACTTGGGCCACCCCGACAACTACATCGAAGCCAACGCGCTGGTGACACCCTCACACATCGTGCCCGAATGGTACTTCCTGCCATTCTACGCGATCCTGCGCGCCTTTGACGACACAGTTTGGGTTGTGCAGCTGGCCGGTTTCCTGACCGGCGGCATCATCGACGCCAAGTTCTTTGGCGTGCTGGCGATGTTCGGCGCGATCGCGGTTATGGCTTTGGCACCTTGGCTGGACACGTCCAGCGTGCGGTCTGGCCGGTATCGCCCGATGTTCAAGTGGTGGTTTGCACTTCTGGTCGTCGACTTCATGGTGCTGATGTGGGTCGGAGCAATGCCTGCGGAAGGTATCTATCCAATTATCGCATTGATCGGGTCCGCCTATTGGTTCGCATATTTCTTGATCATCCTGCCCCTTCTGGGCGTGATTGAGAAACCGCTGCCGCAGCCGGAGACCATCGAGGCCGATTTCGACGCTCACTACCCCCAGAAATCGGGCGATGCGGGTCAAACCGCAGCCACCCCGGCTGAATAAGAAAGGAAACGGGACCATGTTCAAGAAACTTGCGATTTCCGCAGTTGCCGCCCTGACCCTTTCGACGGGGGCAGCCATGGCAGCCGGCGGTGCCGGTCATGTCGAAGATATCGACTTCTCGTTCGAAGGCCCCTTCGGGACCTTCGACCAGAACCAGCTGCAGCGTGGCCTGAAGGTCTACACTCAGGTTTGTTCCGCGTGCCACGGCATGAAATACGTGCCGCTGCGCACCTTGGGCGACGAAGGCGGGCCGCACTTGCCGATGGATCAGGTGCGTGCCTATTCTGAGCGGTTCGAGGTCTTCGACGAAGAACTGGACGATTTCCGCCCGGCCAAACCGACCGATCACTTTCCGATGTCTAACGACCCCAACGCCCCCGACCTCAGCCTGATGGCCAAGGCGCGTGCGGGCTTTTCCGGGCCGCAAGGCACGGGCTTGGCCCAGCTTTTCAAAGGCATGGGCGGACCGGAATACATCTATTCGCTTCTGACCGGGTACACGGGGAAGGATAAGATGGAGGCCGGTACGGTTTTCTACGAAAACACCGCCTTCCCCGGTGGCTGGATCGCGATGGCCCCGGCACTTTATGGTGAGGATGTCGAATTTGACGATGGTCATGCAAACACCATCGAAAGCCAGTCGGAAGATGTGGCCGCCTTCCTGATGTGGGCTGCTGAGCCCAAGATGATGGCACGCCAGCAGGCTGGCCTGACCGGCGTGATCTTTCTGACGGTGCTGACTGTTTTGCTGTATCTCACGAACAAGCGGATCTGGGCGCCGATCAAAGGTAAGAAGAACGTCTGAGGGTATCTGCCCCAAGGCACACGGCATTACCCCGCTCGGTTTGATCCGGGCGGGGTTTTTCTTTGTGAAATATGTTTGACCGTTAACAAGCGGCTGGTTGCTGGTGTGATGCTTTTCAGCTCCGGCGCAGCGTATCGCCGTAACTGATCGTCGGCTCCAACGCGACGCGCACTGGGGCGCTGTCTTCGGGATGCTCCACCCGCGCCGCGATGATCTCGGCCGCGCGGCGCCCAATATCTTGCCGGCAGGCATCCATCGTGGCCAATTCTTTTGGCAATCCTTTGAGCAGGTTCAGCCCGTTAAAACCGGCCAGACCAATTTGGCCCGGAATATCAACGCCCGCCTCAACCAGATACATCAACCCGCCGGCACCAATCATGTCGTTGGAGTAATACAGAAAATCCAGATCCGGGGTGCGTTTGAGGATGGCCTCGGTCATCTCGCGGCCTTTGACCAAGGCCGAGCCGCCAGAATAAAACTCCTGATCGGCCACTTCGATACCGGCTTTCGCCAAGGCCTCGGTAAATCCTTCGAACCGCTTTCTGGCGCGGTGATCCAGCGGCATCTTGGTGCCCAGAAATCCGATGCGCTTGTAACCGGCCTTCAAAATGGCCTGCGCCATCTGCTGGCCCGCGCGGCGATGCGAAATTCCCACGACAGAATCAACCGGGGTGCCGTCCACGTCCATGATCTCGACCACCGGAATACCCGACGCGCGCAGCATGGCGCGGCTGGCATCGGAATGTTCCAGCCCGGCGATGATCACCCCGGACGGACGCCACGACAGCATCTCGTAAAGAACCTTTTCCTCCTTTTCGGGCAGGTAATCCGACAAGCCAACAACCGGCTGCAAATCAGTGGTTTCCAAAACCTGCGTGATCCCTGTCATGACTTCGGGAAACACCATGTTCGACATCGAAGGGATGATCACCGCCACCAGATTGACGCGCTGACTGGCGAGCGCCCCGGCGATCTTGTTGGGCACGTAGCCCAACTGCTTGGCGGCCTCCAGAACCCGCTGGCGGGTTGCCTCCGACACATCCCCGCGATTGCGCAAGACGCGGCTGACAGTCATCTCTGATACACCTGACGCTTCGGAAACATCACGCAAGGTCAGGGGGCGTTGGTCGGGTTTGGTCAATGTTGTCGTCCTGAGAAATTACCCTTAACTGTTACCGCGAACAGTCGGGCGGGATCAAGCGTCACACATTCCCCCCATGACAAACGCCACAACCCGCGCTAAACGACGGCCAACGGCCCCGTGGCTCAACTGGATAGAGCAGCCCCCTCCTAAGGGGCAGGTTGCAGGTTCGAATCCTGCCGGGGTCGCCACTTTGGTGGGTGTGGTATCCGGTGTGATCGTTGATTCACCTGGGCGTTACATCACCTTGATCACGTCCTTGTCGATGGCCAGCATGTAACCGCGGCGGGCGATGTTTTTGACCAACAACTCGCTGACCATCTGGTTGCCAAGGGTATCGCGCAGGCGTTTGATGCGGGTGGCGCCTGCTGCTTCTTCGCAATCGACAGTTGGGCGGCCCGAAATTACGGCTTCGATCTCGGCTCCAGACAGAATGTCGTCATCCATCCGTGCTTCGGCCAGAACGGCCAGCGTCTCCATCGCGGCATCGGTCAGCTTGAACCCAAGATTGTTGAGGTAGACCTTGTTTTCCTCGCGGCTGATCAAAAGCGAGCTGACCTGAATGCCCGACCGCTCGATCTGTGCCATGCGGCGGTTCAGTGTCACCAGCATGACCAAAAACACCAAGGCTGTCACCAAAAGAGCTGCGGCAAAGACCAATAGCACGAACATCACCATGCGGTAACTGGTCAGCGTTTCGGAAAAGGCGGTGCCGGACAGGGCGAGGATTTCCAAAAGCTTGATTTCCGCGTCCGACGTCAGCGCATCGTTTTCCACAAAGATCCGTTCGACACGGGCATTGAACGCCCCGGCATCGGGCAGGTTCATGAACAACAAAACCGCTGTCAGCGCCAGAATGGCCACAATGGTAATGACCCCGATCACGACGACACGGTTGCCGGATTTCAGAGCTGTGGCGGCGCTGCCTGATTGGTCTTTCACTGGGTTACCCTTCCTACTGATCACGCACTGATAAAATTTTCAGCAAGGTCAGGCCGTTTTGGGCCAATTGCGCCTGCAATTGCGCGCGTGCATTGGCCTTGGTGCAGGGGCCGCTGATCGGTGCAACATCATAATACAGCTCGAACGGGGTGTCGCGCTTGGCCTTGTATTCCGCCACACATGCGGCTTGGGCCATGGTAGCTGACCCAAGGCCGAGAATGAGGGCGGCGGTAATGAGGGGTATATAAATCCGTGTCATGCCCCAACCATGCGCCGCCCGGTGCGGCTATTCAATAACCCGGATATTCAAACGCCGTATTTTTGGCCCGTTATCCGATATCAAAGGCGCGTTATTGCCTGTCTTTGCCGGGTCCGCACATCCTTGGCTTATCGCGTCTGGCCCCTTTGTGCCGGGCCTGAGCAACAAAACCCAAGGAAAGGACAGACCATGCTACACCGTCAATTCATAGCTGCCGTGCTGGCCGCAGCCGTCGCTGTGACCGGCCTGACAGCGGCCCCGGCGCGCGCTGACAATGATGCCGCCAAGGTGATCGCGGGTGTTGCCGCGCTTGCCATTATCGGCGCGGCCGTGGCCGATGCCAATAAATCCAAACGACCCAAGGTGATCTATCAGGCACCGCCTGCCTATGGCCACCAAAAACATCAGGCGCGTCACAAGGGTTACAAGGCCCATAAGCGGCATAAGGCACAAAGCCGCCACCAGCGTCATAACAGGCATGTCCAAACGCATCGCGGCTACTGGCAAGGCGGGGCAGTTTCGCATCGGGCCCAAAAGCGTGTGGCGCTGCCCAATGCCTGTCTGATCGCCAATAATGGCGGACGGGCGGTCTATAGCGCTCGCTGCCTTGAACGCCGCGGCTTGCGTTAAGTCGCTGCGCCAGATTTGAGCAGTCGAAGGGGAAGGGCCTGCGCCCTTCCCTTTTGCATTTCACCAAGGACCATGCCAAAGCACAGTATGACACACACGCCGGATTATTCGCTTGAATTGGCCGCACAGGCCCAAGGTTACACCCGCATTGCCGGTGTTGACGAGGTGGGGCGCGGCCCGCTGGCCGGGCCGGTCACCGCCGCTGCCGTGGTGCTGGACCCCGCCCGCATTCCCGAAGGGTTGAATGATTCAAAGCGTCTGACGGCCAAACGCCGAGAGGCCTTGTTTGACGTGATCATGGATGTGGCCGAGGTATGTATCGCGCATGCGAGTGTTGATGAGATAGACAGCCTGAACATCCTGCGCGCCAGCCATCTGGCAATGGAGCGCGCGGTGGCGGGGCTGCGCGTGCCCCCTGACATGGCCCTGATCGACGGCAACCTGATCCCGCGCAACCTGTCCGTACCCGCACAGGCGGTGATCAAGGGTGATGCCCTGTCGCTGTCGATTTCGGCGGCCTCGATCATGGCGAAAATCGCCCGCGATCGCATCATGTGGGATTTGGCGCAACAGTTTCCCGGCTACGGTTGGGAGACAAATGCAGGCTACCCGTCAAAAAGCCACAAAGCGGCGCTTCAAAATCTGGGTGTGACCCCACACCATAGACGATCGTTTAAACCTGTACACAATATATTGTATCAAGAAAAATCTATAAGTGATTGATTCAAAAAGAAATTGACGGCGAATCAGGTTTGACTCATCTTTGTCTTCAACGAACCAGAGCGCAAAAAGCGCCGGGACCAGAGGCAGAGAATGAAAACGATGACCAAATCCAAGGGCGCGGCTGCGCTCCCGCTGAACACGATTCTTGATGGCGACTGCATCGACGCGATGAACAGCCTCCCCGAGGCGTCCATTGACCTGATTTTTGCCGACCCACCTTATAACCTGCAGCTCAAAGGCGATCTGCATCGCCCCGACAACAGCGCGGTGGATGCGGTGGATGACGCATGGGACCAGTTTGCCAGCTTTGAGGTTTATGACAAATTCACCCGTGATTGGCTGCGCGCCGCGCGTCGCTTGCTGAAACCCAACGGCGCGATCTGGGTGATCGGCAGCTATCACAATATTTTCCGCGTAGGCGCGGCGCTGCAAAACGAAGGTTACTGGATTCTTAATGATGTGGTTTGGCGGAAATCCAACCCGATGCCGAATTTCCGGGGCAAGCGCCTGACCAATGCCCATGAAACCATGATCTGGGCCAGCAAGGAGGAAGGTGCCAAATACACCTTCAATTACGAAGCGCTTAAATCACTCAATGACGGGGTGCAGATGCGCAGCGACTGGGTTCTGCCGATCTGCACCGGGCACGAACGCCTGAAAGATGACAACGGCGACAAGGCGCATCCCACGCAAAAACCCGAAAGCCTGCTGCACCGGGTTATCGTCGGCAGCACCAATCCCGGCGATGTTGTTCTGGACCCGTTCTTTGGCACGGGCACCACTGGCGCCGTGGCCAAGATGTTGGGCCGCGATTATATCGGTATCGAACGTGAGGCCGCCTATCGCAAAGTGGCTGAAAAACGCCTGAAAGCCGTGCGCAAATACGACCGCGAGGCATTGCAGGTGTCGGCCAGCAAACGCGCCGAGCCGCGCGTGCCGTTCGGCCAGCTTGTTGAGCGTGGCATGCTGCGCCCCGGCGAAGAATTGCTAAGCATGAATGGCCGCCACAAGGCCAAGGTGCGCGCCGATGGCACGCTGATCGGTGATGATGTTAAAGGCTCGATCCATCAGGTTGGCGCCGCGCTGGAAGGCGCCCCCAGCTGCAATGGCTGGACCTATTGGTGCTTCAAACGCGACGGTAAGACCGTGCCCATTGATCTGCTGCGCCAACAGATCCGCGCCGAAATGGCCGAGCGTCCGAACTGAGGCTTCCGTTAATCAGAACACCGCCGGTGCCTGTGGCCTGACATCGCAGGCACCACACCTGTGCCCCGCCCTTTTGGCGGGGCTTTTTTGTGGGTGGTGTTGCCAAAAGGAGTGGCTGCGCCACACAGTTTTGTTGGGCGAGGGGCCAGCCCCTCGCGCTCCCCGGGATATTTTTGAACAAAAGAAGGGCGCGGATCGCTTAGCGTGGCATTGGGTGGCGCGCTTTGTTGTAGGGCGTCCAGTCGGTGATTTCGGGGTAATACATGTCGCGCCAGTGTTTGACGCGGGGGTTCATCACCTTGCGCCAGATTGGTGGGACCATCGCCGCCATGGTCATGATCGGGTAGCCATAGGGCAATTGCGGGGCTTCGTCCGCGTCGTAGTTTTGCAGCAGCGGAAAGCGGCGGTCGGGTTTGTAGTGGTGGTCGGAATGGCGTTGCAGGTTGATCAACAACCAGTTCGACGCCTTATGCGCCGCGTTCCAGCTATGGTGTGGTTTGACATGCTCGTATTTGCCATTACCCAAATGTTTGCGCGTCAGCGCATAGTGTTCGACGTAGTTGACCAACTCCAACTGCCAGATGGCGACGCCTGCCTGCCACATGAACAACAGCAGCCCGGCCCAACCGCCGACCAGAACCGCCAAGATCAGCATGAAGGCCTGAAGCGCCCAATAGCGCCAAAACGGGTTTTGGGCACCAGTCCACGGCTTGCCTTTGCGCGCCAGCATGGCCTTTTCCGCCTTGAATGCCGACAAAAGAGAGCCTTTCAGCACACGGGGCAAAAAGCGGTGAAAGCCTTCGTTATAGCGCGCGGTGACCGGGTCGCGCGGGGTGCCGACATAGAGGTGATGCACCCGCAGATGTTCGGACCGGAAATGCGAATAGAGCACCATCGACAAAAGCGCATCGCCCAAGAAACGCTCGCCCCGGTCCTTTTGGTGCATCAATTCGTGACTGTAGTTTATCCCCACCGTGCCGGTGATCACGCCCACACCGAAAAACAAAACGATGGTTTCCAGTGCGGACAGATGCGCATCGCCCGGCCCAGTCACATACCAGATCATCCAGAAGAGCAGGGCAAATTGAATGGGCGCCCAGATCAGCGTGATCGCCTTGTACCAGCTGAGCTGGTCCTCGCCGGTGTCAAGATCGGCGTTTTCGGTGTTCAGCCCCAGAAAGGCATCGAGGATGGAAAAGAAATACCATGTCACGACCGGCAGCAGAATAACCGTCCAGCCGCCATAAAGCGCGCCAATTACGGCCACGGGCACAAGTAACAAAGACATCCAGAACGGCACGGCGTTGCGAAACAGTGCAACCTGATGGGCGGGGATCATCGCGGGGATTCCTTACATGGGCAACAAGGTGGGGCGCGTTTCAGGGCGTATTGTTGAGCGTGTCGCGGGCAAGGTCAAACACCTTGCGCATGACAGTTGGTAAATCTGACGGGCGAAACGCCGCAGGATCATGGAATTCTCCGCGTTCGGGCTGTGTGTCGTGGCCAACCCGCGCGACATGAACGGACAGGCGCAGGTGGAAATGGGTGAAGGTGTGGCGGGCCTCAGCGCCCAAGTCTTGCCAATCAGCCGCAAGCGGTGGTGCGGGTGTGGGGCTGTCGCCCCAGTCGCTGCCGGGCCAGCCCAGCATGCCCCCCAGCAAGCCTTTGTCGGGGCGTCGCTCCAGCAGCCATGCGCCATCGGTGCGCCGCGCGACATAGGCGATGCCATACCGCGTGGGTTTTGGTTTTTTCGGGGTTTTGCGGGGCAATTCGGCCTGCGTGCCAGCCTTGCGCGCCGCGCAGCGGGCCATCCACGGGCAAATCCCGCAGGCCGGGGATTTGGGCGTGCAGACCGTCGCGCCCAGATCCATCACCGCCTGCGCGTAATCGCCGGGCCGCTGGATGGGCGTGAGCGCCGCTGCGGCCCTTGTCAATTCGGGTTTGGCGGCGGGTAGCGGGGTGTGAATGTCATGCAGCCGCGCCATCACCCGTTCCACATTGCCGTCCACCACCACTTCGGGGGCGTCAAACGCGATCGCGGCAATGGCCGCGCCGGTATAGGGGCCAATGCCGGGGAGTTTGATCAAATCCGCGCGGGTGTCCGGAAACTGCCCATTCAGGTCATCGGCCACAACCCGTGCGCATTTCAGCAGGTTGCGCGCCCGCGCATAGTAGCCCAAACCGGCCCATTCTCCCATCACCTGCGCATCCGGGGCCGCCGCCAAGGCGCGCACATCTGGCCAGAGCGTGGTGAACCGCTCGAAATACGCTTTCACGGCGGCAACGGTTGTTTGTTGCAGCATCACCTCGGACAGCCAAACACGATATGGATCAGGCTGCACACCGGCCGCCCGCGCCGCCGGGGCCACGCGCCAGGGCAAATCGCGCGCGTGCCGATCATACCACGCCAGCAGGTCTGGTGCTGCGTCACGCATTCTTTATCCCTCTTGTGCCGTTTCGCTCTGGCATGGTGTGCCACATGCCCTAAGATAGGTCGCAAGTCGAGGACGCCACCCATGCCGCAACGCAAAAGCACCACACGCGGGTTCAAACGCACGGCCCAACTTGTGCAGGGCCGCATTCGCCACGCCTCTGAAACGCGTGGCTTTGCGCAAACCCGCCTGCTGACCCACTGGCCGGAAATCGTGGGGGCCGATATCGCCGCCATCGCGCGCCCGGTTAATGTGTCCTATGGTCGGCAGGGCTTTGGCGCGACGCTGACGGTTCTGACCACCGGGGCGCAGGCCCCGATGCTGGAAATGCAAAAGGAACAGCTGCGCGACAAGGTGAATGCCGTTTACGGCTATAACGCGATCTCGCGCATTCGTATCACGCAAACCGCGCCCACAGGCTTTGCCGAAGGGCAGGTGAGCTTTGATCACCGCCCGAAACAGGCCAAACCCGCCGCGCCAGACGCCCAAGTGCAGGCCCGTGCCGCGGACCTGACCGCGCCGGTCGGCGATACCTCGCTCAGATCCGCGCTTGAAGCCCTTGGGCGGAACGTTCTATCCAAGACGAAACGCTAAATCCGGAAAGGTGACCCGAATGACCCGAATGACCGCCATTGCGGCCCTGTGCCTTACCCTTGTCGCCGGAGGGGCCTATTGGCTGGCCTCCACGCCCGCAACACCGAACGACCTGCCTTATGGCGCAGTCAACGCACAAGAAGCGGGTGATGTCGACACATCGTCAATCGTTGAAATGAGGCTTGGCAACGCGGACGCACCGGTGACCGTGATTGAATACGCGTCATTCACCTGCCCGCACTGCGCCACGTTCCACAGCAACCAGTTCAAGCAGTTGAAGGCTGATTACATCGACACTGACAAGATCAATTTCATCTACCGTGACGTGTATTTTGATCGTCTGGGGCTATGGGCGTCGATGGTGGCGCGCTGTGGGGGCGAACAAAAATTCTTTGGCCTCACGTCGCTGATCTATGAGCAGCAGAAAGAGTGGGTTGGTTCGGGCGATCCGGTGCAGGCAGCCAATGCCCTGCGCAAAATTGGCAAGGTCGCGGGCCTTGGCGATGATCAGATCGAGGCCTGCCTGTCAGATCAGGACAAGGCCAAGGCATTGGTCGCTTGGTATCAGAAAAACGCCGAGGAACACGATGTGACCTCGACCCCGATGGTTGTGATCAACGGCCAAAAGCATTCCAACATGTCCTACGATGAATTGAAGGCACTCATCGACAAGGAATTGGGCGAGGGATGACTGCACCGCTATCCGGCCTAAAGGTCGTTGAACTTGCCCGTATTCTGGCCGGCCCTTGGGCCGGTCAGACGCTTGCCGATCTGGGTGCCGAGGTCATCAAGGTCGAAAGCCCCGCGGGTGACGATACGCGCCAATGGGGCCCGCCCTTTATCGAACGCGACGATGACCGCTCAGCCGCTTATTTCCATTCCTGCAACCGGGGCAAATCTTCGGTCACGGTGGATTTTCGCACGGCCGAAGGGCAGGAACAGGTACGCGACCTGATCCGCGACGCCGATATCGTGATTGAGAATTTCAAGGTCGGCGGGCTGGCTAAGTACGGGCTGGATTACGAGAGTTTGCGCGCCATCAATCCCGGCCTGATCTATTGTTCGATCACCGGGTTTGGGCAGGATGGGCCTTATGCGCACCGCGCCGGGTATGACTACATCATTCAGGGCATGTCGGGGCTGATGTCGATCACTGGCCACCCGGAGGGTCAGCCCACCAAGGTGGGCGTCGCCGTGACGGATGTGTTCACGGGCGTCTACGCCACCACGGCCATTCTGGCGGCGCTGCACCACCGCCACGCGACCGGGCAGGGGCAGCATATCGACATGGCGCTTTTGGATGTCGCCGTATCTGTTACCGCCAATCAGGCGATGAATTATCTGTCTACCGGCACAGCACCGGGGCGACTGGGCAATTTTCACCCCAACCTGTCGCCCTATCAGGTGTTCGATTGCTCGGACGGGTATATCATCATCGCCGTGGGCAATGACGGGCAGTTCCGCCGCCTGTGTGACTTGCTGGGCTGTTCCGATCTGGCGGATGATCCGGATTACGCCACCAATCCCGCGCGGGTGTCCAACCGCGAAAACCTTGACGAATTGCTAACGGCCCGCACGCGCGGTTTTTCCAAGGCGGAGCTGTTGGCGGCTTGCGAAGCCCATGGCGTGCCCGCTGGCCCGATCAACAATTTGGACGAAGTGTTCGATGATCCGCAGGTTCAGTCCCGTGGTATGCGCGTTGACCCTGACGGCGTTCCCGGCGTCCGCTCACCCTTTCGGTTTTCGCACTCCGATCTGTCGCTTGACCGCCCGTCGCCCAAACTGGGGGAGGACGACTAGCCCAGCATCAGGCCCAAATCGGCCAACGCTTGATCCAGCGCTGTCCAGTCGTGGATGTCCAGCCGCACGGGCAGGGTCAGAACCTTTTGCCGAAACTCGGGTGGCAGGCGCACCGCATCCTTTTCGGTGCTCACCAGTTGCGCATTCAGCAGCTTGGCCTCGTTTTCCAAACGAGCCATCAGCGCCGAGGTCAGGGGTTGGTGATCTTCCAAGGCTTCGGCCCTCGCTAAATCAGCCCCAAGCCCTCGTAATGTGGCGAAAAACTTGGCGGGATGCCCTATGCCTGCAAAGGCCAGAAAGCGCGTGTCGCTCCAATCCATTCCGGTTTGCAGCGGGGCCAGATGCCCCCTGAGGTGCGGCAGCCCGATGCCTTCGCCCCATGTCTGACCAAAGCTGTCTTGTGCGCCCTTCGGCCCGATCGACAAGATCAGATTGGCTCGTTTCAATCCGACGGTCACAGGCTCGCGTAGGGGACCGGCTGGAATGCAGCGCCCATTACCAAACCCCTGCGCGGCATCCACCACAACCACCGAAATATCCTTTTTGATCGACGGGTTTTGATGGCCGTCATCCATAACGATGATATCTGGCTTGGCCTTTTCTGCCGCCTTCGCCGCCGCCGCCCGATCCTTGGCGACCCACACGCGGGTAAAGGCTGAAATCAGCAATGGCTCATCTCCAACCTCTTGTGCCGTATGGGTTTTCTCATCCACCTCGACAGGTCCTTCCAATGATCCGCCATGCCCGCGCGAAATGACATGCACGGTTTTCCCCATGTTTTGCAAATGCTGAACCAATGCGATGACAGTTGGCGTCTTGCCGGTGCCGCCCGCATTGATGTTTCCCACACAAATGACAGGGATATCAGGGGCATATGCGGGGGGCTGTGCCACCCGTCGGGCCGTGGCCATGGCATACAGCGCGCCCAACGGTGCCAGCACCCGCGCCATGACGGTCGGCTGGTCAGGGGGCGTGAACCAGAAAAGCGGTGCGCGCATTACTTTGCCCCCATCACGTCAAGTGTATCCTGCACAAGATCCAAGATCTTATCAGTGACCCCAGCACTTTGCGAGGCCACGTCCCACGCTGCATGCGCCATGGTTGCCGATTGGTCGGGCGGTATCAGGCGCTGCACGGCTGTGGCCAAAGTCTCCCGGTCTCGCACAATGCGCGCGGCCCCGGCCTCGGCGAACCGGGAATAGCTGGACATATAGCGCCGCACGTTCGGGCCATACAAGATAGCCGAGCCATGCGCGGCAGGCTCGTTTGGGTCACGCCCCCAATGCCCGGCCAACAAAGAGCTGCCCATGAAGGTGATCGGTGCAACCCGATACCAGAGCCCCATCTCGCCGCGTGTATCGGCCAACAAGACCTGCGTTGTCTCTTCGGGCAACTCGCCTTCTGACCATGTGATGCTGCGCCATCCCTCGTCGTCCAACCGGGCCTTGAATTCGGTGCCGGTCGTCGGATCGTCAGGGACCAAAAGTAACAGTGCGCGGTGCGCAAGGCGGCTGGTGTCCCGATGCGCCTGCAAAACGGTGGTCAACTCTTGCGGCTGCACCATTGCGGCAAGCCAAACAGGGCGCCCGCGCAAAAGGTTGCTCAATTCCTCGCGGTCGCTTTCGTTATAGGGCAGGGTCAAAGCCCCTTCTTGGAAGGGGCCGGTGACCGCAATGTCCCCATCATTGACCCCTAGCCGCCTGAGGAACCGTGCCGTGTTTGCGTTACGTGCGAATATCATTGCAAACCGGTCCAACAAGGCGCGCGGAAGGTCGGGGAACCACCGCCAGCTGGGTTTCTCCAATAGACGTTCTTCGGCGTCAATCAAATACAGGGGCACATCCTGTTCACTTGCGCATGTGATAAAGGCGGGCTGCAAGTCACCGCCGGTCCAAAGGCAAATGTCCGGGGCCCAGTGCTGCAAGAACGCCTTGGCATCGGAAACAGAATCGTCCGGTAAACGTGTCCGGATAATGCTTTTCCCCTTGGTCTGCTCCAAGACCTCATCCCGGCCTGTTGTCATCAGCATATGCAGTCCGGGGCGCTGTGCGGCAAGGCGTTCAGCCATTTGGCACAGGGCGTCGGCATGGGCCGGTTCTACGGCATGGGCCCAAATCAACTCTCCGGCTGGGCGGGGCCTTTGAGGGGCGACCGCTTGATCGGTGTCAGAGCCATGGCGCGACATGGCCAGATAGGCTGCAAGGCTCAATGAACGGCGCATGGCACCCTAGGTCAATGTGGTGGGCGCAGCGGGGCCAAGACCAAAACACAGACGGTGTGCCATCCGATTTCCCCAAGTGCAATTGCAGACTGTGCGCAGCCTAGTGGATCGGGGCGTAGGGTCAAGCGCACGCTGGTGAATGGCACGGTCTTGACGGAGTGTGGGAAACAGTCCACCAGACATCTGACCAAATCCGGAACCTCAAGATGGCCAAACCCTTTCTGATCTTGCAACTGCGCCCCGAGACCGAGGCCGCAGATGATGAATTTGCTGCGATTGTGCGCAAGGGCGGCTTGGATCAGGCTAACACACGCCGCATTCGTCTGGATCAACAGAACCTGCCTGACGACCTGTCGCTAGATGATCTGTCGGGTGTGATCGTGGGGGGCGGGCCCGGTTGTGTCAGCGATGCCCCGGCTGAAAAATCCAAGGTCGAGGCGCGGATCGAAGAGCAGGTCTTGTCCCTGATGCCCGCCATCACGCAACGCGATTTCCCGTTTCTTGGGTGTTGCTACGGCATCGGAATACTGGGAAAGCACTTGAACGGCGATGTCAGCAAAGACCGCTATTCTGAGCCGGTTGGAACCGCCGATTGCGCCCTGACCGATGCCGGCCACGCCGATCCGCTGCTGGATGGGGTGCCACAGAGGTTCGAGGCGTTTGTTGGTCATAAGGAGGCGTTGCAGGATCTTCCCGTTGGCTGCACACATCTGGTCAGCGCGCCAAGTTGCCCGTTCCAGATGGTGCGCTTTGGGCAGAATGTGTACGCGACCCAGTTCCACCCCGAGGCCGATGCCGCCGGGTTTGAAACCCGGATCAAGATTTATCGGCATCGCGGCTATTTCCCACCTGAAACGGCGGATGATCTGATTGATATGTGCCGCGCGGCGGATGTTCACGCGCCCGAAAAGGTTTTGGCCAATTTCGTAGAGCGTTACCGCGCCGAAGTGTGAAACCGATTTGCGTTGTAGGGCGCCAGATCAAGGTTTAGGCGTTGACCATCTATCAA
>DATFJQ010000125.1:0-2867 GCA_035269125.1 Roseovarius sp.
GATTGATATGTGCCGCGCGGCGGATGTTCACGCGCCCGAAAAGGTTTTGGCCAATTTCGTAGAGCGTTACCGCGCCGAAGTGTGAAACCGATTTGCGTTGTAGGGCGCCAGATCAAGGTTTAGGCGTTGACCATCTATCAACCCGGCAACAATACGCCCGGTCTTTGGCCCGGCGGTCAGCCCGATATGCTGATGCCCGAAGGCCGCGAACACGCCGGTTTTGCCAAGCTCGCCAACCAAGGGCAGACTGTCGGGCGTTGACGGGCGGAACCCCATCCATTCTTCGACGCTGTCATATTCCAACGACGGGAACACCTGCTTGGTGTGGCGTTTGATCAACTCCAAAGGCCGTTTTGACGGGCCTTTAGTGATCCCGCCAAGTTCCACGGTGCCAGCACAGCGCAAGCCGCTGGCCATTGGGTTGACGGCAAATTTGCCCTTGGACACCATCATCGGGTTGCGTGGGGTTTGTGATGGGTTTTTGAAGTGCAGGTGATAGCCGCGCTCGGCCTCAAGATGCACTTTGACGCCCAGCTTGCGCATCAGCGCCTTTGACCAGATCCCGGCAGCCAGCACCGCATGATCACACGGCAGCGCGCCTTGCCGTGTTTGAACCTGCGTTATGCGCCCGTCGCTTAGGGTAATGTCCACGGCTTCGGTTTGCAGGTAGGTGCCGCCTTCATCGCGCAAAACCTGCGCAAGGTCGTGCATATATTGGCCTGGATCGGTGATGTGCCCATGGCCTTTCAGGCGCGCAAGGCATTGCGTGGGCGGGCCAAGGATCGGCTCGGCCTCTTGCACGGCAGGGCCTTCCAGAACCTCGGGGGTCATCCCGGCCTCTTGCTTGATCGCCCATGAATAGGCGTCGGCCTCGAACGCGGCGCGGTTTTCATAGGCATAGCCCAGATCGCTGGACGTGATCCATTTCTCAGCCAAGGTGCCCCGCGTCAATGCGCGGTGCTGATCGACGCTGTCGGTGATGAGCGGGATCAGCGCCTCGACCGTGCGGCGGCAGGTTTTTTCATTTGCGTTGCTGACAAACCGGGCCAGCCAAGGCGCAAGGCGGGGCAGATAAGACCACTGAAGAAATAGCGGCGAATTGGGATTTACCATGTATTTCAGGGCGGTGGACAGCAGGTCAGGCGTGTTAACCGGCACCATGGCCCATTGTGCCAACAGCCCGGCATTGCCAAACGACGCCCCCGCGCCGGGGCCGTCACGATCAATCAGCGTCACGTCATGCCCGGCCCGGCGCAACCAGATGGCGCTGCTGAGGCCACAAATTCCAGCGCCGATAACAATGATCTTTTTGGGTGTGCTCATGAGGCTGTGTCCGCGCAAGTGCTGTGCGCGCAGCTAAGCCGAGCTTTCCTGTCAGAGCAAGGGGCGGCCGGCCCGTTTTTGCCGCACACCCCAAAGAAAAACCCCGCCGGATGGCGGGGTTTGTTCAAGTCGTGCAAGGGGCTGGGATTCAGCCCTGACGCGCCTTGAATCGGCGTTGTGTTTTATTGATCACGTAAACGCGGCCTTTGCGGCGCACGACGCGGCAATCACGGTGCCGGTTCTTCAGCGAGCGGAGCGAGTTGCGAACCTTCATGGTCGGTCTCCTGTCTGTCGCGGCGCGGGCCAGCGCCTGGGGTTGCGGGCGTCCCGCGCACGGCGCGAAACAGTGAATTCATGGTGGGCGATACAAGGTTCGAACTTGTGACCCCTTCGATGTCAACGAAGTGCTCTACCGCTGAGCTAATCGCCCATGAATACCAACACGTCCCATGCCCCAAATAATAGGGGCGCGGAAAGCCGCGCCGGTGAGAGCGGTCTATAAAAGGAGTCGGGCAGGGGATCAAGGGCTTTTAGAACGACAAATTCAGTCTATTATACCCCGGGAACGGAGAGACCATGCCGAAAGCCGCCTATCACCTTACACATCCGCAGCGCCGGACAACATCGGTGGTTTTTTCCTCGCCTCACAGCGGGTGCGATTACCCGTGGTCTTTTTTGCGCCGAACAACATTGAACAACCATACTGTGCGCAGTTCAGAGGATGCCTTCGTTGACCGACTGTTCGAAGATGCGCCGCGTCACGGGGCACCGTTTATCAAGGCCGGGGCGCCGCGCGCATTTGTCGATTTGAACCGTGCCGAAGACGAGTTGGACCCGGCATTGATCGAAGGGGCGCGCAAATCGGGGCACAATCCGCGTGTTGCCTCGGGGCTTGGGGTGATCCCGCGTGTGGTGGCAAATGGGCAGGCGATATACTCGGGCAAGATTACAATGTCCGAGGCGACACGCAGGATCGAAACCTACTGGCGCCCCTACCACGAAGCGTTGAACGCACAACTGGATCAGGCGCATCTTATGTTCGGTCAGGCGATTTTGGTGGATTGCCACTCGATGCCGCACGAGGCGATGGATTCTGTGGTTCGTATGGGCGTGCGGCGGCCTGATATCGTGTTGGGGGACCGCTTTGGCGCCACCGCCGCCCCTGATGTCGTCGACCGGATTGAAGAGGCTTTTACCAAAGCCGGACTTGTCGTGACCCGCAACACGCCCTTTGCCGGTGCTTATGTCACACAGCGTTACGGCCGTCCGTCGCGCAACCGGCATGCCGTGCAGATCGAAATCGACCGGGCGCTTTACATGAATGAACGGTTGATCCGCCCCAACGGCCATTTCGAAGCGTTTCGGACCGTGCTGAATGGTGTGATCGAAGACATCGCCGCGATTGGCCGCCCAACCGAACAAGCCCTTGCCGCCGAGTAGACCTATCGCAGCGAACGGCCTTTGAGGATGGCATTTGCGCCAAACCGCGCGCGAATGCGGTCGGTTGCGCGCTCAGCCTCGCCACGGCGGGCGGCGTTTGGATC
>DATFJQ010000126.1:0-4867 GCA_035269125.1 Roseovarius sp.
GGGCATCAGCAACAAGATCAACCTGAGGAAGAGTTTGTGACAGCAGGTTGACGTTCAAAGTGACGCTTTGCACCGCGTCGGGCGGTGCGTCACGCCATGTCACATAGCGGCCCGCGGCCTGCAGCAAATCGGCCATGGCAACTGGCTGCCGTGCCGCAACGTTCAGAACGCTTGGCAGTCGGTTCGGGGGGAGGGATGCCAATCCTGCCAATACCCGCGCCAGCATTCCGGGGGCAATGTAGCTGCGCACCGGGCTACCCCCATCTGGAAATCTGTCCAGCTCCGCCGGTTGATCGCCGTTGAGCGCAGGGGCAAGGCTGTCGGCCCCAACGACATTGGCAAGCCGCAAGCAGCAGTGCGCCACAGGACTGGTCGCGGCAAGCTGCGCAACCCTTTGTTCCATGTGTAGTTTTGCCCGGCCGTATAGTGTTACGGGTCGCGGCAGCGCGGTGTCTTCGGTCATATTGGTGCCCGGCCCATAAACGCCGGCGGATGACATATGCAACACGCGCCGCGCCCCAAGCCGGGTGGCCATGTCATGCGCAGTCTCGGCCAAGGTGCTGTTCACCTCCAAAGACGCCGGATCGCCCGAGGTGACACCCCAAAGCGCGATGATGGTGTCGCAGCGCGGCAATGCATCTATGGAGTCGCCGGGGCGCCACTGAACATCGCCGGCCTTGCCACGTGATACTGTCACAATGGATAATTCCGACTTGCCCGCGCCCAAACCTCCCCCGAACCGCCCGGCCAAGCGCCCTCCGGCGCCTGTCATCAAGATATCGTAGGCCAATGGGTGTTTCATACTTACATCTTGAAGACGGAATTCAGGGGCTGGAAAACATTCCATTTGTCTAGCATTGTTTCCATGATGTAGGAAACCAACAATAACATGTATTGGAGGGACAGCTTGCAACGTATAGGGCGAATGGTGTTATGCGCCACAGTAGCAATCAGTGTTGCGGGGTGCAGCTTGCCCCGTGGGGCAGCTGTTCAATCAGAAGTTCTACGTGAGAGTCGGGAAGAAACGCCTAGTTTCCAAGTGGTTTCTGTCACGCGCGATGCCACGAATGGGTTGGCGCAATGGCCCATGACAGGGTGGGCCGGACATTATCATTGGTTCAAGGATGGCCGCGCCCCCGATTCGTCGGTGATTCAAACCGGCGACACCATGCAAATCGTCATCTGGGACAATCAGGAAAACTCGTTGTTGGCGGGGACAGGCACCAAGTTGACACAAATGCCCCCGACAACGGTGTCATCATCGGGCAAGATTTTTATGCCCTATGTGGGGCATGTGTCGGTGCGCGGCATGACAACGGATGCGGCGCGCAACCTTTTGCAACAACGTCTGGAACAGATTGCGGCGTCGGCGCAGGTGCAGCTTTCGGTAACAGAGGGCCGCAACAATTCGGTGGATGTTGTGGGCGGCGTGTCGGCCCCCGGACGCATCCCGCTGGAATCGCGCAATACGGGTATTCTGAGCGTCATTGCCCAAACGGGTGGCGTCAAAGACAGTTTGCGCAACCCATTGGTCCGCCTGCAACGCGGCGGCAAGACCTATGATATTCTGGCACGCGATTTGCTGGCCGATGCCAGCCACGATGTTCGGGTTCGCGGTGGCGACCAGATCAGCATTGTCGAGGATGAGCGCAGCTTCAACGTGTTGGGCGCGGCGGGCACACAGCAATTGATCTATTTCGAAAAAGAGCGGATGAGCGTGATGGAGGCTCTGTCTGCCATGGGCGGGCTGGAGGCCAACAGGGCCAACCCCAAAGGCGTGCTTATTTTGCGGGAATACAAGGCGAAGCATCTGAAACCCGGCATGGCCGGACCGGACATGCAGCAGGTTGTCTTTACCCTTGATCTGACGGGGGCAGACGGGCTGTTTGCCGCGCGCCAGTTTGATATTAACCCCGGTGATACATTGCTTGCCACGGAATCGCCGGTCAATGCCGCGCGGACGATCCTTGGCTTGGTGGGCAGTGTCGTGGGCTTTGGGAATACATTGAACAACGCAGCCAACTAAGACGTATCCTTTCAAAGAAAAGCGCCCCGCAATCAATTGGTTGTGGGGCGCTTTTTATGTAGTGATGTAACGTGCTTCAGTCCGGCCCGTGTTACTCCGGCGCCCCATCGGGTGCGGATGAGCTGTCGGCCGTTTCGCTTGTGGCTTCCGCATCCCGATCAATATCCAGATCGGCCGCGTCTTCACTCTGATCCGCGATCCACGCGACGCTGACCACCTTCTCGCCCTTGCCGGTATCGAATACCTTGACCCCGCCAGCGCTGCGCGAGCGGAAGGAAATACCTTGGATCGGCACGCGGATGGATTGGCCACGCGATGTGGCCAGCATGATCTGATCCTCAAGCGACACCGGGAAGGAGGCCACCAAGGCCCCGCCGCGCATCGCTTTGTCCATGGCTTGCACACCCATGCCACCGCGCCCGCGCACCGGATAGTCATGGCTTGAGCTTAGCTTGCCGGTGCCATGCGCGGAGATCGTCAGAATCAGATTTTCCGCCGCGTGCATCTCTTCAAACCGCTCCGCCGCGATATCGCCTGTGGGGGCAGCGGCGTCGTCGGTATCGTCTGGCGCACCCGCCAAAGCCCGGCGCATTTTCAGATAGGCGGCGCGTTCGTCCGATGTGGCCTCGAAATGGCTGATCACCGACATTGATACGACCTGATCGTCACCTTGCAGGCGAATACCGCGCACACCGGTCGATTTGCGGCCTTTGAATACCCGCACCTCGGTTGTCGGGAAGCGGATCGCACGACCCGAGTCGGTGACCAGCATCACGTCGTCATCCTCGGCGCAGATGCGCGCGTTGACCAACTCGATGCCCTCGGGCAAGTCCATCGCGATCTTGCCGTTACGCTTGACGTTGGTGAAATCCGACAACGCATTGCGCCGAACATCGCCTGCGGTGGTGGCGAACACGATTTGCAGATCGGCCCATTCGTTTTCAGGTCGGTCCACGGGCATGATCGCCGCGATTGACACGCCCTGCGGGATCGGCAGAATATTGACGATCGCCTTGCCCTTCGAGGTCCGCCCGCCAAGCGGCAAGCGCCATGTCTTGAGCTTGTAAACCATCCCGTCAGTGGTGAAGAACAAAAGCTGCGTATGTGTGTTGGCCACGAATAGGTTTGTGACCACGTCCTCTTCTTTGGTGGCCATGCTGGACAGGCCCTTGCCGCCGCGCTTTTGCGCCCGGAAATCGGCCAGTGCCGTCCGTTTGATATAGCCGCCTTGGGTGACGGTCACGACCATATCTTCGCGTTCGATCAGGTCTTCGTCGTCCATATCACCGGACCAGTTCACGATCTCGGTGCGGCGGGGCACGGCGAACTGGTCTTTTACCTCGCTCAGCTCATCGGCGATGATGCTCATGATTCGCTCGCGGCTGGCTAGAATGGCAAGGTATTCCTTGATCTTCGCCGCCAGCTCTTGCAGCTCGTCGGTGACTTCCTTGACGCCGATTTGTGTCAGGCGTTGCAGGCGCAGTTCCAGAATGGCGCGGGCCTGTGTTTCCGACAGGTTATAGGTGCCGTCCTCGTTGGCCTTGTGGGTCGGATCATCGATCAGCGCGATGTATTCAAGGATATCGCCAGCAGGCCAACGGCGCGTCATCAGTTTTTGGCGGGCTTCGGCGGCGTCGGCCGAAGACCGGATCGTCGCCACAACTTCATCCACGTTGCTGACTGCGACCGCCAGACCGCACAGGATATGGCTGCGGTCGCGGGCCTTGCGCAATTCGAACGCGGTGCGCCGCGCCACCACCTCTTCGCGGAACGCGATGAAGGCCGTCAGGAACTTGCGCAGGGTCAGTTGCTCGGGCTTGCCGCCGTTCAGGGCCAGCATGTTGCAGCCGAAATGCGTTTGCATCGGGGTGAAGCGGAACAGTTGGTTCAGCACCACCTCGGCGGTGGCGTCACGCTTAAGCTCGACCACAACGCGCACGCCATGGCGGTCGGATTCGTCTTGAACATGGGCGATACCCTCAACGCGCTTTTCGCGGACAGTTTCGGCGATTTTTTCGATCATCGCCGCCTTGTTCACCTGATAGGGGATCTCGTCGATGACGATGGCGTAGCGATCCTTGCGAATTTCTTCGACACGGGTCTTGGCACGGATCACGACACTGCCGCGCCCCTCAAGATAGGCTTTGCGCGCGCCGGTGCGGCCCAGCATGATCCCGCCGGTCGGAAAGTCGGGGCCGGGTACATACTCGATCAATTCCTCCGAGCTGAGGTCAGGATTGTCGATCAGCGCCAGCGTGGCTTCGCAAATCTCACCCAGATTGTGCGGCGGGATATTGGTGGCCATGCCGACGGCGATACCGCCTGCGCCATTGACCAGCATATTGGGGAACCGCGCGGGCAGAACCGTGGGTTCCAGATCCTTGCCGTCGTAGTTGTCCTGAAAATCTACGGTGTCTTTTTCGATGTCCGCCAGCAGGGCCTGTGCGGGCTTGTCCATGCGCACTTCGGTATAGCGCATCGCGGCGGGGTTATCGCCGTCCATCGAGCCGAAATTGCCCTGACCATCCAGCAACGGCAGCGACATCGAGAAATCCTGCGCCATCCGCACCAGCGCATCATAGATCGCGCTGTCACCGTGGGGGTGGTATTTACCCATTACGTCACCAATCGCACGGGCAGACTTGCGATAGGGTTTGTCGTGGGTATTCCCGGCCTCGTGCATCGCATACAGGATGCGTCGATGCACCGGTTTCAGGCCGTCGCGCACGTCCGGAAGTGCGCGTCCGACGATGACGCTCATGGCGTAGTCCAGGTAGGACTGACGCATCTCGTCTTCGAGGTTTACCGGGAGAATTTCCTGCGCGAGCTCAGCCATGCATA
>DATFJQ010000127.1:0-30900 GCA_035269125.1 Roseovarius sp.
GCGAAATACCTGTTGGAAATCGCCAGTCAGGTCGATCGCGAAAACGCCGTTTTCATGTTCAACTCGTCCGGTGATCCCACGCTGATGCGCGAAGGCAACGACACCAGCGCAGTCTATGTCGTGATGCCGATGCGGGTGTGAACCTGCCTGTTTTCTGTCCGGAAAATTGGGCTTGGTTATGACCGGCCTCTATCTGTCTCAGCTTTCACTCTCGCATTTCCGCTCGCACAAGGGTGCGCGGCTTGAGTTAGATGCGCGGCCTGTGGCCATTCATGGCGCGAACGGGGCCGGGAAAACCAATATACTCGAAGCGGTGTCCCTGTTCTCCCCCGGTCGCGGGATGCGCCGGGCCGCGGCTCAGGATATGGCCCGCCGCCCTGAGGCGTTGGGCTGGAAGGTCAGCGGCATTTTGCATTCTCTGCATCAGGTTCACGAGGTTGAAACCTGGTCGGAAGAGGGCGGTGCGCGGCAGGTTCGTATTGATGGCAAAGCCGCGTCGCAAACGGCCCTTGGCCGTATTGCGCGGGTTCTTTGGCTGATCCCGTCGATGGACCGCCTTTGGATTGAGGCCACAGAAGGCCGCCGGCGGTTTCTGGATCGCATGACGCTCAGTTTCCGACCTGATCACGCGGATGCTACCCTGAGCTATGAAAAAGCTATGCGCGAACGCAATCGATTGTTGAAAGATCAGGTGCGCGATTCCCATTGGTATATCGCGCTTGAACGGCAGATGGCCGAAAGCGGTGCGGCCATCCATGCCAATCGGCTGTTTGCAATTGACCAATTGCAGGCCGCGCAAGAAGAGGCTGAAACCGCCTTCCCCGTGGCCACGCTTGAATTGATTGCCACCGAAGGCACTATACCCGAGACACCGGCGGATCTGGCCGATGCCTTGGCCGAAAGCCGCTTTCGTGATCTTGCGGCTGGACGCACCTTGGTGGGGCCGCATCGTGCCGACCTGTATGGGGTTTATGCGGCCAAGGGGGTGCCCGCGCGCGATTGCTCCACAGGCGAGCAAAAGGCGCTTTTGGTGTCTTTGATCCTTGCCAATGCGCGTGCCCTTGCCCGCGATTTCGGCGCGCCGCCTGTGTTGCTGCTGGATGAGGTCGCGGCCCATCTTGATGCCGGGCGCCGTGCCGCGCTTTATGATGAAATCTGTGCGCTTGGCGCGCAGGCTTGGATGACCGGCACCGGACCGGAACTTTTTGCTGAACTGCACGACCGGGCGCAATTCATCGAAGTGACCGAAACGGACGGTATCAGCACTGTAAACGAAAGGCCCGCCTCATGACCCCGCAACGCGTGACGCTGATCACTCTTGGTGTTCAGGATCTGGACCGGGCCAAAGCGTTCTATGCCGCCCTTGGTTGGCATCCTGCCGAAGAAACGCCAAGCATCGTGTTTTACCAATTGCACGGGCAGGTTCTTGGCCTTTTTGGGCACAAGGACTTGGCCAAGGATCAGGGCCGACCGGATGCCAATCTGGGCACGGGTGCGATGACCTTGGCGCAGAACTTCGATACCCAAGCCGAGGTGGATGCCGCGTTTGATCAGGCGGTCGCCGCAGGCGCGACGATCTTGAAGCGCCCGGAAATGGTGTTTTGGGGTGGCTACTCGGGCTATTTTGCCGATCCTGATGGCCATGTCTGGGAGGTTGCGATGAATCCCTTTTGGCCTTTGGCCGACGATGGTAGCCTAACCTTGCCGAGGGCTGAATGACCCTCTCACTGTCGGATCTTGCGCTTTATGCGGGGGCCTTGCTGGTGCTGTTCCTTACCCCCGGTCCGGTGTGGTTGGCGATGTTGGCGCGCTCGATGTCGGGCGGGTTTCATGCGGCATGGCCTTTGGCCCTTGGGGTTGTGGTTGGCGATGTGCTTTGGCCGTTTCTGGCCATTCTTGGTGTCAGTTGGATCGTATCGGTGTTTTCCGGGTTCATGTTGGCGCTGCAAATCTTTGCTGTGGCGATGTTTGTTGGCATGGGGGTCTTGCTGATCCGGAATGCAGACCGCTCAATCGCAGCTGACAGCCGCCTGACCCGGCCCGGCACATTGGCGGGCTTCATGGCCGGCTTGGCCGCGATCCTTGGCAATCCCAAAGCGATCTTGTTTTACATGGGCGTGTTGCCGGGGTTTTTCGATCTGACCCGGATCACCCCGCTGGATATCGCGGCTATCGTATTTTTGTCGTTTGTGATCCCGCTGATCGGCAATTTGGCATTGGCCCTGTTCGTGGATCGTATTCGCCGCGCCATGAGTTCGCCGGGCGCCCTCCGCCGGACCAATATAGTCTCGGGTTGGTTGCTTATTTTGGTCGCCGCCGCGATTGCCCTGACCTGACCGCGCTGCCGGATTTGTTGGCTTTGCCCGGGGTGTTTCGGGGCAAGATTTCAGTCTGGATGGGGCCGTGGATTGTCGGCTTTCGCCCCGTGTCGCGCAGCCACTAAATATTGGGGTAAACGCGTGACATTCCCCCCAGAAAATCGTATAAAATCACAAAAGTGCGAAGGGACAAAAGCATGGCCGAAGCAGCACCGTCGCCCGAAGAATATGGCGCGGATTCAATCAAAGTTCTCAAAGGGTTAGAGGCAGTTCGCAAGCGCCCCGGCATGTATATCGGTGATACCGATGACGGGTCGGGCCTGCACCATATGGTTTACGAAGTTGTCGACAACGGCATTGATGAGGCTTTGGCCGGTCATGCGGATGCCGTGAATGTCACGATACACGCGGATTCCAGCGTATCGGTCAGCGACAATGGCCGCGGTATTCCGGTTGCGATCCATGAAGAAGAGGGCGTTTCCGCCGCCGAGGTCATCATGACCCAATTGCACGCGGGTGGCAAATTCGACCAGAATTCGTACAAAGTGTCAGGCGGCTTGCACGGCGTTGGCGTATCGGTGGTGAATGCCCTGTCCGATTGGCTGGAGCTGCGGATCTGGCGCAACGAAAAAGAGTATTATGCCCGTTTCGAGCATGGCGATACTGTCGAGCATTTGCGTGAGGTCGGCCCGGCAAATGGCCGCAAAGGCACCGAGGTGCGCTTTATGGGCTCGACCGATACATTCTCGAACCTTGAGTACAGTTTCGAAACGCTTGAAAAGCGGCTGCGCGAATTGGCGTTTCTGAACTCGGGCGTGCGCATCATCTTGCGTGACGAGCGCCCCGAAGAGCCGCTGCATGGGGAATTGCACTATGATGGCGGTGTCAGAGAATTCGTAAAGTATCTTGACCGGCATAAGGCCGCGATGATCTCGGACCCGATCTTTATCACTGGCGATCGCGACGATATCGGCGTTGAGGTCGCGATGTGGTGGAACGACAGCTATCATGAAACAGTTTTGCCCTTCACCAACAACATCCCGCAACGCGATGGCGGCACGCACATGGCGGGCTTTCGCGGCGCGCTGACACGCACGATCCAGAAATATGCGCAGGAAAGCGGGATCGCCAAGAAGGAAAAGGTCAACTTTACCGGCGACGACGCACGCGAGGGTCTGACCTGTGTCTTGTCGGTCAAAGTGCCCGACCCCAAGTTTTCCAGCCAAACCAAGGACAAGCTTGTCAGCTCTGAAGTGCGGCCAGCGGTCGAAGGTTTGGTGACGGAAAAGTTGTCGGAATGGTTCGAGGAAAACCCCAACGAGGCCAAGCAGATTGTCGGCAAGATCGTCGAGGCCGCACTGGCCCGCGAAGCGGCGCGCAAAGCCCGCGAACTGACTCGGCGCAAAACCGCGATGGACGTGAACTATCTGGCCGGAAAGCTGAAGGATTGCTCGGAAAAAGACCCGTCCAAGACAGAGCTGTTTCTGGTCGAGGGTGACAGCGCCGGTGGATCGGCGCAAACCGGGCGTGACCGCTCGACCCAAGCGGTTTTGCCGCTGCGTGGTAAAATTCTGAATGTTGAACGGGCGCGGTTTGATCGTATGTTGGGCAGTCAGGAAATCGGCAATTTGGTGATGGCCCTTGGCACGGGCATCGGGCGGGATGAATTTAACCTGTCCAAACTGCGCTACCACAAGATCGTCATCATGACCGATGCCGACGTGGACGGTGCGCATATCCGGACCTTGCTTTTGACATTCTTCTACCGGCAGATGCCCGAGCTTATCGAAAATGGCTATCTCTACATCGCGCAGCCACCGCTTTACAAAGTGTCCCGTGGCAAATCCGAAGTGTATCTGAAAGACGAACCCGCACTTGAGGATTACTTGATTCAGCAGGGCACCGACGACGCGGTGTTGCGTCTTGGAACGGGTGAGGAAATCATCGGGCATGATCTGGTGCGCGTGGTCGAAGAGGCCCGCCAGTGCAAGCGCATGCTTGAATCCTTCCCCACCCATTACCCCCGTCACATTCTGGAGCAGGCCGCGATTGCCGAGGCGTTCTTGCCCGGCCGGGTTGATGCAGATCTGCAGGGCGTGGCGGATACCATCGCTGAGCGTCTGGACCTGATCGCATTGGAATATGAACGCGGCTGGCAGGGCCGCCCGACCCAAGATCTTGGCATCCGTCTGACGCGCACGGTGCGGGGCGTCGAAGAGATGCGCACGCTGGATGGCCCTGTATTGCGTGGCGGCGATGCCCGGCGCCTTGGTCAACTGACACAGAGCTTGCGCGATATCTATACGCACCCCGCGACCTTGGTGCGTAAAGACCGTGTGCAGAATATCTATGGGCCATTGGATCTGTTGGATGCCATCCTGAAAGAGGGTGAAAAAGGTCTGCAAATGCAGCGCTACAAAGGGTTGGGCGAAATGAATCCCGGCCAACTGTGGGAAACCACGCTGGACCCCGAGGCGCGCACGCTGTTGCAGGTCAAGGTTGACGACGTGGCCGAGGCGGATGATCTGTTCACCAAGTTGATGGGGGATGTTGTTGAACCGCGCCGCGAGTTCATCCAGCAAAATGCGCTGAACGTAGAAAACCTTGATTTCTGATCAAAGGTTTGGTGCGTTTGTCATTTACAGGGCGGCGTTCTGGCCGCCCTTTTTCATGGGCGGATATTGGTCATTGCCAGACAACCTTTGGGAAAGCGGTCGCAGAAAAAGCGTGCTTGGGTTACGTTGACCACCAGTGCCGCGTATTGGCCTAGCCCATGAGCGAAAAGAAGGATCAAAACCAAGCCCCTATGACAACGCCACAGACCTCGACGCAACACTCTCCCGTGCCTGCCGATTTGGAGCGCCTGATCGCGTGTCCGAATTGTGATGCGCTTTATACCGCGCCCAATGTCGCGTCCCAAGACAAGGCCTTTTGCGGGCGCTGCCACACGGTTTTGATCGCGCCAAGGCGCAAGGCCGGGAAGCAATTGATTGCCCTCGCCCTGACCGTCCTGATTCTGATCACTGCGGCCACGCTATTTCCGTTTCTGGCCATTGACGCGGGCGGAATGCACCAAGAGGCGTCGATCCTGCAAACCGCCTTTGCATTCGAGGGCGCATTGCTGGGGCTGTCGATTGCCGTGATGATGTTCATCGTCGTCATTCCAATGCTGCGGTTGATATTGCTGATCTATGTGTTGACCCCAATCATTCGCGATCGTCCGCCCGCGCGCTTGGCGAAACCCGCGTTTCGCCTGTCCGAGGCGTTGAACCCTTGGTCGATGGCGGAAATTTTTGCGCTTGGCTGCGCTGTCGCCTTGGTCAAACTCAGTGATCTGGCGCAGGTGCAATTTGGCCCGGCCGCGTGGTTGTTTGCGATCTTGGTTGTGATTGTGGTCGTGACCGATTCTTTGATGTGCAGGTATTCGATATGGAAGTCTCTGGACCAGTGAAAACCGCGCGGGATATGGGCCTTGTTGGCTGCACGCGATGTTACACCGTGTCGCCACGTGGCACCGCCCATTGCCCGCGCTGCGGCAGCGTTTTGCAATCACGCGACAGGCTGTCATTGCAAAAAGTCTGGGCGTGGTGGCTGGTTGGCTTGATGTGTTACATTCCAGCCAACCTGTATCCGATGCTCGAAACCCGTACTCTTGTCAGCGCACAAAGCGACACGATTGTTGGCGGCGCGGTCGAGCTGGCGCGTCACGGAAATTGGGGCGTCGCGGCGATCATTCTGGTGGCCAGCGTTTTGATCCCTGTCGTCAAGTTCGTCATCATCGCCGGATTGGCTCTTGGGGTATGGTTGGGGCCTAAGGTGCCCGAAGGGCGGCGCCAGTTCTGGTATGAGGTGGTTGAATATATCGGCCGCTGGTCCATGATTGATGTGTTCGTCGTTGCGATCTTGTCATCGCTTGTTCAATTGCAAGCGCTTGCCACGATCACGCCGGGCCGGGCCAGCTTGTTCTTTGCGCTGTCGGTGATCTTCACGATGCTTTCGGCGCAAAGCTTTGACAGCCGGTTGATCTGGGATAAAGGCCAGCCGGACAGTGCATCCACCCGCAGACCCCCTGTCGGTGATGTCAAAGGAGACCTTTCAGCGTGACGGATCCTCAACACCCCCCAACACCGCCCATCAAAAAGGGCGGGCAAAACCTGTTGCAGCGGGTAACAATCGTTTGGGTCGTGCCCCTGATCGCCGTGTTGGCCGTTGTGGCAATTGCCGCGCAGTCTTATTTGGATCGTGGCCCCCTGATCACCGTCAGCTTTGAAAACGCTTCGGGCATTCAGCCGGGCACCACCGAATTGCGATACCGGGATGTGACCGTTGGGCTGGTCGAAGATGTCAGTTTTGCTGATGGGTTGGATCGTGTCGTTGTGGCCATCCGGATCGACCAGGATGTGGCCCCGTATGTCGATGCCAACTCGCAATTTTGGGTCGTGCGCCCGCAAGTGACGGCGCAAGGTGTTTCCGGCCTGAATACCGTGTTGTCAGGTGTCTATCTCGAAGGTCTGTGGGACAACACGCCCGATGGCGTGACCTATGACTTTGCCGGCTTGCCTGACGCGCCCTTGGAAAAAGCGGGCCAAGATGGTTTGCGCGTTACGTTGCGTGCTTCGGGAAAAGCCACGCTGACCCAAAACGCTCCCATCCTGTATCGCGGCATTACCGTTGGCCGGCTTGGCAAGACCCAGATCACGCAAGATGGGTCCGCCGCCGAGGCAGAAGCGCTGATCTACAAACCACATGACAGATTGATCAGTTCCGCAACACGGTTCTGGGACGCGTCGGGGTTTTCCTTTTCGCTTGGCCCAAACGGCGCCGCGCTTGATTTTTCCTCGGTCGCCTCGTTGGTGTCGGGTGGGATCACCTTTGAAACCTTGGTTTCGGGCGGTAGGCCGGTTGATCCGGGCGCCAGTTTTATAGTGCACGCCGATGAATCATCGGCCCGGTCCAGTATTTTTTCCCGTGACAATGCAGAAAACCTGACACTCTCCGCTGTGTTTGAGGAAAATGTCGAAGGCTTGACGACAGACGCCGCGGTTGAGCTGAATGGCCTCCGCATTGGCCGGGTCAGTGCTTTGAACGGGTTGGTTGACCCTGAGGCATTCGGCGACAATCGGGTGCGGTTGGTGGTCAGCTTGGCGATCAGCCCCGGTCGCCTTGGACTTGCAGGTGAGGCCAGCACAGACGCCGCGCTGGACTTTTTGCGCCAACGTGTTGCACAGGGACTGCGCGCGCGGCTGACCACCGCCTCGATCCTGACCGGAGGTTTGAAAGTTGAATTGATCGATGTGCCCGATGCGCCCAACGCCGCGCTTGAAACCGGCGAATCCGGCGCGCTTTATATTCCGACCACCAAGAGCGACATTGCCGATGTATCGGCCACGGCTGAAGGGGTGTTCGAGCGTATAAATGCCTTGCCGATCGAAGAGGTGATGGCGCAAGCGATCAACCTGATGGAAAACGCGAATACCCTGATCACCAACGAAGATCTGCGTATTGTCCCGCAAACCTTGAACGGTTTGCTTGGGGATGTGCGTGGCTTTGTGGCTTCGGATGATGTGCAGACATTGCCGGGCCGGTTAAACGATGTTGTTGTCGATCTTCAGGCCACGCTGACCCGGTTGAACGACGCACAAACGGTTGAGCGGCTGACAGCCGCTGTCGACAGCGCAACCGAGGCTGCGGAGGGTGTCACCACGGCTGTGTCTGGTGTGCCCGACCTGATCGAAAGACTGAATGCGGTCGCGGCCAAGGTGGAAACGGTTGAAATTGATCGGCTGGCGGCTGAATTCAGCGGCCTGCTGAACACGACCGAAACCCTTTTGGCCAGCGATGCGGCGGCTGAATTGCCGGCCAAGTTGAACAGCGCCTTGGCTGAACTGAGTGCCGTTCTGGCCCAACTGCGTGATGGCGGTGTTGTGGAAAATGCCACAAACGCCTTGGCGTCCGCCAGTCAGGCGGCTGATACTGTGGCCGAAGCGGGCCGCGAATTGCCCGATCTGATCGCCCAAGCCAAAGGAGTTCTGGCGCGAGCCAACTCAACATTGGAAGGCTATGAGGCCAGCAATGGTCTTGGCCGTGATGCGCGCACGGCCCTGATCGAAGTGCAAAAGGCCGCCAAGGCGGTCGCCTCGCTCGCCCGCGCGATTGAACGCAACCCCAATTCCCTTCTTACAGGACGTTGAGTTTCATGCCCAAAATCGGATTTAGCCCGCTTGTTTTCGTTGCATTCGCCTTGGCCGCCTGCAGCGGTGCCCCGGATCAAAGGATCACCGTGCCCAAGGCGCAGGTCGATGAAACGCAGCGGATCAGCTATGGCGCGATTGCACTGCGCGAGGTGTCGTTGCCGACCTATGCCGCCTCGGAAGATATCTATGTTGCGGATGAAAACGGTCAGCTCAGCACCACCACAGGCCTTTTGTGGGCCGATGATCCAAGTCGGGCAATCACGCTGGAATTATCGCGTTACCTGTCCCAGATCACCGGCGCGCAGGTGGCTTCCGAGCCTTGGCCGTTCGCAGAGTATCCGGACGCGGAAATCGAGGTTCGGATCGAAGACATGCTGGCGCTGTCAGACAATACATTCAGGCTAAGCGGTCAGTATTTTGTGGCCCCGGAAAACGGGCGCGACCGCGCCAAATTGTTCGATCTTGCCCTGCCGATTTTGGGGGATGCTACCCCCGCGGATATCGCGACCGCCCGTGGTCAGGCGGTGCGCGATCTGGCCGTGACGATTGCGCGCGACGGTCTGCGCTAACGCTTAACCGCCCGGTTTGATCGTGCCTGTCAGCCCTTCGGGTTTGCCCACCACGACAAAGGTCAGCTTTGCAGGGTCCATCAAGGTGTTGGCGACCCTATTAATTCCATCAAGGGTTACGGCGTTGACCAAATCATTGCGGTTGCTGATGTAATCGGGGTCCAGCCCGTCCATCTGCATTCCGACAGCGATGTTGGCAATTGGGGCATTGCCATCGAACCGAAGGGGATAAGCGCCAGTCAGATAGGTTTTCGCATCGTTCAATTCAGATTGTGTAACGCCTTCGGTGCGAAGGCGGTCCCACTCGGCGCGGATTACGTCGATCGACTCAGCTACGCGACCATTGGCCGTGGCGACAGAACCCAGCCAAAGATACGCATTATCCTTGTTGGCCAGATAGGAATAGACACCATAGGTCAAACCACGCTTTTCGCGCACTTCCTGCATCAATCGGCTTTCGAACGATCCGCCTCCAAGGATGTGGTTCAGGACATAGGCCGCGAAGAAATCGGGATCATCGCGATCAATGCCGGGCTGGCCGAACATGACAACGGATTGCGGCGTGTCAAAATCCACAATCTGGATACCACCCGGCAAATTGACATCCGCCGAGCCCGGCAGAGCAGGGCCGGTTTCGGGCAATTCCAGCAAAAGGCCGTCCAACAGGGTGGCAAGCTCTTGTTCTGTGATGTCACCCACGGCGCTGACATACAGCCGGTCCCGCGTCAGCGCGGCCTGATGGGCGTTTACTATATCCTCGCGTGTCAAGTCTGCGACGCTGTCCTGCGTGCCATATTCAGGGCGGCTATAGGGATGATCGCCGTAAACCAATTTTGCAAACGCATCGCCGGCAATATCGCGCGGGTCTTTCTGGTTCGAGAGGATGATCGAATTCACCTGTGCGCGCACGCGGTCAATGGCGCTTTGGTCAAAGCTGGGGTTCACAAGGCTTTCCCGCAAAAGAGTGACCGCCTGATCGCAGTTTTCCGTCAAAAAGCGTGCGGAAATGCTGACGGTATCGTCTGAAGCATTATAGCGGAAAGAGGCGGCCAGCGCTTCGGTTTCGCGGGCAAAGGCGCGCGCATCCATGTCACCGGCCCCTTCTTCCAGCAAACCCACCATCAGGTTGGTCACGCCTTCTTTGCCTTGCGGATCCAGCGAGGTGCCGCCCTGAAAGCGTAGTTCAAGCGCCACAAAGGGAATCGAATGTTCCTCGACCAACCAAGCATGGATGCCACCCGGTGTGGTCATTTCCTTGATGTTCACTTCGGCCCATGCGGGCAGGGCCACGAAAAGGGCCAAGACGGGCAACAAGAAACGCATCATTGGGTCACCTCCGGAGTAGTCAGCCATCCTGTCACGGCGTTATCACGATCCAGCACATCACGGGCGGCGGCCATGATGTCATCGGGTGTCACGGCTTGCACGATATTGGGCCATGCCTGCACATCTTCAATGGTCAGACCTTGAGTCAGCGCCCTGCCATATCGGTTGGCGATGCGGTTAACGTCATCGCGCTCATAAATCATTGAGGCCCGATACTGCATTTTGATCCGGTCCAACTGATCCGTATCGATCCCGGTTTCCAAAAATCCGGCAATCACGTCGTCCATCGCATCTTCGGCCTGTTGCAGGGTGACGCCGGGGGCCGGCACGACGACAAGATTGAATGTCGTATCGTCCAAAGATGTTGCGCTGTAATACGCAGCGGTATTGACCGCCTGTCGGCTGTCAAACTGAAGCGCCTCGGCCAAAACCGAAGTTGACCCCCCACCCAGAATTTCGGCCAGAAGCGTCAGCGCTGCGGCCTTTTCTTGTGCGCCGCTGTCGCGCTCGGGCGCCAGATAAGAGCGGGTCACATAAGGCTGCGCGACGCGCGGATCTTGGAATGTCAGACGCCGTTCCGCCATCTGCCGCGGTTCTTGCGGGCGGGCTCTCTGCGGCAGGTCGGGGTTTGCGGGCAATTTGCCATAATGGGTCTGCGCCAGAGTGCGCACCGTGTCAGACGTGACATCGCCCGCGACGATCAGAATGGCATTATTCGGCGCATAGTAAGTCTGATAATAGTCCAACGCGTCTTGCAGGCCCAGTTCCTGCATCTCGGCTTGCCAGCCGATAATGGGGACGCCGTAGGGATGGTTCATGTATTGCGCGGCATTCTTTTGCTCGCGCATCAACGCACCGGGGCTGTTTTCAACCCGCTGGTTGCGTTCTTCGATAATCACATCGCGCTCGGTTTTGATGTCGTCCTCGCCCAATTGCAGGTTGACCATGCGGTCACTTTCCATCTGCATCATCAGGTCCAGCCGGTCGGCTGCAACGCGCTGAAAATAGGCGGTGTAATCATAGCTGGTGAAAGCGTTATCGCGGCCGCCGTTGCGGGCGACAGTCGCGGAAAACTCACCCGGCTCCATGGTTTTAGTGCCTTTGAACAACAAATGTTCCAGAAAATGCGCAACCCCGGATACGCCCGCCTTTTCATCCGCCGCACCGGCCCGATACCAGACCATATGCACCACAACCGGGGCGCGGTGATCCTCGATCACGACCACGTCCATCCCGTTATCCAAGGTGAATGAGGTGACTTGATCCTCAGCGACACTTGGCCCGGCGGGCAAGACTATGGCGATAGACAGAAAGGCGCTGGCAATCAGTCGGCGCATGGCAAACTCCGTTTTCGGCGAACAGTATCTATTAAATACGCTGCCGACGCGGGGTTTCAAGCGCGCTGACAATGTCGTGAAAGCGTGCGGCGATCAGTCCTTGGCCGGCGGTGCGCTTGGGGTTTCGATCCCGCGTTGACGCAAACGACGTTCTTCGCGCGCAGCATCCAGCCATTGCTGTTTGTAGGCTTCGGTGTAGTCGTCCGAATTTCCGATGCGGATCAGGTTGACGCGGCCACGCTGGCGACGGGTTTCGATATCTTCCTGACGCACCTGCTGACGAATACCGGCGGGTGCCCCAAAGCGGCTGGCATGGCGCACCAGTCCGCTATCCGACGCGGCCGGAGAGGTGCCTTGCATCACCGCAGGGTTGCCGCCCAAAGCGACTGCGCCGTCTTCTTTGGGGCGCGGGTCAACCAGATTGGCGGTTCCCGGCGCAGGTGCGGGCAGGCTGTTGAAATCGTCGGGTGCTTGCAGCGGTTTGGTGGGCAGGATGGTGAACTCGTTCGGCCCGTTTCCTTTATCCTTGATCCGTTTCAGCGCGATGTCGTCGCCCTTGCTGCTGCACGCGGCAAGGCCAAAACAAAGGATCAAAAATATGATGCGCGGCAAACCCATCGCCTGTCTCCTGCAATTTCGCGATCAGATGTAACGCATCCTGCGCCCAACGTCACGAGGCCTTTTTACCATCTGGGCTGAACACGACCATGCCGAATGCGCCCACAAAAACCGCGATATCTGCCACGTTGAACGCATAAGGATTATTCAGCCCGCAACATGACATGTTCAGGAAATCCGCAACAGCCCCATAGATCAGCCTGTCGATCACATTGCCAAGCGCACCGCCAACCAGAAGACCGGCGGCGATTTTCTGCCATAACCCGCCGGGCTCACGGTGGACCCACCACAGCACAGCGCCCGAGATCACCAAGGCAACGATAATCAAAACCCAACGGGTCAAGGGGCTGTCATGGCTCATCAGGCCAAAATTGATTCCGTAATTCCACGCCATCCGCAGGTTCAGATAGGGGGGGAACACGTCAATCGCGCGGACCTGAGCCAGATTCAGACCGTGCACGATCCAATACTTGGTCGCCTGATCAATCAAGAAGGTCCATAAGCCGACCCAGAATACCAAACGCATCGCGTGCCCCTGTTCAGTGCCTAAAGTGGCGCATGCCGGTCATGACCATGGCCAGCCCGGCCTCGTCCGCGGCGGCGATCACCTCGTCGTCGCGCATTGAACCGCCGGGCTGAATAACCGCTGTGGCCCCGGCTTCGGCGGCTGTCAGCAGGCCATCGGCAAAGGGAAAGAATGCATCAGACGCCACGACACTGCCCCGTGTCAAAGGGGCTGCAAGGCCCAAAGCTTCGGCCATGTCCTGAGATTTGCGCGCGGCGATACGGCAGCTGTCAACGCGGCTCATCTGGCCTGCGCCAACGCCGACGGTGGCCCCGTCCTTGACATAGACAATCGCATTCGACTTCACGTGTTTTGCCACGCGCCACGCAAACAGCATGTCGGCCAGTTCCTGATCCGTGGGGGCGCGTTTCGTCACCACCTTGAGGTCGGACAGATCCAGCCGCCCGTTATCCTTGTCTTGCACAAGATAGCCGCCCGAGACTTGCCGCAGCATCAGCCCCGACTCGGCGGGATTGGCAAGGCCCGGTGTGGTCAGCAGGCGCAGGTTCTTTTTCTTGGCAAAGATATCCTTGGCATCCTGATGCGCGCCGGGGGCGATGACGACCTCGGTGAAGATATTGCAGATTTCCTCGGCTGTTTCGCCATCAAGGGTCGAATTCAGCGCAATGATCCCGCCAAAAGCCGAGGTCCGATCACAATCGAAGGCCCGCATATAGGCGTCTTTCAGGGTCTCGCCCCGCGCCACACCGCATGGATTGGCGTGTTTGATGATTGCGCAGGCTGGCCCGTCCTGGGGCAGAAACTCACTGACCAGTTCAAACGCGGCATCGGTGTCATTGATGTTGTTATAGCTCAGTTCCTTGCCCTGAAGCTGTGTGGCCGTTGCCACGCCGGGCCGATTGCTGCCATCCACATAAAAGGCCGCGTTCTGGTGCGGGTTTTCACCATACCGCAGGGTCTGGGCCAGCTTGCCCGCAACGGCGCGGCGGCGCGGGGCCTGTTCGTTCAGGGCGTCCGCCATCCATGACGAGACAGCCGCATCATAGGCCCCCGTGCGGGCATAGGCCGTCAGCGCCAGCCTTTGACGGAACGCATAGGTGGTTTGGCCGTCATTGGCGGCCAATTCGTCAAGCAGGGGCTGATAATCCTCGACATCGACCACCACGTTGACAAACGCATGGTTCTTGGCCGCCGCGCGGATCATGGCGGGGCCGCCGATGTCGATGTTTTCGATGCAGGTGTCATAATCGGCGTCTTTGGCGACGGTTTCTTCGAAGGGGTAAAGGTTGACGACCAGCAGGTCGATGGGCTTGATCCCGTGGGCGGTCATCGCGGCCATGTGCTGATCGTTGTCGCGCAGACCCAAAAGGCCACCATGCACACCGGGATGTAGGGTTTTCACCCGTCCGTCCATCATCTCGGGAAAGCCTGTGACATCGGCCACATCCTTGACCACCAGCCCGGCATCGCGCAGCGCCTTGGCGCTACCGCCGGTCGACAGCAGTTCGACCCCACGGTCTGACAGGGCTTGGCCCAGTTCGACAAGTCCGGTCTTGTCGGACACGGAAAGAAGTGCGCGGTGCACGGGGGCGAGATCGGTCATTGGCAGCGGATCCTAGAGTCAGTTACATTCTGTTCAATCGTCGTCATAGACCGGCGCAGGCTCGATCGCGTCCTGTGTCAGGTCGCGTATCCCGATGGGCGTGTCTTGTGCCTTGGCCAATGACCACCTTGTGCGCGTCGCATACTCCATCGTGCGACCGGATAGAACGATTTGTTTGGTCGCACGTGGCTTGAGGCGGGTTTTTTCCAGATAAACACTGGATTCAAGAGATAATTTTACGCGCCCATCGGTGCGAAATACCCAGATTTCACCACTGCGCAACGCCATCGACACAGCCGCGCCACCCATATCGAGGCTGGCATCGACATCGGGATGCAGGTGAAACCGCACGGCAAACGGGATGCCCTGCAACGTCACCGCATCCATCGCCTTGTCAAAGCGGCGCTTGTCAGCGGCGCTGAGGGCCAAAAGCATTTCCTCACCGGCGACGGCCCTGCCGTCAAATGTCAGGTCCAAGGTGCGGGCATGGGTCAGGCCGTGGGTTTTCAGGTATCCATCATGCCCGCCCTCAAAGCGTAGCCCGTCAGGGGCCTGACTGACAGTGACGGGGACGTTCTGCGGGGCTTGGGTCAGCCACTCTTGGCGATTGGCGCTGTTGCCCAGACGGGAACTGGATTGCCCGGCCACCACCAAGGCGGAATGCGATGGCGTGGCGCGCCCCGCGCGTTGCCATTGCGCGCCGAATTGTGCGCCGCATCCGCAATTCACGATCAGCGGGCGGCGGCCCGAAGTCAGTTCAAACGCAAGGGTCGAGGCATGGGCATGAACCGAGGCGCGCCCTTGCGGGGGCGGCGACGCGTCGATCACAAGGCTGGTGCGCCCGGCGCTGAGGCGCGCATAGCCCATGGACAGGCCGTCAGGTTGTTTGGTTTTAACCCCACTATTGGCCAAGGCATGATCCAACCGGCCCTCCAGCCCGCGACCGCCACCGTGGAACCGTGCCAGTCCGCCATCGGCGTGGCGCAGGGTGCGCAGCGTGGGGGCGATCCGTTCGATCGCGGCCCAATGCGATGCACTGGCCGCGCGGCCCGACTCGGACAGGGCCAGAGAGGCCCATGTCAGAAGGGCGAAAACATCCAGTAATTCCTCGGGGTTGCGGGTGGGTATGCCGCCTGCGTTGTCAATCTGGCTGTCACATTCGCGGGCCAAAGCACGGACCGCCGGATCGACATGGGGTTCCATACCTTCCAGCGACAGCCCGGCATAGATCAGCCCGGTCAGCGCTTCGAACCGGGGCAGGCCGGGGCGCGAGGCTTTCCACCTTCGGCCTAGGAAAATCGTTTGCTGGGCCAAGGATTTATAGAGCGCGGCAGAGGCATCGCCATCACGGCCACTGAGCAAAAACAAGGCATGATTGATCCACCGGATCAAGCGCCGCCCGGTCAAATCCGGGGTCCAGCCGGGGCCTTTGCCGCCGCCATAACGGTCAATCCACGTCCAGACCCAATCTTGCGCCTTTGTGCGTGCCGGACGATCACCCGCGGCCGCCAGATCATCCAGCCAGCCAAAGCCGTGCAAATCCTCGGCAAAGGCCAAATCGGGTGCCGAAAGATCCCACATATTTGTGTCAGAATGCTGCAAAAGGTGGCCGGAAAACAGAAAGTTACCCGCGCATAACTGGCGCCCGCGGGCAAAGCTGCCGATGGTTCGCGGTTCGGGTTGAGACACAAAGCCGGTAGCCGGACGCGACCATGCCGCGCGGCGCGCTGCAAGGCGGTTCATCACGCGCGATAGCTGCGCCGACTGGGTTTCGGAATGCGACATATGCCTGACCTCTGAGCGTTCTTTGCGACGCTATTGCCGACAGTATAGACCGCAGCGCTGGTCAAGTCACCGTAAGATTGCGGCGGTTTGGGTGTGCCATGCGCAACAGGCTGAGAGCGGCCGCGGGTTTTGTCTGAAGTCCCGCCGTGTCATGCCCGCAGACATGCGATATAGAACCCGTCCATCCCGCCGAGATCGGGCCAGTAATCGGGCCGCAGGCGCAAACCGCCCTCGTCGGTGATCCATGCCGGATCGACACCCGGCAGGTCAGCCACGGCTTTGCGATCCACCGACAGGCGGGGAGGACGCGAAAGCGCTTCGTCTATCTGACATTCGCCCTCGTCCGGCAAAAGCGAACAGGTGCAAAACACCAGCCGCCCGCCGGGGCGCAGAAGTGTCAGCGCATGATCCAGCATCGCCGCCTGCAATTCGATCAGCGCGCCAAATTCCGATCCGTCCTTGGCATAGGGCAGATCGGGGTGACGACGGATGGTGCCCGTGGCTGAACATGGCGCGTCCAGCAATATTGCATCATATGGCCCGCCGGCATGGTCCAGCGCATCGCCGGTGATGCAGTCAGCCGACAGCCCGCACCGCGCCAGGTTTTCGCGCACCCGCTGCATCCGCCGCTCGGATAAATCAAGCGCGGTTACATCCGCCCCGGCAGCGGCCAGTTGCAGGGTCTTGCCCCCCGGCGCGGCGCACATGTCCAGCACCTTTTCGCCCGGCTGGGCGTTTAGCACCCGCGCGGGCATGGCGGCGGCAGCATCCTGCACCCACCAGTCGCCGGTGTCATAGCCCGGCAATGCAGACACCTGCCCGGCATCCGACAGCCGCACCGTGCCGGTGGGCAACAGGTTGCCGCCCAGCCGCTTGGCCAGATCGGCGGTATCGCCCTTGGCCGTCAGATCAAGCGGCGCCCCGTTGAAATGCGCTTTCTCCATCGCGCCGACAGGTCCGGCCCCCCAAGCCTCGACCAGCGGGTCGCGCAGCCATTGGCGCAAACGGGGCAGTCGCAGATCGTTCCATGATCGGCCCGCACCACCGGCCATGTTGCGCAGCACCGCGTTGATCAACCCCTTGAGCTTGCCGTACCGCTTGTGCCCGCCGATCAGCCCGACCAGATCATTGACCACGCCATGCGCGTCGCCGCCTTGGCACAGCTCGACCGTGCCAAGGCGCAGGATGTTGAACACATGCAGCGGCGGCGGTTTGCGCAGGTGGCGTTTCAGCAGGCGGTCGGCCCGATCCAGCCCACGCAGGGTATCGTTGGCCAGCCGCTGCGCGCGGGCGCGGTCTGCGGGGCTGAGATGGTCAAGCGCACCCGAGGCGATCAGGTCGGACATCAGCCGACCTTCGCCCAGAACCTGATCAAGAAGATAGACCGCGCTGCGGCGGGCAGAAGGCGGGTTAGGGCGCTGCGACATTGGTTTTCCTTGGCCTTGGGCTGGTGCGGGCATATATCAGGGGCATCGGATCAAAGGAAGCCTGACCATGAGCGAGGAAAAACGCGATCTGCCGCCCGAAGCCCTGCGCGCTTTGGCAGAGGCCGAAGAACGCCGCCGCAAGGCCGCAGAGCTGGAATTGCCCAAGGAATTGGGTGGCCGCCGTGACGGGCTGGAGCCCGTGCGCTATGGCGACTGGGAGAAAAAGGGACTGGCGATAGATTTTTAAGCCGATCGCCGATTATCCGGCCTAACGGCCGGTCGCGCATCGGAGCCGCGTTAGCGCAGTTGCAGATCGGCGAATTGGCCGGTGCCGCGATCCGAGATAAAGCGCAGGGTCGCCCCCTGCACTTTGACCGCCTGACAATTGGCACCGATCTCGTAATCGCCCCAATAGAGGTCACGGCAGAAATAGCCCGAACGCCAGTTCCATGCGCCGGTCACGGGGCGACCAAAGGCGCGCCCAACGATCCGGCCATCAGGTGTGACATCAATCTTAATTCCAAAACGAGTCAGTTCGCGACCATCAACCAGCGACATGAACTTTTGCCGGTCTGTCACTTGGGAAAACTCTTCGGCCTTGGCCGGCGCGGACAGGGCAAGCGACAGGCAGAACAGGATAAATATGCGCATGGCGGTTGATCCTTCGGGTCGTTAAAGATCAATACGCCTGAACTGCGGGTTTGGATCAGTTTTCGCTCAACCCAAGCACATCCAGCATGTCATATTCGCCGGGTTTGCGCCCCTGACCCCACAGCGCCGCCTTAAGTGCGCCACGGGCAAAGACCGCCCGATCTGTGGCAACGTGGCGCAATATCACACGCTCGCCCGCGGCGGCGAACATCACGTCATGTTCGCCCACGATATCGCCGCCCCGAATGGCGGAAAATCCGATATGCCCGCGTTCGCGTTTGCCGGTGATGCCGTCGCGGCCACGGTCCGAGACCGTATCGAGTGACACAGCGCGCCCATCAGCGGCGGCCTGCCCCAGCATCAGCGCGGTGCCCGAGGGCGCGTCGACCTTTTGGTTGTGATGCGCTTCGATCACCTCGATGTCGTAATCCTCGTCCAGCGCGGCGGCGACCTTTTTGGTCAGTTGCACCAGAAGGTTCACGCCAAGGCTCATGTTGCCCGCTCGGACTATGGTGGCGTGACGTGCGGCGGCGGTGAGCTTGGCCAAATCGGCGTCGGTCATGCCAGTGGTGCCGATGACATGGACACAGCGCGCCTGTGCCGCGATGCCGGCAAATTCAATCGTGGCGGCGGGGGCGGTGAAATCAATCACGGCATGGGCCTTGGCAAAGGATTCTAGCGCGTCGTCGGTGACGCAAACACCGATGGCCGCCCCGCCCATGGCTTGGCCCACATCCTGCCCGATCCAGTCATGGCCCGGACGTTCCAGCGCGCCGACAAGGCGGGCGCGGTCACTGTCAAGCACGGTGCGGATCAGCATCTGGCCCATGCGCCCCGAGGCGCCGGTGACAACGATTCCGGGCAGGTCTGTCATGATCGGGGTCTCCGTCTTGTTGTTCAGATGCTGTGTAGCGCGGGGCGGGGGGCGCGCACAATGGGCAAGCGTGGGATGTGGCCCGCACATATTTTCCCGTAAAGAAGGCGGCAGCGGCCGTGCATTCACCTTGGCAAAGAGCCCCGGAGCGATTAGATGCGGGGCATGGCAAAGAACAAGTTTCATGACGGGCCGGGCCCTTCGCAACGGCAACTTCGGGTGGGTGAGCTGATCCGGCGGACCTTGTCAGAGGTGTTGATGCGCGGCGATATCCATGATCCCGACCTGAACCGCATGTCAGTGACGGTGGGCGAGGTGCGCGTTTCGCCCGATCTGAAGATCGCGACCGCCTATGTGCTGCCGTTGGGCGGTGACGGGCAAGAGGATGTCGTGCCCTTATTGGCCCGCAACAAGGGTGAGTTGCGCCGCAGTATTGGCAAAAAGCTGGGGCTGAAGTTTTCGCCCGATCTGCGATTTCGCATCGACACGACCTTTGACCAGATGGATGAAACCCGCCGTTTGTTCGACCAAGACAAAGTGCGCCGGGATGTGGAGGGCTGAGACCGCCCTGCGCGGGCTGGTCGCGCTATGTGTGCTGCTCGCGGGGCAGGCCGCAAACGCGGTCGAGTGCCGAGACGTCGCAAATGCCGGGCAGACCTTCACCGTCTGCGAAGTGGATGCCACCCACGAAGATATTCGCCTGTTTCTGACTGATACCGAAAGCGGCAAGCCGCTGGCCAGTTTCGGCAATGTCGATGCCTCGCTGGCGCGGGACGGCAAGAAGCTGGCCTTTGCCATGAATGGCGGCATGTATCATACTGATCGAAGCCCGGTGGGCCTTTACATCGAGGATCGTCAGGAACGCGCGGGGCTGGTCACCTCGGCTGGTCCGGGGAATTTCGGGCTACTGCCCAACGGCGTGTTCTGTATCCGGAAAGGCCGGGCCGATGTGATCGAAACTCTGCGGTTTGCGGGTGAGGACCAGCAATGTCGTGATGCCACGCAATCGGGGCCGATGCTGGTGATTGATGGGGCGTTGCACCCGCGCTTTTTGCCTGACAGTGACAGCCGCTATGTGCGCAATGGCGTCGGCACATCCGACGATGGTCAGCGGGTGGTTTTCGCCATATCGCAGGGCCGGGTGACTTTCCATGAATTCGGCACCCTGTTTCGGGACGTGCTGAACATACCGCAGGCATTGTATTTCGACGGTAATATCTCGCGCCTTTATGCGCCGGGGATCGGACGGCATGATGGCGGCTTTCCCATGGGGCCGATCGTTGGCGTCGTGGAAGATGCGGATTAAGGCCGTTTGTGCCGTGCTTGTGGACCATTTCGGCCCACGCGCTAGGTCGGCGCAGATGACACAGCGGAGCATCAGATGAGCACCGAGCGCGATCTCAATGCCGGGCCGGTTGGCCGCGCGTTGATAACTGTCAGCGCGCCAATGACGCTGGGCATTCTTGGTGTGCTGTCGGTTGGGCTTGCCGATGCCTTTTTTCTGGCGCGTCACAGTGATGCGGCGCTGGCGGCAATCGGGTTTATATATCCCGTCATCGTTGCGCTGGTGTCGCTGTCGATTGGGTTGGCGGCGGGCACAAACACAGTCGTGTCGCAGGCCATCGGCAAGGGTGAGCGCAGTGCGGCGCGCTATCGGCTGACCCTGCATGCAATGGGGTTGGCGGCCTTGCTATCAAGTACAGTGTCGCTGTTGTTCTGGTTGGCCGCGCCGTATCTGTTCGCGCTGATGGGCGCCAAGGGTGCGGTGTTGGAGGCCGTTTTGGGCTATGTCCCCTTTTGGTGCCTCAGCTTTCCACCCATGGTGACGGGTATGGCGCTGAACGCGGTATTCCGGGCGGCGGGGCGCAGCGAAGTGGCCGCGACAGTGATGAGCCTGCAAGCGATTTTGAACGTTGCGCTGAATCCGGTTTTCATTTTTGGCATGGGGCCACTGCCCGATCTGGGGGCCGAGGGGGCTGGGATCGCCACCTTTCTGGCACGCAGTCTTGCTTTTATGGGGTTGCTGGCCTTTGCGCTGCGGCGTGGGGCGATCCGGCTGAATTGTGTCCCTTTTCAGGATATCGCCCAATCCCTGCGCCGGATTGGGCGGGTGGGGGTGCCTGCGGCAGTTTCGAACGCGATCAACCCCGCCGGTCTGGCGGTGGTGACGGCGGCAGTGGCAGTGATTGGCGATGCGGCGGTGGCCGGGTTCGGTGCGGCGGCGCGGGTGCAATCGCTATTGTTCGTGCCGATGCTGGCGCTGTCATCGGGGTTGGGCCCGGTGGTGGGGCAGGCGTGGGGCGCGGATAACCGCGCCCGGGCGGGCGACGCGCTGCGCCTAAGCTTTGGGCTGTGCCTTGGCTATGGCGTGTTTGTGGCGATTGGCATGATCTTTCTGGCCGATCCGATTGCGCGGGTGATGACCAATGGTGATGGTGCAACGGCCTATACCGCCGATTACCTGCGTGTCGTTGCATGGGGCTTTTTTGGTTACGGTATGTTGGTCACAGCCAATGCGGCCATGAACGCCCGTGATCGCGCGCTGTGGTCGATGGGGCTAAGTGCGTTGCGGATTGCGGTGGTGTTCATCCCGCTGGCATGGGCGGGCGTTTGGCTGTTGGGATATGGCGGCATTCTGGCCGCTACGGTTATCGCCAATCTGGCCGGGGCATGGGGGGCTTTGGTGGCGGCCCGTGCCGTGGGCCTGTTGCGCGTGAACTGGGGCGTTGTGCGCCTGCCCGCCTTGCGGCTGGCGCGGGCGCTGCCACGTATGCCGAATTGACAGTGTGCAGGGCTTCGGCTACGCCCCCGCCTTCATTGGGCAAAAGGGCAGGACCATGGGACGCAAACGCAAGGGGCGTGATATTTCCGGTTGGCTGGTGGTTGATAAGCCTGCGGGCATGACCTCGACCGCGGTGGTCAACAAGGTGCGCTGGGCGTTGCAGGCGAAAAAGGCGGGCCACGCCGGCACGCTGGACCCTGAGGCGACGGGCGTTCTGGCCGTGGCGCTGGGTGAGGCTACCAAAACCGTGCCCTATATTACCGACGCCTTGAAAGCTTATGAATTTACGGTGCGCTTGGGCCAAGCCACCAACACTGATGATGCCGAGGGCAAGGTGATTGCCGAAAGCGACATCCGCCCTGATGATACGGCAATCAAGGAGGCGCTGAGCGCCTTTTTGGGAGAGATCATGCAAGTGCCGCCCAAATATTCTGCCGTCAAGATCGACGGGCAGCGCGCTTATAAACTGGCGCGCGATGGCGAAGAGTTTGAGGTTGAGGCGCGGCCCCTGTGGGTGGAAGAATTGCTGATGACCGACCGGCCCGATGCCGATCACGTTACGCTGGAAATGACCTGCGGAAAGGGCGGTTACGTGCGCTCAATCGCGCGGGATCTGGGCGTGGCGCTGGGCTGCTATGGGCATGTTACGCGGCTGCGGCGGGTCTGGTCAGGGCCGTTTCAGGCAAGTGATGGTCTGACGCTGGAACAGATCGAACAGATGGCGCATAGCCCCGATCTGGATGCCTATATCCGCCCGCTTGAGGACGGCCTTGACGACCTGCCGCAAGTGACCTGCACCGAGGCCGGACTGGCCCGGTTGAAGAACGGCAACCCGGGCATGGTGATCGCCCATGATGTCGAGTATGGCGAGGAATGCTGGGCGTCTTACGATGGCAAGGCCGTGGCAGTTGGCCGTTTCAAGGCCGGAGAGCTGCACCCCAGCCGCGTGTTCAACCAGTGACAGATACAGCGACGCATGACCCCGGCGGCAAGGTGCGCCTTAAATTGCCCGACGGGGTGGTGGGGGATGCGACGTTTTCAGACTGTGGCCGTTACCGGCAGGCGTTGACCCGCGATTGGACGCCAGAAGGCACTGCGCCGCGCGCGGTGTTGTTTGTGGGCATGAACCCGTCGGTTGCCGCTGCCGACGTGTCAGATCCAACGTGCCACCGCGAACTGATGTTCGCCCGCGACTGGGGCTTTACGCGGTACTTAAAGGGCAATGTGCTGGATTGGCGCGCAACCTCGCCCAAGGATATCCCGGCCGATCCGGCGCTGGCCTGCAGCCCGGCCAATATCAGTGCGCTTGTGGATATGGCAACCGAAGCCGAGCTGATCGTGCTGGCTTATGGTAAGCTGCACAAGCGCTTTCAGCCCGTGGTGCAAGAGGTGCTGCGCGCGATGGCGGATACCGGCAAGCCGTTGCAGTGCCTTGGCCAGAACAAGGACGGATCCGCCAAACACCCGCTGTATCTGCGCAAGGACACGGTGCTGAGGGATTTTCCGCTGCCATAATGGGCGCGGCCAAGGCCGCGCGCAGGATGTCTCGTTGTCGGCCTCTGGCCGCCGCCTCGGAGGGTGGGTTTGGCGGGTGGTGCATGGAGAGATGAAGGTTGGCCTGTTTGGGGGCCGTGGGATTTGAGTATTTTTAGAACAATGAACGGGTTGGGCAGTACATCAATCGAAGCGGTCGATTTTGAGGATGACGCCCGCTGCATTGAACTGCTGGATGCCGCGCAGCCCGATCCATTTTCCTGATGGAAGGCGTTTTCCGTTGATTAACGTTCCATTGCTGGAGGCTTTGGCGTTTTCGTCGCCGTCACGCAGATAAAGCTCACCTTTGTGATAGCGCAGCATGCAGTGGCGCCCTGAGGCCTTGATCGCATTTTGTGGCAAGACGATATCAGCCCATCCCGGGTCGCGCCCGATGTGGATGATCCCTTTGGACACAAATCTGGCTATTTTGCCAATCGGGTGTGTCGTTTTCTTGTTTTTCCCTGTGATAACATGGATTTGCCACGTTTTCGGGTGGCGATAACCGCGTGGCGCCATTTCCGAGAACCAAGTGATCCCGGTGGATTTGTCGTAGCTGGCGGCGCTGTCGAGACGAATGCCGCCCATTCCCATCAGCGAATATTTCTTGATGGCCCGCAGGGTGCGGCGACCGGCTTTGACCGGGTGTCCGGCGGTATCGCGCATACGCAGACCAAGCACGATGCGGCCAAGGCTGGCACCGCCAAGAATTATGTCGGATATCATGGCGTAGATCATCAGAAGACAAGCAAAGACGCCGAACCAAAGGGCCTCGGGTGGTATGGTGGTAAACAGGCGTGACAGGTGCTCAATAGCGGTGGTGCCGATCAATCGGGTTACGAACAACACGAATACGGCGTCCATCAGGGCTGCGGCCAGCAACAACCGGGACGAGATAGGTTCGGGCAGACGTCCGTTTTTCTTCATTGCCGCCCCGCGAATTCGGTCAGGATCAGCAAGACTGTTGCGGACGCGGCAAAAAACAATAGCGCGTCACTGCGCAACCGGATGATCGTGCCGGTGGCCGGTCCGATTTCCGCGCGGAACTGAAACACAGACAGGCGAAACACCAAACCGATCCCGACGAGTGTAAAGAACACAAGCTCTGGGAATTGTGTCGTGGCGCCTGCGGTTGCCCATTGCGCAGTGCCAACAAGAAGCCCGCCCCAGCATAACCCCGCGATTGGGCAGAGAAGCCTGAGCCCTTCGCGGCGCGACTGGCTGTAATTCCGAACGATTGCCCCCAATCCCCAGCCGAGGGCTGCGGCAAGCAAGCTGAACGCCACAAGGCGCCATGGCAACGCGACATCGTGTAGGGAAATTTGCGGCATACCGGACAATCCCGCAACCGTGGCCGAGGTGCCTGCGAATGCGGCAGCCAATGTTCCAAGAATGGTCACGCCATTGATGATCAGCGTTGTCAGATCTGCCAGTGAGTGGATTGAGCTTGGTAACTTCATGGCGGTTGCTTTGCTTCGTGTCTGGCGCGGTGTCGTGTGGTTGGTCTAGTTCACGCTGGCCGAGTTCTGACCTTGCCTGCTTTCGGCGAAATCCTGCCCCAATAGTAAATTTTAAGCAAGCGGGGGTTGAATCAAAATTTTTTTGATTCGCTTTACCTTTGGTCAAGCCATTGGCTTGATTTGGAAATTTAAGAATTTAAAGGCCAAATTTGCGTAACTTTCAAAAATCAAGCCATTGTGCGGTAAAATTTTCTTGGTAACGCTTGGGCAGGTTTGCTCAACCCAAGGGGATTTTTTTATGAGATGTCGTGTGTGGGGAATATTGTTGCTGGTTCCGATGCTGCTTGCTGGCTGTATGGAGCAGACAGGCGGCGTGGGTGCCGCACTTTCTGGGTCGGGGGCGAAAACCAAGGAAGAGCGACAGCTTGAAGCAGAAGCGCGTAGCCTGAATCAGGTCACGAAAAACATCATCGTTAAAAATACAGTCGAGGGCGCGGTTATTGGTGCTGCGGCAGGCTGTGGGATCGCTCTTTTGCTGGGCGGCGACGGGGGTGACTGCGCCAAGGGTGCTGCCGCCGGAGGTGTTATCGGCGGCGTTGGTGGCAATGCCGTGGGGCGTCAGGCCGCACAGAAGAAAGTTGAACTGGTCCAACGCGACAAAGTATTGGCCAATTTGCGCGGCGTCAGCCAGCGCCTTAACGGTGTGGAGACCCGTCTAAACCGGGTTTTGAATTCGCAAAATGCAGAGCTTCGGTCGTTGCGGCGTCAGGTCAATGCACAGCAAGTTTCCAAATCTGAATATGACGCGCGTGTCCGCGCCATCAATTCGAACCGGCAAACGGTGAAAAACGAATTGCAGAAAAGCGAAAATAATATCGTGAAGACGCGGAACGAAATTCGTGTTGCGCAGCAAAAAGGTCAGTCCGGGCTGGTGTCGCTCGACAAGGCCGCGGCAAGCAATCAATCACGGCTTGCACGTAACCGACAAAAGCTGCGCTTGATTCAGTAAAAAAGGAACTTTGCCCGGTCGCTTACTGCGGCCGGGCATGCATTAAACGGTTTAGGGAGAAAAAGGCATGAGTTTTTCATTCAAAGGTTTGATTGCTGCGGGCCTTGTCGGAAGTTTGGCCGGCTGCACCGGCTCGACCGATCCGGAAACCGCCTCGTTGTTTGACAACATCAAGAACTTGAACAGTGGTGAGTATGACCGCCAGATTGCGGAAAAAGACCGCGAGGCGCAGGCAATCATCGCCAATAATCAGGCCAGCCAGCGCCGCATCGCCTCGAAGGAACGTCAGGTTTCAAGTAATGCCGGAGAGATATCGGGGCTGCGGTCGCGCCTTTCACAGGTCAAGGCGCAAGCGGCTGCGGCACGGGTGAAGGTGGCTTCGGACCCGGCCAAAGCTCAGCGCTTGAATGCGCTTGAAGCGCAGCTTTCGGGTATTCAGGCTGATGTTAGCACAGGCGCTGTTTCGGCGGCGACGCGTTCGGAGCTGAACCGCGTGAGTTCGGCGATTTCGGCTTTGACGAGCTGATCCCTGCTGCTTGAACTGCTGTCTTTTAAAACATAGTGAGGTTGCCCGCGCATGAATTTCTCGCGTTTGATTGCTGCTCTTGGTCTGGTCACATTGAGTTTCGTGGCCGAAACCGACCCTGTTTCAGCGCAAGCTGTCGGTGATGGCGCTCCCCCAACCCGGGTTCCGGCGGAAGGTATTGCCGTGCTTGATTGTGCCCCGGCAGCACCTGCGCCTGCGGATAGCTGCATTGTGCGCGTGCCGCCGAACCAGAAGCGCGGGGCGCTGACCAGACGTTCGACAAGCGATCGATCGGCGGAGTTCCGGTTTGTGCGATCGGGTGACGATCTTTTTCCGTCGGATGTGGACGTGTCGGCAACCGTTTTGCTGATCGACCGGACGCCGGGGTTGAACGGCGCGCGGCGCGCGACCTGGCCGCAGGTGCGCGCGCATGCGCGGCGGTTTGCGCAATCGCTTCCGTCTGACGAGCAAGTCGCGGTTTACACCTTTGACGAGTCGTTGCAGCGGTTGGTAGACTTTACGACGGATCGAAACCGGGTTCTGTCAGCGATTGAAGACATTCAACTGGGCGGTTTGAACACGAGGATCGCCACAAACACCCGCGAAATCGTATCGGTTTTGAATGACAAGTCGAGCGTTCTATTGAAGAACGTGGTCGTGATTACCGATGGGGTTGAAGAGGGCGGCAGTTCGATTGACGAGGTGACCGAGGCGGCGCAAGACGCCGGGGTGACCATCTCGGCGCTTGGGATGATCTGGGCCGGTTTGGGCGATCCGCAGGCCAGCACGCATATGGACTTTCTTGAGGATCTGACCAAAGGGTCGCTGGGATCATATCGCACCGTGCGGTTGCTACAGCCTGAACAGGCCCGCGTCGAAGTTGGTCGTTTTATCGACAGTTTCAATTCTTCGATCGGCGCGTCGGGTCTGATTGTCCCGGTAGGTGATCCCGCGCCAGCAGAAATTACGGTTACAATGCAAGTGCCTGTGCCGGGGCAAGATGGCGCCTTTGACGAGCGCCGGATTACAGCAAGCTTTGTGCCTGAGACGTCCAGCACGGCGCCCTCCGACCCCGCAGCCGACACGCAGGATACAGCGACATCGGAGGAGCCCGAAAATCTGATCCTCGGGTATCCTGCCATGTATGCTTACATTGCGGCGGGTGTGCTGGGTGCCCTGTTGTTGCTTTTGCTGTTGTTGCTGGTGCTGCGCAAACCGAAAAGTGACGAAGAAACCGCCCCCGAAGACGATGGTGACGATCCATTCTTTGATGACAAAGACAACACTCGTTTTGTCCCGCCGTCATCGCCTGCGCAAAACGTGCCGCCGCCGATTGCGTTCCTTGTTGTGAAACCTACGGGTGAACGTCTGCCGGTTCGCGCCGGGGGTGTTGGCATCGGCCGGTCAAATGAAAACGGTATCACGCTCAACGATCCGAGTGTGTCCCGCGTGCATGCGCAATTGGCCGCCGGCCGGGGCGGCGGGTTTTCTGTGACCGATCTGGACAGTTTGAACGGAACCTTTGTGAACGAGAAAAAGGTATCGGGAACGCGGCAGGTGAAAATCGGTGATACATTGGGTTTTGGAACTGTCAGGGCAAGCATCGTTAAGGCCTAAACCCCTTGCGGGATTGGCCACTACAACAGGGGATTGGTTATGGGAAAAGACAAGACAAGTTGGTTGTTTGACGAAACCGACAACGACACCGACGATGAACTGGGCCTAGGTGATGAAAGCACAGGGGTGTTCACCGAAAGCATTCAGGGTGGTGGTGATGCCCCGACACATGCCTATCCGGGCTTTGGTGAAAACGATGCGGAAACGCAGTTTGTCCAAAGCACGGACAAAACCGAAATCTATCACGGTGGCGTCGCTGGCAAATATTCCGAGAAGGCCGAGTTCGACGAAATGGTCGATCCGATCGTCGGCTGGTTCGTCGTGGTGCAGGGGCCGGGTATCGGGCAGTCGGTTAATCTGGGCTCGGGTATGAATACCATCGGACGTGACCCTGACGAGCGCGTGTCGCTTCCGTTCGGGGATACTTTGATTTCGTCCAAGGACCATGTGCGCGTGATCTATGACGATGAGTCGCGAGAGTTTCTGATCGTGCCGGGCAGTGGCTCGAACGTCACAAAGATCGGCACGAAAATCGTGGCAACGCCGCAACCTCTTGAGAACTATTCGCTGATCCGTCTGAGCAAGCAGACGCATGTCAGGTTTGTGGCGTTCTGCAACGAAGGTTTTGATTGGTCGGATGTCGCTGAGAACACCGACAAGAAATGAGCGTCGTCAGCGGTAAACAGAGTTTAGGGCAACGCGAAACGCAGGAAGACGCATTTCGGATCATTCTGCAAAGCGAGCAAGATCCGAAAGCGGATATTCTCATGCTGTTGGCCGATGGCATGGGCGGGCATGCCGGGGGCGAGGTTGCGTCGAACCTTGCGCTTGAAACGATTGAAAATCATTTCGTTTCTGTCTCTCAGAATCCGAAGCCGCTGAAGCGTTTGCAAGAGGCGGTGATTGTGGCCAATGACGCCATCGCGCAGCGCGTGGCGCATGACCCCAAACTGCGGGGCATGGGGTGTACCGTGCTGGCGGTTCTTAAAATCGGCGACAAGTTGCTGTGGTGCAGCGTTGGCGACAGTATCCTGTTCCTGTATCGCAACAATCGCTTGCGCAGGCTAAATGCCGATCATTCCCTATATGGCGAATTGCTGGAAATGGTCCGCGCTGGCAAAATCACGCAAGCCGAGGCTGATAATCACCCTAAACGCAATTCCTTGCGCTCTGCGGTGATGGGGGACAAGCTGGCGCTGATTGATTTGTCAGGACTGGAATTGCAGGCCGGGGATGCGGTTTTGCTAGCATCGGATGGTCTGGAAACCCTTGAAGATGACGCCATTCGCCAGCTTTTGCAGCGCGATCAAAGCGGCGATGTGCGCGGTGTATGCTCGGATTTGCTGAATGCGGTCGATGAACGCGCCAGACCCAAGCAGGACAATACAACCGTTGTCATGTATCGGCACACACATGAAGGTATGAGCGGCCTTTACCGCGACAGCCGTTGGACATTGGGCGGCGCGTCATCGCGGCTTTCGGGAGTGCGCGGCGTGTTGGCGGCTGGGGCTGTGGCAATCGGTGTTTTCCTTTTGGGGCTGATGGTTTGTGTCGTGGGGTTTACGGGCAAACCCGCGCCTGTGCCGCCGCCCACTTCTGACGTGGCCGTTGATCCGGTGGACAGGTCCGAAGGTGCAATTGCCGACAGCGATGGGATCGACAATAACAGTGGTCCAATGCAAGACACGCAAGCCCCCGACCCCGCACAAGACAATGCCATCGGGGAAACCAACGCCGACCCGAATTCCGATAACCAAAGCCTTGAGAATGAGAGCCTACCCTCTGCTGTGGGGGATGGGTCACCTGATCCAGCCCGGTCATCTGTAGGCGGGGAAGACGCTGACTCGGGTGACGAGAGTTTGGGGGATGCGACCCGCGATAGTGACAGTGGGTCTTGACCAGGGAGGTGGCGATATGTCGGACCGCCTTCCAAAAGGCACCAAGATTGCAGGGCATCAGATTGTTGATGTTTTGGGCCAAGGCGGCTTTGGAATTACATACAAGGCCCGAAATCTGAAACTTGGTGAACCGGCGGCGATCAAGGAGTATTTCCCGCATGAATACGCGGAGCGCGAGCTGGACCTGAGTGTCTCGCCGCGCGCGCAGTATAAAAAGGTCTACCACATGGGCCTTGATGCCTTTTTCGAAGAGGCCAATCTGCTGCGTGATCTGCCGAATTTACCCGGTCTTGTTCGGGTGCGCGCCGCGTTCAGCAAGCATAGCACAGCCTATTGCATCATGGATTACATCGAAGGTGACCCGCTGGACCGGATGGTGACCAGATTCGCCCAAAGGAACACACATATTCCCGAGGCGTTGGTGCGGTCGGTGGCGGCGTCTTTGGGTGATGCGCTTGGCGCCGTGCATCAGGTGGGGCTGATCCATCGTGATGTTAAACCGGGCAACATCATGATCCGGCGCGACGGTCAGCCGATCCTGATTGATTTCGGGGCCGCTAGGCCCTTGGGCCGCACGGTTTCAATGGGGTCGATGTTCACGCGGAAATACGCCGCGATTGAACAATTCCCGCGTGAGGTGGTGCCGCTGCCCCGTTCCATCCAAGAAGGACCACAGGCCGATATTTTTGCCTTGTCGGTCATGCTTTACGAGATGGTTTCGACCAGTTTACCGCCCTCGGCGGATCAACGGTTCAAGGCGCTGCAATCATCCGGGCGCGATATCTACGTGCCAGTCCGCGAGAATTTGCGGCGAAACAGGGTGGATGCAAGTTACCCCGCGGCTTTG
>DATFJQ010000128.1:0-20542 GCA_035269125.1 Roseovarius sp.
CCGCCGCCCTCACTGTCGCCCGATGCAAAACCCACCCGCGTGATCGTGGACATCCACTCTTCCAACTCGCGGTAGAACCGATTTTGCCCGTGGCTGGCGAACAATTCCAACAGGCCAACAACCAGCGATCCGGCCAAGCCCAACAGCGACGAGGCAAAAGCCACACCCATACCGCCAAGCTGCGCCTCCAGCCCCGTCATCAGGCGGTTGAACACATCAACGCCGCCTTCGCCCTCTTGCGGCGCAAGGCTTCGGATGGTGTCGACCACTGCTGGAACGGTCGTGGCAAGGCCATAGAACGTGCCCAAAAGGCCAAGGAAAATCAGCATGTTGACGATATAGCGCGTGATCTCTCGCGCCTCGTCGATCCGCTGCGCAACGGAATCCAGAATTGACCGCGCCGAGGTCGAGGCGATTTGCATCCGCTTGCCGCGCTGTCGCAACATTGTGGCCAACGGCGCCAGCAAAAGCGGCGCCTTGGTCAGTTCATGCCCCGGATGCTGCGCCGCAAAGCCTTCAATCCAGCGGACCGATCCGATCAATTGAAAGACCTGCCAGAAACAGGCAACCACGCCGATCACGAAGACGAAGAAGATAAACCCGTTCAGCCATGGATTGGCCTCGAACACCGGCATGACCCGTGGCAGCGCCAGAAAGGCGCCGGCCATGGTCAACCCCAAAACAACCAGCATCAGAACGATCTGGCGAATAGGGCGTGAAAACTGCGGCTCGACCTCGCGGTCCGGCTGGTCCATTTGGACGGCTCCCGGCACTGGTTCTTGTTGGGCCAACCCTACGCGTCCCGGCCTTTCAAGCCAAGGGCTTATGCAGCCAGCGCGCGCACCCTGCGCGCCAACCAAGCCAGATCGCGGTCAGAGATCCCCAACTGGTCCAAATGATCGGCAGTGTTGAACAGATATTCGGTGTTGGGGCCACGCCCGCCAATGGCACGTGCGATGATTTGTGCCTGTTCCTCAAGATCAAGCCCGCCGCAATATTGCACGTGGTCGGGGTCGATCACATAAGTCACCGCCTCAACCGCGCGACCATCGGACAGATGGACCGCCAAGCGTTTTTCCAAATAGGCCGACGACACCAGTTCACGGTCGCGCAGATAGGCCAAAACCTGATCCTGTTCGTGATCCGCCACCGACAGGGCCACCCCGTGACAGCGCGCCTCCTCGGCCGCATCAAGCGCCAGAACAAGCCCCGGCACCTCGGGTGTGCCCCGGTGATGGACCGAACGCATGCAAAAGCTGCGGTGATATCCCGGCAGGGTCGCAATCACCCGATCCTGCACGTCAAAGCCCGGATTCCACACCAAAGATCCATAGCCAAAGACCCACATCGTCATTTTACTGTTCCTTGCGCTTTTCAGGTCTTAAACACCATCACGGAACGGCATGAAAGGGCGCGCAATGCTAAGATTTCTAACCACCGTCATCGTGATGGCCGCAGTGGGCTGGGCGGGCTACTGGTTTATCGGTCAAACCAGCGTGCAAACGGGGTTTACCAAATGGTTCGACCAACGCCGCGCCGAAGGCTGGGTGGCCGATTTCAGCGATCTGAACGTGCAGGGATTTCCTAACCGCTTCGATACCGTGGTCACCGGGCTGACACTGGCCGACCCAGAGACGGGGCTGGCGTGGGACGCCCCGCAATTCCAGATCAACGCGCTAAGCTATCGGCCCAATCACGTGATCGCCGTCTGGCCCGACACGCAGCGCCTGTCGACGCCGCTGGAGAAATACAGCATCGAAAGCAAGGACATGCGCGCCAGTGTTATGCTGGAAGGCAGCACCGCCCTGACCGTACAGCGCACCACATTGACCGCGGAACAGCTGGTCATCCAGCCCGAGGCCGAGGGCGGCGCGACATCGGTGCAGGCGCTGCGGCTGGCCGCCGATCACGTGCCGCTGAAAAACCTTGAGACCTATCGGCTGGGGTTGGCGGCGGATGGTTTGGCGCCGGCCCTGTCATGGCGCGAAAGCGTTGACCCGACGGGCCGCCTGCCAGAAACCTTCGACGCGCTGAGCGTGGATATGACTGTGGAGTTTGACAAGCCGTGGGATCGCACGGCCATCGAAGATGCCCGCCCGCAACCGCGCCAGATCGAGATTCGGCTGGCCGAAGCGCGTTGGGGCCAGTTGGAGTTGCAGATGGCTGGCGAAATGAGTGTCGACAGCACCGGCCAACCCACTGGAGAGATCATGATCAAGGCCCGCAACTGGCGCGATATTCTTGAACTGGCCGTCAATGCCGGGGCCATGCCAAAGGGCATGGCCGATACGGTTGGCGACGGGCTTGGCCTGATCGCGCAGATGGCCGGCAATCCCAAAACGCTGGATATCCCGCTGGGGCTGCGCAACGGACGGGTGTTTTTGGGGCCGGTCCCGATCGGCCCTGCGCCTATCTTGCGCTTGCGGTAAGGTTCGGGAAAAAGGGGGCGCTGCCCCCTCGGCCTGCGGCCTCACCCCCGGAGTATTTATGGAACAATGAAGGCCCGGTTTAGCGGCAATAGGGCCCGTAGCCGTGATCGGCTGTGTCGAAATGGAAGTGGTCCTTGTGATGCCGATCCGAGTTTGGGCCCAGAACCGTGCCGAACGGCCCGCAGGCCGCACTGTGCAACTGGCGCAGGATACGGCCTTTTTTGCCTTGACCCCAATCGTTCAGCACGGAAATTTCCGAGCCGTCGGCCAATTTGATGGCTGAAATGTCGATGGCCTTGCCCTTTGCGTGCTCCGAGAGGCGCGCGCCGGGGCGATGATTGCGGGTGCGGCAGGCGTAATGCGCGGGAACCTGTAGCGCCGTCGCGCCGCCACCAAAATTGCCGATCGCAGGGGTCATGTCATGATCGATCCAGGTTTGCAGAGTGCGGGCCGTATTGCATTCCATCACCGAGGGCTGGCTGAGCGCGATCCCGCCGACCTGACGCACGCGCACGGCCGCTGCTATTCCGCACCCGCCAGGGCCTGGCAGTGCGCCCACGACCTCGCCTTTGATGGACGGATCGCCGCAGACCGAGCCCTTGCTGGAGACCACAGTTTGATCCGCGTCACTGTTACCACCGCCCGGCAGTACGGAACATCCCATTAAAAGCAATGGGATCAGCAAAAACTTATGCATATCGTTACCCTTTTTTGACCCGTCCGAAATCCGGGGCGTCGGTATCTTGCCCCGCCTCGATAATACCGCGCCGGATGGCACGGGTGCGGGTAAAATACTCGAACAGATGCTCCCCGTCACCTGTGCGAATGGCGCGTTGCAGCGCGAACAGTTCTTCGGTGAAGCGGCCAAGGATTTCCAGTGTCGCCTCTTTGTTGTTCAGAAACACATCACGCCACATGGTGGGATCACTTGCGGCGATGCGCGTGAAATCGCGAAAGCCGGCGGCGGAATATTTGATCACCTCGCTGTCGGTCACGCGGCGCAAATCGTCGGCCACACCGACCATTGTGTAGGCGATCAGGTGCGGCGCATGGCTGGTGACGGCCAGCACCAAATCGTGATGCTCGGCGTCCATTTCATCGGTCAGCGCGCCCATGCCTTGCCACAGCGCCTCGACCCGCGCCACGGCGTCGCGATTGCTGCCCTCGACCGGGACGATCAGGCACCAGCGATTGTCAAAGAGTTCGGCAAAGCCCGATTGCGGGCCCGAATGCTCGGTTCCGGCCAAGGGGTGGGCAGGCACGAAATGCACATTGTCGGGCAAATGCGGTGCGACGGCCTCGATCACGGCCTTTTTGACCGAGCCGACATCGCTAACCGTGGCCCCAGATTTCAGCGCCGGGCCGATTTCGGCGGCAACGGCCCCCATGGCACCGACCGGCACGCATAAAACCACAAGGTCGGCGCCCTTCACCGCATCAGCCGCCGTATCGCAGACCCTATCACACAGCCCGATCTGTCGGGCCGTGGCGCGGGTTTGCTCAGATCGCGCATAGCCCGTGACTTCGCGCGCCAGCCCGGCGCGCTTGATCGCCCAGAACATTGAGGATGCAATCAGCCCAAGCCCGACCAGTGCGACGCGGTCATATACCTGCGCCATCACTCATCCCCCATGAACTGCCCCACGGCATGGGCCACGCGGCGGCAGCTTGGCTCATCACCAACGGTGACGCGCAGGCAATTAGGAAGCTTGTAGCCATGCACCCGGCGCACGATCAACCCTTCGGATTTAAGGTAAGTATCGCATGCCTCGGCCTCTTGCTGTGACCCAAAACGGGCCAAAATGAAATTGGCCATGGAGGTGTCAGACGGCACGCCATGGCCTGCCAAGGCTTCGGCCAGCCACGCGCGCAGGCGGGTGTTGTCGTTGCGGCACTTCTCGGCCCAGGCGGTATCGCGCACGGCCGCTTCGGCGGTGACAAGCGCGGGCTGCCCAAGGTTGAACGGGCCGCGAATACGATTGAGTACGTCGATCACATGCTGAGGCCCATAGCCCCAGCCAACGCGCAAGCCACCAAGACCGTAGAGCTTGGAAAGGGTCCGGGTCATCACCACGTTTTCCCGGCTGTCCACCAGACGCGCGCCGCCATCGTAGCCATCGACATATTCCGCATAAGCGCCGTCGATCACCAGCAAAACATGATCGGGCAGCCCATCGGCCAGGCGCGACAATTCCCCCTCACCGATCATGGTTCCGGTGGGGTTATTGGGGTTGGCGATAAACACCAGCCGCGTGGCATCGGTGCAAGCCGCCAGAATGGCATCGACATCGGTCACGCGTTCACGCTCAGGCACCTCAACGGGGGTGGCGCCATTGGCCAAAGCGCCAATGCGATACATGGCAAAGCCGTGCTCGGTATGGATCACCTCATCCCCCGGCCCGGCATAGGCCTGACACAGAAAGGCAATGATCTCGTCACTGCCGGCGCCACAGATCACACGCGCCGGATCGACGCCATGCACCTCGCCAATAGCCTCGCGCAAACCACGATGATCGGTGGACGGGTAGCGATGCAGATCAAAGCCGGCTTTGCGAAACGCCTCTTTTGCGGCCTCGCTTGGCCCGAACGGATTTTCGTTCGAGCTGAGCTTGACCACGTTGGATATTCCTTCGATATGAGATGCACCGCCCTCATACAGGTCGATCTCCAGAATACCGGGTTGTGGCTTGATCTTGGTCATGACGCATACTCCTTGACCGGTGTTCTAGCTTTGCCCCTTGGCCTTGACCAGCCTCAAACGCCACCCAGTCCGGGTGGTGCGCGACCGTGGCACACTTGCCGCAGACATAGCGGCGGAACACACATAAAAAAGGCCGCGGCGGGAACCCCGTCGCGGCCTTTTGGAACTCTGTCAGAACGCTTAGTTCTGAGCGTAGAATTCGATGACGAGGTTCGGTTCCATCATCACCGGATAGGGCACGTCGCCCAGGCCCGGTGTGCGGACGAATGTTGCACTCATCTTGGAATGATCGGCGTCGATGTAGTCGGGAACGTCACGCTCGGGCAGTTGCGTGGCTTCCAACAGGGCCGCCATTTGCTTGGAGCGATCACGCACTTCGATCACGTCACCCTCTTTCACGCGGTAGGAGGGGATGTTGACCTTTTTGCCGTTCACACGGACATGGCCGTGGTTGACGAACTGGCGCGCGGCGAACACGGTCGGCACGAATTTGGCACGGTAGACGACAGCATCCAAGCGACGCTCCAGCAGACCGATCAGCAGCTCACCGGTGTCGCCGCGCAGACGCTCGGCTTCGCGGAAGATGCGGCGGAATTGTTTTTCCGTCAGATCGCCGTAGTAGCCTTTCAGCTTCTGCTTGGCGCGCAACTGCAGACCAAAGTCAGACAGCTTGCCCTTGCGGCGCTGACCGTGCTGGCCGGGGCCATATTCACGACGGTTGACGGGGGATTTCGGACGACCCCAGATGTTTTCACCCATCCGGCGGTCAATTTTGTACTTGGCAGACGTGCGTTTTGTCACGGCTGATCTCCTTCGTTCAGGTTTCGAAGGGCGTTGTCCTCTTTCCGGATGTTGCCGGAATGACAGGCATCCCCTTGCGGGGGCCACCAACACCAATTAAGCCGCGCTTATACGCCTTATCCGGGCCGTGTCAACCGGCCCGGTCGGAAAACGCGGAACGCCCCTTTATGCCGCTTCATGGGCCAGCAAAGCGGCCTCTGACGCGCTCAGGCTGCGGCGGGCAAACCCGCCGTAGCGTTGCGGCTCTTGCTCAAGCATCGGATCAAGCCCAAGCAGCCGCGCGCGATCCTCTGGGGCCAGCGTGGACAAGGCCGTGCTGGCCGGGTGAAAGCTTTCGGTTTCGACACCGTTGGCCCATAATATCTGATGATCGGGCAAAAGCAGGTGATAATAGGTCACCTCGCGCATATGCACATCAACCGCGATCGAGCCGTTGTTGATCAGATCCCGCGCCGTCACCAATACCTCGGGCGTGTTGAACAGGGCGCGTGCAACATCGCCCTTGATCAGCATTCGGTGTTCGGGCGACACCAGCAATTCCTGATCGGGCCGTTCGATCCCCAAAGCCCCAGCGCGAATACGCACAGGCCGCAAATGCGGCATCGCAAAAAGACGCGCGCCCGACATGCGACGACTGCCGATCCATTGCACTTCTTGGGCGCCGTTGTCTTTGGTTTGCACACGGTCGCCTTCGCGCAACTCTTCCACAAGACGCGGGCCTTCGGGGGTTTCAATCCGGGTGCCCGGTGTAAAACAAATCACACCGCCGGTCTCCGGCCCGGTAGAGGCCGGATGCCGATTGCTCTCGACCGAGTGATGCACCACCCACATTTCCGTATTGGCCGGCGGGATCTCGTCGAAAAACATCAATAGCGGGGGGGCGCCCTCCCCGACCTCGATCAAGGTTATGGTGAAACTTCGCGCGCCATCGGTCACGACAAATCCGCTGTCCATCAGCGGTTCATTCACCTTGATTTGGCTAATATCCCGTTTGTTCGTTCGCGCCGCGCCAACCAAGCGTTGCACCAACCGCGCCGCCCGCTTGCGGCAATTCTTCTGTCCGTCTGCCTGCTCTAGGCGCAGTACTTCACTTGGCCCATCCACCCGCACCAGATCACCGTGCCAAGACCACGCGGCCCCAACATTCAATGCCTGTACAGGAGCGGCGCCCAAACCGTCCACTTCCGTCTGCGACCAGGAGATGACAAACGCGCCCTTAAAGCCCGTTCCCATGCCTGTATGCCTGCCTTTTATTTTTTTATTATCCAAAGGTTAACAGAGGCGAATCACCCTGGGAAGTCCTGCAAAGGGTTTTCTGGGCAGATTTTCCGGCAGCGTCGCGAAACGCCCACAGCGCAACAATTTCCCTTGCACCAGCGGCGCTTGCCCCCTGTCAGGCCTCGGACAGAAGCCGCATCCAGAATTGCAGCGCATGCGCGGTCTCATCTGGTTGGTCGATGTCTTTCCATCGAAACTGTGCCACCGCGCCCTCAACTGGGGTATACCCGCGCTTGCGCCAGAAAGGATCAAGCGGGTGATACTGCGCAGGCCTCAGCGGGTGATCATCTGGCCGCACCACCCCACAAAAGGCCACGTAACGCCGGCCCATGGCCCGCGCATGCCCTTCGCGCGCATCGAAAAATGCGTGGCCAATCCCTTGCCCGCGATACTCGGGCAACAGGACGCTTTCGGCACAATAAAAGATATCGTTCAGGTCAATCCCCTGCCCGTCGAACGCGGCGGCGAAATCCTCGGCATGGTCTTCCATCGGTGTGCCGGTCGAAGCCCCAACCAGACGATCGCCATCAAACGCCGCGACAAGGATGGCATCGGGGCTGTCACGGTAGGTTTGCAGGTAATCCCGCTCATAGGCTTCATCCCCGTCATACAGATAGGGCCAGTCGCGAAACACCTTGATCCGCAGCCGCGCCACATCCGGCAATGCTGCGGCCAGATCGGCCCCGGTCAGCCGCGCAACCCGGATCATCCTTTGACTTGCCGAAGCCAGTCGGCCAGATTGTAGTAGGTGACAACCCGCGTGATCAGTCCGTTTTCCAGCGAAAAGAACGACCCGGCTGGCAAACGGTAGGTTTGTCCGCTGGCCGCTGGCAGGCCGTCATCGGTGTTTAGATAGGTGCCGTTCACCACGTATTCAGCCGCCGCGCGCGTGCCGCCTTCGGCCTCGAAAATCACCATGTCGGTCAGGTTTTCGCGATAGCAGTGGTTCATATGCTCGCAAAAGGCGCGGAACGCCTCTTTGCCGGTGCGAATCTGCCCCTCGTTCACGTGATGCGCCACGTCATCGGCAAGACAGGCCAGCATGCCCGCCACATCGCCCGTGTTGAACGCATCGAAATAGGCTTTGACGGTTTGGGTCATGTCATGTCCTTTGGTGCGCCCCAACGATCCTTGAGGTGTGAAATGATCTGATCGCGGGTTTGTCTGTAAGCGGCCAGCTTGGCCTCGCGGGTTTCGCCAAGGCCCGACGGGTCCATGATCGGCCAATAGATCACGTCCAGATGAAACACCCGCGTCAATTCCAGCGCCTTGCGCTGACTGGCCGGGCTCAGCGCCACGATAAGGTCGAACGAGGACAAATCATCGCCCCACTGTTCCATTTCATCAAAACTGCGGGTGCGATGGCGCGCCAATTCAACGCCGATCTCATCGCAGACAGCGATTGAAAAGCCATCCACCTCCATGTCACTTTTGACACCGGCGGATTGCACATAAGTGTCTGCGCCATAGAACTTTTTCATGATGCCCTCGGCCATGGGCGACCGCACTGCGTTATGATCGCAGCAGAACAAGACCGACTGAGGAAGTGGGCCGACCACTGCGCTCAGCCCCCGAAATGCAGCACGCAGATCAGCGTGAACAGGCGGCGGGCCGTGTCGTTGTCGATCTCGGCCTTGCCCTCTAGCCGTTCTTCCAGAATGCGCGCGCCTTCGTTGTGGATGCCACGGCGGGCCATGTCGATGGTTTCGATCTGTGCCGGTGGCATGTTTTTGACCGCGTCAAAATAGCTTTCGCAAATTTGCCAGTAATCTTTGACCACCTGCCGAAACGGCGACAGGGACAGATGGAATTCAGCCGCAGGGCTATCATCCTCGGTGCGGATATCGAACACCAACCGCTTGTCGCGGATCGAAAGGCCCACCCGATAGGGGCCATCCGGTGCCATCCGGTCATCGCGCTTGGGCAGCACAAAGGAATTTTCTTCGATCAGATCGAACATCGCGACTTTGCGCTCTTGCTCGATTTCGGGGGTGGGCGGCGGCAGGTTGGCGTCGTCCAACTCGATATGACTGATACGCGACATTGTATTATTGCTCGTTCAAATGGTTAAGGCGGGCTGTCACCGACAGGCCGTGGGCTTGCAGGCTTTCGGAGGTGGCCAATGTTTCGGCGGCGGGGCCGATCGCACGCAGGGCGGCCGGCGTCATCCGGGCCATGGTTGTGCGCTTGACAAAATCCAGCACGCTCAGACCCGACGAAAAGCGCGCCGAACGCGCCGTGGGCAGAACGTGGTTGGGTCCGCCCACGTAATCGCCAATCGCCTCGGGCGTCCACGCCCCAAGGAAAATCGCCCCCGCATGGGTGATTTTTTCGGCCAGCCCGTCGGCATCCCCGACACACAGTTCCAGATGTTCCGGCGCAATGCGGTTCGACAATTCGGCGGCACGGTCCAAGTCCGGCACGGTGATGATCGCACCGAAATCACGCCAGCTTGCGCCGGCAATCTCGCGGCGTTCCAAGCTATGCAGGTGGCGGTCAATCGCCGCCGTAACCGCCTTGGCCATGGCCGGATCATCGGTGATCAGGATCGACTGCGCGCTTTCGTCATGTTCGGCTTGGCTGAGCATATCAAGCGCGATCCAATCGGGGTTGTTGTCGCGATCCGCGATCACCAGAATTTCCGACGGCCCGGCAATCATATCAATGCCCACGCGCCCGAAAACCCGCCGCTTGGCGGCAGCGACAAAGGCGTTGCCCGGCCCGGTGATCTTGTCGACAGGCGCGATCGTTTCGGTGCCGTAGGCCAGCGCGGCAATCGCCTGCGCACCGCCGATGCGGTAAATTTCGTCCACCCCGGCCAGACGCGCGGCCAGCAAAACCAGCGGGTTGGCTTGCCCGTCCGGTGTGGGCACGGTAATGGCCAGCCGTTCAACCCCGGCGACCTTGGCAGGGATAGCGTTCATCAAAACAGATGATGGGTACGAGGCCAGCCCACCCGGCACATAAAGCCCCGCCGCACTGACCGGCGTCCAGCGCCAGCCAAGGGTGGCGCCTGCCTCATCGGTCCAACTGGCATCCTCGGGCAATTGGCGTTCGTGATAGGCACGGATGCGGTCGGCAGCGATTTGCAGGGCTTGGCGTTCGTGCAAGGGCACATCGGCAATCAGCGCATCCACCTCTTCGGGGGTGAAGCGGAGGGTTTCGGGGGTCAGCTCCAAGCGGTCGAACTTGGCGGTCAGCTCGATCAGCGCGGCATCGCCACGGTTGCGCACATCCGCAATGATCGCGGCGACCGTATCATCGACATCGGGCGACTCTTCACGCTTGGCGGTCAGAAGCTGGGCAAAGGCCGTTTCGAAATCAGGCGCTTTCGCATCCAAGAATACGGGCATCGGGACTCTCCTTGTTGGGCAAGCTTTAGAACGTGGGCCGCCGCGCCTCAACCCACGATCACATAGGCCATTTGCGATAGATGCACCCGATTAATCGGGATTAATGCCTCCTGCCCCGCATTTTGGCACTGTCTGATACCGGCCTTGGGCCGAGGGATCGCGCGATTAATGGGAGAAAATGATCATGTTGAGCACATATTTGAAAGGTCTTGGAGTCACTTTGGGTCTGGTATTGGTCACTGCAGCGCACGCGGATGATGCGGGCAAACAGGAATACATGGATGCATGCGCCTCGTGCCATGGTGAAAGCGGCGCGGGCGACGGGCCGCTGGCCGAGTTGATGACGGTTCCGGTTCCGCCGCTGACGGGGCTATCGGCGGCAAATGATGGGCAGTTTCCGATGCTGGCGGTCATTCACACGATTGATGGTCGCCAAGGTATCCGCGGCCACGGCTACCCGATGCCCGTGTGGGGCAGCCGGTTCAAACGCGATATCGAGGATGCAGGCCCCTATGGTGCCGAAGCGATTGTGCGCGGGCGCCTGCTGTCGCTGGCGTATTATCTGGAGTCGATCCAGGAATAACCAACACCGCACGTCCCGTTGCACCGTCCGGTCCAAGCGATCAGGCGGTGCAAGCGGCACTCACCCGTGATCGGGCGTTTTCCGGGATGGCGCAACATAGGGCCGCGTGACATCTTTCAAGGTCACTTCAAGCGCCTCGACCTCAAGCCGCAAGGCCCCGTCACCCGCCAATGTCAGCAACACATGACCACTGCCCTCTTCACCGGGATGAAAGCTGATCGACAACAGCGAAAAGATGGTATCGGCGTCCGAGCGTTCGATGCCTTGGCTGGCCACTTTTAGCACATTATCGACCACCAACACCGATTGCACACGTTCCGGCGCATGGCGCGCGCGGCCCTGATCCTCCCACCGGAAACGGTTCAGCAGGATGGCAAAGCGCCGTTGACCGGCCTGCCAGCTCATTTCCGAACTCGGAAACACCGCGTCTTGCGTCAGCGAGGAGATCACCTGCAAGTCATCAGGGTCGAACGCCCCAAGATTCAGCGGCGCCTCGCGGCCGTCTTCAAATGTTGCGTCCTCCGTCACTGGCCTGACACCCGTTCAATCTTTGCGCCCACATTGCCCAGTTTTTCCTCGACCCGCTCATAGCCGCGATCAAGGTGATACACACGGTTTACAATCGTTTCGCCTTCGGCGGCCAAGCCTGCAAGGATCAGCGACACGCTGGCGCGCAGGTCGGTCGCCATCACGGGGGCTCCTTTTAGCCGCTCAACCCCGGTCACTTTGGCGATGCCGCCTTGAACGTCAATCTTGGCCCCCATCCGCATAAGTTCGGGGGCGTGCATGAAGCGGTTCTCGAAAATCTTTTCCTCAAGCACGCTTTCACCTTCGGCGGTGCACATCAAGGCCATCATCTGGGCCTGCAAATCGGTCGGAAAGCCGGGAAATGGCTCGGTCGTGACATCCACGGCTTTCACGCGGCCATTCCGGCGTGCGACCTTCAGACCCTTGGCCGTTTCTGTCACCTCGATCCCGGCGGCGTCAAGTTTTTCACAAAACGCACCGACAAGATCAATGCGGCCCCCAAGGCATTCCACCTCGCCGCCGCAAATCGCGGGGGCCAACATGTAGGTGCCCAATTCGATACGGTCGGTCACCACCGGATGGGTTGCCCCGCCAAGGCGGTCGACGCCCTGAATGGTGATCGTGTCCGTGCCATCGCCGTCAATCTGCGCGCCCATGCGCCGCAGGCAATCGGCCAAGTCCACGATTTCCGGCTCGCGCGCGGCGTTTTTCAGAACCGTCGTGCCCTTGGCCAATGTGGCCGCCATCAGCGCGTTTTCGGTCGCCCCGACAGACACCAGCGGAAAGTCGACCGTGCCCCCCTTCAGGCCACCGGGGGCCTTGGCGTGCACGTAGCCGTCTTTCAACTCAAGCTCCGCGCCCATGGCCTCAAGCGCGCGCAGGTGCAAATCAACCGGACGCGCGCCAATCGCACAGCCGCCGGGCAGCGACACCACCGCGTGCCCGTCACGCGCCAGAAGCGGCCCAAGCACAAGGATAGACGCCCGCATTTTTCGCACGATTTCATAATCGGCCACGTGATTGTCCAAGGCATGGCTGGACATGGCCAGAACCTGACCATCCTGTAACTGCGTCACCTCTGCGCCCAGTGATTGCAGCAACGCCGACATGGTTTTGATGTCGCTCAGCCGGGGCGCGTTGGTCAGCGTCAGCGGCTCTTCGCTTAACAAGGTGGCGGGCATCAGGGTCAGGCAGGCATTCTTGGCCCCTGCAATGGGTATCTGGCCACTGAGTGGGCCATTGCCCGTCACGATAATCGAATCCATCTGCTCTAGTCCTTGTCCTTGGAGGGGCCTGCCGTATCATCCGGTGTGCGACCGCGCATTTGCGCCTTACGGCGCGCAAGATTTGCCTTCAAGGCCGCCTTTAGACGATCCTCACGGTCCGATGCCTTTTTGTCGGGCTTTTTGCCGGGTTGTTTTTCTTTCATTCCCCTTCTCTACAGCAGGCGCAAAAAAGCGTCCAGATTACGCTTGCACCGGTCAAGATAAGCGTCTAATCAGCGCGCCACGATGTGCTGCTGTAGCTCAGAGGTAGAGCACTCCCTTGGTAAGGGAGAGGTCGAGAGTTCGATTCTCTCCAGCAGCACCATTTTTATCCCGGCAGATTGACGCTTAGCCATCAAAAGTGGCCCTTTAACCGGTGGTGGCCCCGTTCTATAAGAGCAACTGGTCAGGACAGTCGAGTCGCGGGCCCGAGTATCTATTCGATGACAGGACGAATGCGCCAATGCCAATCTTTCAAAACATCCCGGGTCTTTTCTCTTCTGATATGGCCATTGACCTGGGGACTGCGAACACGCTGGTCTATGTGAAAGGGCGCGGCATCATCCTGTCGGAACCCTCGGTCGTGGCCTACCACGTCAAAGACGGGGTCAAAAAGGTGCTGGCGGTGGGCGAAGACGCCAAGCTGATGCTGGGCCGGACACCCGGCAGCATCGAGGCGATCCGCCCGATGCGCGAAGGGGTCATCGCTGATTTCGACACCGCCGAGGCCATGATCAAGCACTTCATTCGCAAGGTGCACAAGCGGTCGACCTTTTCAAAGCCCAAGATCATCGTTTGTGTTCCGCACGGCGCGACACCCGTTGAAAAACGCGCCATTCGTCAATCAGTGTTGTCGGCGGGCGCGCGGCGCGCGGGCCTGATTGCCGAACCGATTGCCGCTGCCATCGGCGCGGGCATGCCGATCACCGATCCGACCGGGTCAATGGTGGTGGATATCGGCGGCGGCACAACCGAGGTGGCAGTTCTGTCTTTGGGCGATATCGTCTACGCGCGCTCGGTCCGGGTGGGCGGTGACCGCATGGACGAGGCGATCATCAATTATCTGCGCCGCCAGCAAAACCTATTGGTCGGCGAAGCCACCGCCGAACGCATCAAAACCTCGATCGGCACCGCGCGTATGCCCGATGACGGGCGCGGCACCTCGATGCAGATCCGCGGGCGCGACCTGCTGAACGGCGTGCCCAAGGAAACAGAAATCAGTCAGGCGCAAGTCGCCGAGGCCTTGTCCGAACCCGTTCAGGCGATTTGCGAAGCCGTCATGACCGCATTGGAGGCGACCCCACCTGATCTGGCCGCTGATATCGTTGATCGTGGCGTCATGCTGACGGGCGGTGGCGCGTTGTTGGGCGATCTGGACTTGGCCTTGCGCGAGCAAACCGGGCTGGCCGTCTCAATCGCCGATGACAGTCTGAATTGCGTTGCTCTTGGCACTGGCAAGGCGCTGGAGTTTGAAAAACAGCTGCGCCACGCGATTGACTACGACAGCTGAACCCACCACCCTTTTCCTAAAAGGGGACACGATTGGCAAAGGACCGCGCACAGTCCGAGGACTTCACCGGCCCGCTTAAGCGGTTGTTGCTGGGTGTGGTTTTGTTGTGCCTGCTTGGCCTGTTTCTGCTGTGGCGGATTGACAGCCCGCGCGTCGAACGCTTTCGCGCCCAAGTGGTCGACCATGTCGTGCCCAGTTTTGACTGGGCCATGGCGCCGGTGACAGCGACCGTGAACATCATGCGTGATTTCCAAAGCTATCAGCGCATCTATCGGCAAAATCAGGAATTGCGCCGCGAATTGCAGCAAATGAAAGCGTGGAAAGAAGCCGCGTTGCAATTGGAACAGGAAAACGCCCGCCTGCTGGATTTGAACAATGTGCAGCTTGATCCGCGCCTGACCTATGTCACCGGTGTTGTCATGGCCGACAGCGGCTCACCCTTTCGGCAATCGGTTTTGATCAATGTGGGCAGTCGTGATGGCATAATGGATGGTTGGGCGGCGATGGACGGGCTTGGGCTGGTCGGCCGCATATCAGGCGTTGGCAACAACACCGCAAGGGTCGTACTGCTGACGGATACCTCCAGCCGGGTGCCGGTGACGATCCAACCCTCGGGACAACGCGCCCTGTTGATCGGTGACAACACCGCCGCGCCGTTTGTTGATTTTATCGAAGCCCCTGAAACAATCCGCCCCGGAGATCGCGTAATGACATCGGGCGATGGCAATGTCTTTCCGGCGGGTTTGTTGGTGGGGCAAGTGGCCCAAGATCCCGGCGGTCGCATGCGGGTTCGGCTGTCTGCGGATTACGAACGGCTGGAATTTCTGCGCGTCTTGCGCAGTTACAGCAACGAGAAACTGGACCAGCCAGGCCGCTTGATCGCGCCCGAGGCATTGCCTGACAGTTCGGGCCATCCAGCCCCCGAGAACATGATCCCACGCGAGGCCGGCAATGGCTGAGTTGCGAACACCCAATAGATGGGGCATGCGCGCGCTTTATCTGATGTTGTGCATGAGTTTGATTTTTCTACACCTTTTGCCGCTTGATACGCTTCCTCGCGGATGGGCGGGCCCGGATGTGATGCTGGCCCTGACCTTTGCTTGGGTCTTGCGTCGGCCCGATTACGTGCCGCCGCTATTGATTGCGGCTGTGTTTCTATTGGCGGATTTGCTGTTTCAACGCCCCCCCGGCCTGTGGTCGGCCCTTGTGGTGATCGCGTCGCAAACCCTGCGCACCCGCGAGGCAGGCCTCAGGGATCTGACATTCGCCATGGAGTGGCTGAACGTGGCGACAACCCTCATTGCCCTGACACTTGGTTACAGGCTTATCTTGGCGGTGCTTTTGGTCGATCAGGCTCCTCTTGGGTTAAGCTTGATGCAATTCATTGCGACGCTGCTGATTTATCCAATCGTCGCAGTGGTCTCGCAGGTGGTGTTACGGGTCCGCAAAATTGCACCCGGTGACGTTGACGCCCTTGGAGGCCGCCCATGAAACGCTTGCCCCGTGACAATGCCGAAAGCCTGCGCCGGATCACACGGCGCGCCATGATCCTTGGCGGGGCGCAGGCGGCGTTTATCGGCGTGTTGGGTCTGCGCATGCGGTTCATGCAAGTCGACCAAGCCGATCAGTTTCGCCTGCTCGCCGAGGAAAACCGGATCAAAATCCGGCTGATCCCACCGGCACGCGGCCGCATATTCGACCGGAACGGCGCCGTCGTCGCCGAAAACGTGCCAAGCTACCGGATTACCATGGTCCGCGAAGAGGCTGGCGATGTTGACGCGGTGATCGCGCGATTGGCAAAACTGGTCGAACTGGACCCGGACGAGCTGGACCGCGCCCGCCGTGACCTCAGCGAACTGCGCGGCGATACACCCGTGACGGTGGCCGACCGCGTCAGTTGGGGCGATATCAGCCGGGTGGCCGCGAACACCCCCGCCCTGCCGGGGATCACCCCCGAGGTCGGCCTGTCGCGGCGGTATCCGCGCGGCGCAGATTACGCGCATCTGGTTGGCTATGTCGGGCCTGTCAGCAAACGCGACCTTGAACGCATAGATGCCCCGGACCAATTGCTTTTGATCCCACGTTTTCAGATCGGCAAGATCGGGCTTGAGGCGCAGCGCGAAGACCTGTTGCGCGGCAAGGCCGGCAACAAGCGGGTCGAGGTCAACGCCTCGGGGCGCATTATGCGCGAGTTGGACCGGCGCGAGGGGCAGGCCGGGGCCGACCTGCAAATCACCGTCGACAACGAGTTGCAATCCTACATCCACGCCCGACTGGCCGAAGAAAGCGCCGCTGCCGTTGTGATCGACTGTGAAACAGGCGATCTGCTGGCTTGCGCCTCATCGCCCAGCTTTGACCCAAACCTGTTTGTGCGCGGAATTTCGGTCAATGAATACAAGGCCTTGCTGGACAACAAATACCGCCCGCTGCCCAACAAGGCAGTGCAGGGCATCTATCCGCCGGGGTCGACCTTCAAGATGGTCACCGCCCTTGCGGCACTTGAGGCGGGGCTGCTCGATCCGGGTGAAACCGTTTACTGCCCCGGCCACCTTGAGGTCAGCGGCCGCAGGTTTCACTGCTGGAAACGTGGCGGGCATGGCAATGTCGATCTGCACCGATCCCTGCGCGACAGTTGCGATGTCTATTATTACGAAATGGCGCTCCGGGTCGGCATCGAGAACATCAGCGCGATGGCAAAGCGCCTTGGACTGGGAATTGCCCACGATCTGCCGTTAACCTCGGTTGCGGCCGGACTGACGCCGACCAAGGATTGGAAGCTGATCAACAAAGGCGAAAGCTGGGTGATTGGCGACAGCGTGAACGCCTCGATCGGTCAGGGCTTTGTTCTAAGCTCGCCACTTCAGCTTGCCATCATGACGGCGCGGCTGGCCACCAACCGCAGCATCACCCCACGCCTGATCAAATCCATTGACGGGGTGGAACAACCCACCGGCCATGGCGAAAGCCTTGGGTTGAACGAAAACAATCTGCGCGAGGTGCGCAAAGCCATGCATGCGGTGTCGAACAATCGTCGCGGTACCGCCTATTCCAGCCGCATCATCGAAGACGCGTTTCGCATGGCCGGAAAAACCGGCACCAGCCAAGTTCGCAACATCACCGCTGCCGAGCGCGCGCGGGGCGTGACCCGCAACTCGGATTTGCCGTGGGAACGGCGTGATCACGCATTGTTTGTCAATTTCGCGCCCTACGATGCCCCCAAGATCGCCGTGGCTGTCGTGGTCGAACATGGTGGTGGCGGATCAACCGCAGCGGCCCCGATTGCACGAGATATCACCCTGCAGGCCCTTTATGGCGAGGATCCCCCCCTTACCGCCTATCCCGCAAAGGACCGTGGCCGCATTCAATCGCAGCAAGAGCGCCTGCGCCGCACCCGCCCCGCGGATGACCGAGACGAGAGCGACCGCGCATGAGCTATCTTGAATATACGGTCAAAAGCACACCAAGCGGGCTGCGCAAGATCTTGTTTTTGAACTGGCCGCTGGCGCTCTTGATAACCGCCGTCGCCGGGGTTGGATTTCTCATGCTGTATTCTGTCGCGGGCGGTTCGTTTTCGCCTTGGGCCGAACCGCAAATGAAACGCTATGCCCTTGGCTTTGCTATAATGCTGGTCGTCGCGATGATCCCAATCTGGTTCTGGCGCAACATGGCGGTTGTGGCTTATGGCACTTCGGTGCTGTTGCTGCTGGCGGTCGAGTTTTTCGGAACTGTCGGAATGGGGGCGCAACGCTGGATTGATCTGGGCTTTATGCGTCTTCAGCCATCAGAGCTTATGAAAATCTGCCTGATCATGATCTTGGCGGCCTATTACGACTGGTTGCCGATGAACCGCGTCTCGCGCCCGGTCTGGGTCATGGCCCCGATTGCCATGATCCTGCTGCCTGTCGCACTGGTATTGGGCCAGCCCGATCTTGGAACTGCGATTTTGCTGCTGACCGGCGGCGGTGTGATGATGTTCGTGGCCGGGGTGCATTGGGCCTATTTCGCCGCCGTCATCGCCTTTGGCGTTTCGCTGGTCACCGCCGTTTTTCAAAGTCGCGGCACCGATTGGCAGTTGCTGGCCAATTACCAATACCGCCGGATTGACACGTTTCTTGACCCATCGTCAGATCCGTTGGGGGCAGGCTATCACATCACGCAATCCAAGATTGCCCTTGGGTCCGGCGGCTGGACGGGGCGCGGTTTCATGCAGGGCACGCAATCGCGGCTGAACTTTTTGCCGGAAAAGCATACCGATTTCATATTCACCACGCTGGCCGAGGAATTCGGATTTGTTGGCGGCGTGTCGTTGCTGGGGCTTTATACGCTGATCCTTGTGTTCTGCGTGGCGACAGCCCTTAGCAACCGCGACAGGTTTTCGTCCTTGCTGACCATTGGCGTCGCGGTCACGTTCTTCTTGTTCTTCGCTGTAAATATGTCGATGGTCATGGGGCTTGCGCCGGTGGTGGGTGTTCCGCTGCCGTTGGTCAGTTATGGCGGATCGGCCATGCTGGTTCTGATGATCGGCTTTGGCCTGATCCAAAGCGCCCATATCCACAAACCAAGGTGACACTGATGCCCGTCAATGTATTGTTTGCCGCCCGCCCCGATCGGTGGGACGCTTACGAAACCCCGCTAAGAAACGCCCTGTCCGACGCCGGGGTAAAGGCGCGATTGGCGATGGATATGCCCGCCGAGCAGGTGGATTACATCGTCTACGCCCCCAATAGCGAGGTTCAGGATTTCACGCCCTATACCCGCACAAAAGCGGTGCTTAACCTTTGGGCCGGGGTGGAGGACGTGGTTGGCAACCCGACCCTGACGCAGCCCTTGGCACGCATGGTTGACCAAGGCCTGACCCGCGGCATGATGGAATGGGTCACCGGCCACACCTTGCGCCATCACCTCAACACCGATTTGCATGTGCTCAATCAGGATGGGGTATGGCGCAAGGACATACCGCCGCTGGCCTGCGACCGCCCGGTGACGATCCTTGGGCTTGGGGCCTTGGGGCAGGCCTGTGCGCAGGCGCTTGCGCAGTTAGGCTTTGCCGTGACCGGCTGGAGCCGCTCGTCCAAAACGATCGAGGGCATCACCTGCTTGTCGGGTGATACGGGCCTGCAAGACGCTTTGTCCAACGCTGCCATCGTTATCCTTTTGCTGCCCTCCACACCAGACACCGCGAACATACTGAGCGCCGAAACACTGGCGATGCTGCCGCAAGGGGCCATTGTGATAAATCCCGGGCGCGGGTCGCTGATTGACGATGCGGCCTTGCTGGCGGCCTTGGACAGCGGGCAAATTGCACAGGCCACGCTGGACGTGTTCCGCACCGAACCCCTGCCCGCAGATCACCCCTATTGGGCGCATCCCAATGTCACCGTCACACCGCATATTGCGTCCGAGACGCGCCCCGCCTCGGCCGCGCGGGTGATCGCCGAAAACATCCGGCGCGGCGAGGCAGGGGAGCCGTTTTTGCATCTCGTTGACCGGGACAAGGGATACTGAAGCTCTGCGTCTGACGTAAGTTTCTTGGGTCGCCGCTGACCTTTAGCGGGATGGAGCAGACGCCGGATCAAGCCGCGCATTGCCAACGCGCGCGGTGGCGAAGCGACGAAGGGTCGGGGCCCTTTATGTCAGCCAAATCCGAAAGACATCAGAGCAATGCGCCCAGCCTCACCAAATCGCCGCCGCGTGGGGGCGCGTCGGCAATGCGCAGGGTGCGGAGTTTGCAAAGTTTGGGCCGGTTCCCGAAAGCTGCCTTTCGTTTAACATGCGGCGAAAGCCGGGTGAGAGCCCTTTTGGGATATCGGAAAATGAGCTGCGCATCGACGGGCCGGGGTGCGGCGATCCAACCACTGAGCCGAAGCACTTTATCCCAACCACTGGCGCGAAACCGCCAAGCAAAGCGCATTGAACAACCAAATCGCCGTGCCGGGGGGCGGCCCGGCGATGCGCGGCGGCGCTCCGCGCCTTGATTCCGCGCAAGGCAAGAATGTCAGCTTTGCGCAGGTAGCGGAGTTTGCAAAGTCGGGTGTCGTGGGCGCGGTGCGCGACACACACGGCCCTCTGCCGCCGTTCGCCCTCTCTCCACAAG
>DATFJQ010000129.1:0-14245 GCA_035269125.1 Roseovarius sp.
AAAGGGCGCGGTTCGTTTGTGCTTGGGGGCGTTTCGCCGGGAGTGTCGAACAGATCGGTCATGTATTACAGCCGAAACCGCATGACCAGACGCTGCCCGCCGCGCTGCACCTCAAGTGTCAGACGCCCCCGCGCGTCGGTCAGCAGGGCACGTGCGCTGTCGGTATTGGCCACATCCACGCCATTGACCTTGCGCAATATATCCCCCGGTCGCAGGCCAACGCGACCACCAACTGCCCCCGGGTCATCCACCACAACGCCGCTGGCCGCCAAGGGCAGATCATATTGCGCCAGCACAACAGGGTTGATGGTTGAAACTGTCATTCCCGGAATCGCGGCGCTGCGCCCGGTTTGCGACTGAGCGCGCGGCGGGGTATCAGGTGGAGCGGTCAGCGTCAGGGTTATCTCCTCGGCTTGGCCTTGGCGCAAACGCGTGATTGTCGCCTCGGCGCCAATGCCCGCGACAGACATCCGAAAAATCATTTCAGCCGGTGTATTGACCGGCTGGCCATCGACCGCGCTGATCACATCGCCCGGCGCAATCCCGGCAGCGGCAAAGGCGCTTTGCGGATGAACCTCGGATATGACCAACCCGCCGGGGCGATCCAGCCCCAGACCTTCGGCCAAGTCGGCGCTGACCGGTTGGCCACCCAAACCGGCCCAAGGGCGCTGAAACTGGGTTTCGCCTGCCCGCGCCTGCGCCACGAATTGCGCCACCAACGCCGAGGGGATGGCAAAGCCAATCCCGTTCGAGCCGCCCGAGCGGCTTAGGATCTGGGTGTTGATCCCGATCAGTTCACCGTTCACATCCACCAATGCACCGCCAGAGTTGCCGGGGTTGATCGGCGCGTCGGTCTGAATGAAATAGCCCCGCCCGTTGCCGGTGGCCGTGCCCGACCGCGCCAGCCCTGACACGATTCCGCTGCTGACGGTTTGACCAACGCCAAAAGGATTGCCGATGGCCAGCACCAATTCGCCCACCTCGACAGTATCGCTGTCCCGCAGGGGCAACGCGGGCATCTGTGGGGCATCCTCAAGCTGCAAAATGGCCAGATCACTTTCCTGATCCGACAACAGAACACGCGCCGAAAATTCCCGGCGATCATTCAAGGCCACCCTGATATCCGTGGCCTCGCCGACCACATGATAATTCGACACGACGATCCCATCGGATGACAAGATCACACCCGACCCCAACGAATTTTGCACGCGCTGCTGTGGCACGTCGAAATCCCTGAACAGGTTTTGGAAAAAGGGGTCGCGGCTGAATGGGCTGGAGCGCACATTGACGATCTGGCGCGCGTAGATGTTGACGACAGCAGGCACAGTCCGCTTGACCACAGGCGCAAACCCAAGCGAGATTTCCGCCTGACTGGTCGGAACACGGGTGTCCGCCCATGCCGGGATGGCAAAGACCATCAACACAATAAAAAGCGCCCTGATCACTGTTATCCCTCCTGCATCGTCTGTTCGCAGCATATGCGAAGTGCATCGGGACATTGCAAGCATCGCAACGCCCGGCGCAAGGACCACCAGCCAATCGAACGCAAAAGGCCCCCGCCAATCTGGCAGGGGCCCAAAATGAAACCATTTGGTTTCAATCTCTTATTCTTCAGCGGCGGCCGTTTCTTCGGCGGCAACGCGAGCGCGGTCAGCCGCGCCCTTTGCATCGACATCACGGTCGACGAATTCGATGATCGCCATCGGTGCCATGTCACCATAGCGGAAGCCCGCCTTTAGAACACGCACATAGCCGCCCTGACGGTCTTTGTAGCGCGGGCCCAGAACGTCGAACAGTTTCGCGACGTACTGATCCTGCTTAAGCTGCGAGGCCGCCTGACGGCGTGCGTGCAGGTCGCCGCGCTTGCCAAGTGTGACCAGCTTTTCGATGATCCGGCGCAGTTCCTTGGCTTTGGGCAGGGTCGTTTTGATCTGCTCATGCTCGATCAGCGATCCGGCCATGTTGGCCCACAGGGCCTTGCGGTGTTCGTGGGTACGGTTGAGGCGGCGATAGCCTTTTGCGTGACGCATTTTATAGTCTCCTAAACGTGTTTTGCTTTGTCTGGCCGGCGATGCGTGTCACCGGCTCTCCTTGGGGCGGGTGCCCGGGGGTGGGTGCGCACAGAATGCGCACCCGGATCACAGCTTGCCCAAGCGGGCAGTTTCTTTAGAACTGGTCTTCGAACTTCTTGGCCAGATCTTCGATATTGTCCGGCGGCCAATCCTCGACATCCATGCCAAGATGCAGGCCCATACCCGACAGCACTTCTTTGATCTCGTTCAAAGACTTGCGGCCAAAGTTCGGTGTACGCAGCATCTCGGCTTCGGTCTTTTGGATCAGATCGCCGATGTAAACGATGTTGTCGTTCTTGAGGCAGTTGGCCGACCGCACCGAAAGTTCCAACTCGTCCACTTTCTTAAGCAGCAGCGGGTTGAATTCCAAACCTTCATCTTCCGACTCGCGGCCAGCTGATTCCGGTTCGTCGAAGTTGACAAAGATCGACAGCTGGTCTTGCAGGATGCGCGCGGCATAGGCCACGGCGTCATCCGGTGTCAGCGATCCGTCGGTTTCGACTTTCATGGTCAGCTTGTCATAGTCCAGCACCTGACCCTCGCGGGTGGGCTGCACATCGTAGCTGACTTTTTTGACCGGCGAATAGATCGCGTCGATCGGGATCATGCCGATGGGCGCATCTTCGGGTTTGTTCTTGTCAGCGGCAACATAGCCCTTGCCGGTGTTGACGGTCAGTTCCATAAACAGGTCGGCGCCATCGTCAAGGTGGCAAATGACATGCTCTTTGTTCAGAACTTCGATACCGGCACTGTCCGATATATCGCCAGCGGTCACGACCGCCGGGCCTTTCGCCGAAATCGACAGCCGCTTGGGCCCTTCGACTTCCATGCGCAGGGCGACGCCCTTGAGGTTGAGAACGATGTCAGTGACATCTTCGCGCACACCTGCAACCGAGCTGAATTCGTGCAGCACGTTGTCGATCTGAACGCTGGTGATGGCGGCCCCCTGAAGCGAGGACAGCAACACGCGGCGCAGCGCGTTGCCAAGGGTCAAACCAAAGCCGCGTTCAAGCGGTTCGGCAATCACGGTCGCCTGACGCAGCGGGTCATTGCCCGGCTTGACGTCAAGTTGTGTAGGCTTGATCAGTTCTGCCCAATTTTTATGGATCATGCGGTCCCTCCATTCCTGTCCCGGCTCCATGTCCAAAAGCACGGGACGCCCGAGGATAAAATAACGGATTGGGGCCGCGACAGATGCGCAGCCCCACCCTTTGAAATAACTTAGACCCGGCGGCGTTTCGGCGGGCGGCACCCATTATGCGCGATCGGCGTAACATCGCGGATCGACGTGATGTTGAACCCTACAGCAGCCAGCGCGCGCAGCGCCGATTCACGGCCCGAACCAGGACCCTGAACTTCGACCTCCAGGGTCTTCATGCCATGGTCCTGTGCCTTGCGGCCAGCATCTTCGGCAGCCATCTGGGCGGCATACGGGGTCGACTTACGCGAGCCCTTGAAACCCATTGTCCCGGCCGAGGACCATGCGATTGCATTGCCCTGCACGTCCGAGATCAGGATCTTGGTGTTGTTGAACGACGAGTTCACATGAGCAACGCCAGTGGCGATGTTCTTGGAAACTTTTTTCTTGGTGCGACGAGTATCACGTGCCATGTTGTCAGCCCTCCCTTACTTCTTCTTGCCAGCGATGGCTTTCGCCGGGCCTTTACGGGTGCGGGCATTGGTGTGCGTACGCTGACCGCGAACCGGCAGGTTCCGGCGGTGACGCAGACCACGATAGCAACCAAGGTCCATCAAACGTTTGATGTTCATCTGCACTTCACGGCGCAGGTCACCTTCGACGGTGTAGTTGGCGTCGATGTATTCGCGCAGCGACAGAGCCTCGGAATCCGAGAGCTCATTGATGCGACGGGTCTGATCGATACCAGTTGCTTCGCAGATGGCTTGGGCCGAAGAATGGCCGATACCAGTGATGTAAGTGAGAGCGATAGGCACCCGTTTGGAAGTCGGGAGGTTAACGCCGGCAATGCGTGCCACGTGTCATATCCTTTCGTTGCGGTTCCGTAGCGCCAGAACCTTTTTTCACAACGTAGGCCCGAGGCAGAGTGCACCGGGCCGCAGCTGAATTCAGGTGATCAGCCCAAAATGGGCCAGCCCCACGCCAGAATCAAATCTGCATGGGATGGTGCTGGTTAGGAGGATTTCCAAAGGGCGTCAACCCCTCTGGACTTATTTTAGAGAGCGTCGGCAATTGCCGCCTTGACCTCGTCGATCGCGCCCAAACCGTCAACGGATTCAAGCTGACCCTTGGCGTAGTAATACCCGATCAGCGGCGCGGTTTTCTTATAGTATTCCATCAAGCGGAATTTGACGCTTTCCTCGTTGTCATCGGCCCGCACGGCCTGCCCTGCGGCACGCGCATCTTCGGCGCGGCCAACGATGCGTTTGATCAGGGTCTCGTCATCGACGCGCATCTCGATCACGGCGTCTAGCGTCTCGCCCTGCTCGTCCAGAAGATCGGCCAATGCATCGGCTTGTGCCAATGTGCGCGGGAAACCATCGAAGATGAAGCCACCCTTCTTGTCGCCTTGCAGTTTTTCGCGGATCAGGCCGATGACGATGTCGTCTGTCACCAGCTCACCGCGGGCCATGACACCGGCCACCTTGTTGCCCATTTCGGTGCCGCTGTCCTTGGCCTCACGCAGCATGTCGCCGGTGGAGAGTTGGATCATGTCGCGGCTCTCGACAAGGATGCTCGCCTGCGTGCCTTTGCCGGCCCCCGGCGGTCCAAGAAGGATAATGTTCATTTACGACCTGTCCCTTTCCTGCGGGCGCGCTTTTTGCCTTTGCCCTTGCCGCCCAATTGCGATTTCTCGATCAGCCCTTCGTATTGATGGGCCAACAGGTGGCTTTGGACTTGTTGGATCGTGTCCATCGTCACCGACACCACAATCAATACAGATGTGCCGCCGAAATAGAAGGGGATCGCGAACTGGCCGCGCAAGACCTCGGGCAGCATACACACAGCAGCCAGATAAGCCGAGCCGAGCACCAATAGACGCGTGACCACGTAATCCAGATACTCGGCCGTTTTCTTACCCGGCCGGACACCGGGCACAAAGCCGTTCTGGTTCTTCAGATTGTCGGCCACATCGTCCGTCTTGAAGGCGACATTGTAGGTGTAGAAGTAGGTGAAAAAGACGATCATCACTGTAAAGAACAGCAGATACAGCGGCTGTCCGGGGCCAAAATACGCCATGATGGTCGACATCACCGGGCTGGTCTGATTGCCCGAAAAGGTGCTGATCGTTGTCGGCAGAAGCAGCAGTGAACTGGCGAAGATGGCCGGGATCACGCCCGCCGGGTTTACCTTGACCGGCAAATGCGACGAGCCGCCGTCATATACTTTCATCCCCACCTGACGGCGCGGATACTGAATGTGGATCTTGCGCAGCGAGCGCTCCATGAACACGACAAACGCGATGACACCAATCACCATCACGATCACGCCAATGATCACCGCCGGACTGATCGCGCCCGAGCGGCCCGAGGCAAAGAACTGCGCCAAGGCGGCGGGCACTTCGGCGATGATGCCGACAAAGATGATCAGCGAAATGCCATTCCCGACACCGCGAGCGGTGATTTGCTCACCCAGCCACATCAGGAACATCGTGCCGCCCACAAGGGTGATCATACAGCTGGCGATAAAGAAAAAGCCCGGTGTGGTGACCAGATCGCCCGATTGCAGGCTGACCGCCAGCCCGTAGGATTGCAGCGTGGCCAAAAACACCGTGCCGTAGCGCGTATACTGGTTGATCTTCTTGCGGCCCTGCTCACCCTCTTTCTTGAGCTGCTCAAGCGCGGGCACCATGGCCGCCAGAAGCTGCACAATGATCGAGGCCGAGATATAGGGCATGATGCCAAGGGCGAAAATGCCCATCCGGCCAAGCGCGCCGCCCGTGAACATCGACAGCATCCCGCCAATCGACGAGGCCGCGCCTTCCATGAACTCACGCAACTCCGCGCCGTCGATACCGGGCACCGGGATATAGGTACCAAGCCGGTAGACGATCAACAGACCCAGCGTAAATAGGATGCGTTTGCGTAGATCGGTGGCCTTGCCAAGCGCCGACCAGCTGGTGTTGGCGGCCATTTGTTCTGCTGCAGATACCATGCGCGGTCTCTTTCAAGTGACAACGCCGCCAAAAGCCGTTTTCCGGCCCAGGCGGCGTTTTCGGGAAAACTTAAGGGTATGTAAGCGGCACGCTGGCCGCTCACAACCTCTTATTCAGCCGCCTGCGCGGTTGTGACCGTCAATGAGCCACCCGCCTTTTCGACAGCTTCGATTGCGGATTTCGACGCGCCGGTGACTTCGAGGGTCAGTTTGGCGGTGATATCACCTTTGGCCAGAACGCGAACGCCGTCCAGTTTACGGCGCACCAGACCGGACGCGATCAGCGCGTCCTCGGTGATGGCTGCCTTGCCGTCCAGCTTGCCGTCGTCAACGAATTTCTGGATCAGACCCAGATTCACAACGGCAAATTTCTTGCGGTTGGGTTTGGTAAAGCCGCGCTTGGGAAGGCGCTGATAGATCGGCATTTGCCCACCTTCAAAGCCCTTGATCGCCACGCCCGAGCGGGATTTTTGACCTTTGATACCACGGCCACCGGTTTTGCCCATGCCCGAGCCCGGGCCACGGCCAACACGTTTGCGGCGTTTGGTTGCACCGGGATTGTCGTGCAGTTCATTCAGTTTCATGTCGCTTCTCCTAAAGCCGGATGTGACCCCCGAAGCGTGATGGGCCAACCACGGCGTTTCTTGAACAATGAGTCGTGACGCACAGGTCACCCGCGGGCGTATACGGGGTGTCGCATGGCGATGCAAGGGGGGCCGCACCAGCGGGATGCACAGCGCATAAAACCTCATAAAAACGCCCCGGCCATTTCTGACCGGAGCGTTCTCAATTGGCGGAGCTCGGAAACTTTGAAAGTTTCCGAGCCGTTTTCTTTTAAAAAAACGGCCTTAGCCCTTTTCTTCGATGATCTCGACCATATGCGGGATCTTGGCGATCATGCCGCGCACAGCTGGGGTATCTTCCAGCTCGCGGGTCTTGTTCATCTTGTTCAGGCCCAGCCCAATCAACGTCTGACGTTGTTTTTCGGGGCGGCGGATCGGCGAACCGATTTGCTTGACTACGATGGTCTTTGCCATGGGTCGCTCTCCTTACGCTTCTGCGGCTTCTTTGGCCGGCGCGTCATCCTTTTTCAGGATGTCGGCAACCTTTTTGCCACGGCGCTGTGCCACCATGCGGGGGCTGGCCTGAAACTGCAGCGCGTTCAGCGTTGCGCGGATCATGTTATAGGGGTTCTGCGAGCCGATCGACTTGGCCACGACGTCCTGAATGCCCAGCATTTCGAACACGGCACGCATCGGACCACCGGCAATGATACCAGTACCCTGTGGTGCGGTGCGCATCACCACCTTGCCAGCGCCGTGACGGCCATAGCCATCATGGTGCAGGGTGCGGCCTTCGCGCAGCGGCACGCGGATCATCTGGCGCTTGGCCTGCTCGGTTGCCTTGCGGATCGCCTCGGGCACTTCTTTGGCTTTACCTTTGCCAAAGCCAACGCGGCCTTTCTGGTCACCTACGACCACAAGCGCCGCGAAGCCAAAGCGCTTACCGCCCTTGACGGTTTTCGACACACGATTGATCGCAACTAGGCGATCTGCGAATTCCGGCGCTTCGTCGCGATCGCGACCTCCACGGCGGTTGTCATCTCTTGCCATTTGGCATCCTTTCTTTGCGGCACCTGTTGGCACCAAACCTTGGTCAATCCTGGTGAGCGGCACAAAACAAGCCGCCCCCGGATCATCGAGGCGCCCCAAGGCAAAGCCCGGGGCGCCTGCGCTTAGATTTTCAGACCACCTTCACGCGCAGCATCGGCCAAAGCCTTGATGCGTCCGTGAAAGAGGAAACCACCACGATCGAACTGGGCTTCGCTGATACCTGCCTTTTTGGCACGCTCGGCGATTGTCGCCCCGATCTTGGTTGCGGCTTCGACGGTGTTCTTGCCGACCAGACCCAGATCCTTTTCCAAGGTCGAGGCCGAGGCCAGCGTCACGCCGTTGACATCGTCGATCAGCTGAACGCTGATATTCTTCGAGGAACGATGAACCGAAAGGCGTGCAAGCCCCACGTTCACCTTGCGAAGTTTGTTCCGAACGCGCAGGCGGCGTTTGAGGAACAGTTGTCTTTTGCTGTTTGCCATCTGTCGCGTCCTTACTTCTTCTTGCCTTCCTTCTGGAAGATGTACTCGCCTTTGTAGCGGATGCCCTTGCCTTTATACGGCTCAGGGCGGCGCCATTCGCGGATATTGGCCGCGACTTGTCCAACGAGTTGCTTGTCATGGCCTTCGACCACCAGTTCGGTGGGCTTGGGCGCCGTGACAGTTACACCTTCCGGCACTTCGAAATCGACATCGTGGCTAAGCCCGAGGTTCAGCTTCAGGGTGTTGCCCTGCATCTGAGCCCGGTAACCAACGCCCTGAATTTCCAGCTCTTTGCGGAAGACTTCCTTAGAGCCGTGAACCAGGTTGGCGATCACGGTGCGGGTCATGCCCCACTGCTGGCGTGCGCGTTTGGATTTACCGCGCGGGCTGACCGATACGGCACCATCTTCGATCGTGATGGTGACATCATCGGTGGCCGTGAACACCTTGGTGGCCTTGGGGCCTTTGATTTCAATTGTCTGACCCGAGAGACTGGCAGTAACGCCATCGGGCAGAGAGACGGGTTGTTTTCCGATACGAGACATGTCCGCGCTCCTTAGAATACGGTGCAGAGCACTTCACCACCAACGTTGGCGGCACGTGCAGCTGCATCCGACATCACACCCTTGGGTGTGGAGACAATCGACACGCCCAGGCCCTGACGGACCGAAGGGATGTCCTTGACGCCCATGTAGACGCGACGACCGGGTTTGGAGACCCGCTTCATCTCACGAATGGCGGGGGCGCCTTCGTAATACTTCAGGCTGATTTCCAAGGCCGGATGACCGTTTGCGCCGGTCATCTTTTCATAGCCGCGGATGTAACCTTCGTCAGCCAGCACATCCAGAACCCAGCACCGCAGCTTGGAGCCGGGGCAGGAGACGGTGGACTTGCCACGCATAGCCGCGTTGCGGATACGGGTGAGCATATCGCCGATAGGATCGTTCATTTTGAGTCCTCCTTACCAGCTCGATTTCACCATGCCGGGAGCTTGGCCATTCGAGCCAAGTTCACGCAGGGCGATCCGCGACACTTTGAGTTTACGATAATAAGCATGCGGACGACCCGTCAGCTGGCAGCGGTTGTGCAACCGGGTGGCCGAGCTGTTGCGCGGCAGTTCCGCCAGCTTCAGAGAAGCGCGAAAACGCTCTTCCATCGGCTTGCTTTCATCACTGATGATCTCTTTGAGAGCGGCTCGCTTGGCGGCGTATTTCTCGACCAGGCGCTGACGCTTCTTCTCGCGTTCGATCATTGCTTTTTTAGCCATATCTATTTCCTTCCGCGATCAGCTGTTGAAGGGCATGTTGAAATGCTTCAACAGCGCCTTGGCTTCAGCGTCGGTCTTCGCCGTTGTGGCGATGATGATGTCCATACCCCAGACTTCGTCGACTTTGTCGTACTCGATCTCGGGGAACACGATGTGCTCTTTGATCCCCATGGCATAGTTGCCGCGGCCATCAAAAGATTTGCCCGAAATGCCGCGGAAGTCGCGGATGCGGGGCATTGCAATCGTGATCAGACGATCCAGGAAATCATACATGCGGTCACCGCGCAGGGTGACCTTGGCGCCCATCGGCATGCCTTCACGTACCCGGAACCCGGCGATCGAGTTCTTGGCGTTTGTGATCAGCGCCTTTTGACCGGCGATCATTGTCAGATCTTCCTGGGCCGACTTGGCCTTTTTGGAATCCTTGACCGCCTCGGCACCGCAGCCGATGTTCAGGACGATCTTGTCCAGACGCGGGATCTGCATGTCGTTGGTATAGCCGAACTCTTCTTTCAGCGCGGCCTTGATCGTGTCGCGGAACTGCGTGCGCAGGCGCGGGGTGTAGGTTGCACTATCAAGCATCGATCACGTCCCCCGTGGTCTTGGCAAAACGCACTTTCTTGTCGCCATCCATCTTGAAGCCGACGCGCGTGGGTTTGCCGTTCTTGTCGAGGATCGCCAAGTTGCTGAGATCAATCGGCATGGGCTGCGGAATGCGGCCGCCTTGACTCTGCTGGCTTTGCTTGGTGTGGCGGATGGCCATGTTGACACCATCAACCACGGCTTTGCCGGCCTTGGGGCTGACAGAGGAAATCGTGCCCTGCTTGCCCTTGTCCTTACCCGACAGAACGACGACCTTGTCGCCTTTTTTCAGTTTAGCAGCCATCTTACAGCACCTCCGGCGCGAGCGAGATGATTTTCATGAACTTCTTGGCGCGCAGTTCACGCACCACCGGCCCAAAGATACGGGTGCCGACGGGTTCATTGTTGTTGTTCAGAATAACAGCCGCGTTGCGGTCAAAGCGGATGGCGGTGCCATCTTCGCGGCGGACTTCTTTGGCGGTGCGCACGACAACGGCCTTACGGACGTCACCTTTCTTTACGCGGCCGCGCGGAATGGCCTCTTTCACGGATACGACGATGATGTCACCCACCGACGCGTATTTCCGTTTGGAGCCACCCAGGACCTTGATGCACTGCACCCGGCGTGCGCCGGAGTTGTCAGCAACATCCAGATTGGTCTGCATCTGGATCATTTGGTTTCTCCCGACCTGTGGGGGGCGTTATTGCCATTTCCCCAGGGTTTCGCTCAATCTGTAAGGGGCTGGGGGCTTACGCCTCCAGAACCTCCCAGCGTTTCGTTTTCGATTTCGGCGCGCATTCGATGATGCGAACGGAATCGCCGATCTTGAAAGTGTTCTTTTCATCGTGAGCCCGGTATTTCTTGGACTTACGAATGGTTTTCTTCAGAACCGGGTGCGTGAAGCGGCGTTCGACCGATACGGTCACGGTCTGTTCGTTGGCGTCGCTGGTCACGGTGCCTTGAAGGATACGTTTGGGCATAACTCAAGGCCTCCCTTATTCTGCTTTGGCCGCATCAGCGGCCTTTTCGTTGAGAATGGTCATCACACGGGCAGCGGCACGGCGTGCCTGCTTCATGCGTGCGGAGTTCTCAAGTTGACCTGTGGCCGACTGAAAGCGCAGGTTGAACTGCTCTTTCTTCAGCGCGACCAGCTCTTCGCGGAGCTGATCGGGGGTCTTGTTTCTCAGTTCGGTGGCGTCCATCGCCTTGTCCTTTCTCATAACACCAGCAAGCCCCTGACTATTGGTTCAGGGTAACCCGAGACCTGGTGGATGAATTGCAAATACACGAATCCCCCGCAAGGCAGGGGACCGTGGATTGCCGCTCTATAAGGGAGGTGAGGTTATAGGGCAAGGGGGAGTTTGGGTTGTGCCCGTGGTAAAAGCATGAATCCGGCCACGGGTGGCGCGTAACCGTAACCGCCTTACGCCCAGGCGTAATTGAAGCTGACTGAAATCCGGTCGTCCTCGGACATGTTCATCGGAACCTCGTGGCGCAGCCACGATTCCCACAACAAGACATCCCCGACGGCAGGTGTTTCATAGGTAAAGGTCTGCAACTCCCGGCGCGCGCCTTTTTTGCGCGCAGGAGCGGCCATCATCCGGGCTGAACGGGGATCTTCCAGCTTCAAAGCCGAGGCACCATCCGGCATAGCCACATAAGTGGTGCCGGAAATCACCGAATGCGGGTGCAGATGCGACGAATGCGTGCCGCCCTCGGGCAGGATGTTGATCCAGATATCCTCAAGCTTCAGCGCCCGGCCATCCAGATCAAACTCCAGATCTTCGGCAAACGCGGCCACATGCGCATCCAACGCCTTCACCAGATCGGCAAAAATCGGAAACCGCCACGGCAGATCGGTCAGCGACGCATAAGACGTGTAGCCGGGATAGCCTTCGGTCTCGCACCACTCCTGCCCTGCCTCGTCATCTTCGGCGATGGAATAGCACGAGGCTTCCATCTCGGCGGGATCAATCGAGGGGCCATGCTCGCACAGGGCCGCGCGGTAAAGACGGGTGACGAAAAGGGAATCAATCTGTGCCATGGCGCGGTGATACCGCGCACAGGGTCAAAGGCAAGGAATTCTTTAGGTCTATGCCCCATACCATGCGCAGCGCACTGAACAGGAGCATGGCATGCGGCGGGGTATTTACGCGGTTTTCGTTTTGATCGGTCTCCCATTCACCAGCAGCGCCGAGCCTTCGCCAAGTGACCCGTTCGCGGCCCGGCAACCGCTGTTCGATATGCATCCGAGGGCAGAAAGTCAGGCGCGATTGGCCAGCCTGTTTGTGGATGACAGCAAGCGGAGCCTTTTCGCGCCCCCGCGTCTCGGGGGTAACGTTTTGCTGCGCCAAACTGACAGCAAGGCCGCGCGCCTGCATGATCTGATCGCCCGGGCCGAGGCCGGGGCGATGGGCTATGACGCGGTGCAACACGGAGCGCGGGTAAAGCCCCCAAAGCGGCCCACCGATATGACCCTGCAAGAGATTTACGACTGGATCACCGTCACACCGGGCCAACCGCATGCGATTGGCCGCTATCAATTCATTCCGCCCACCCTGCGGCACACAGCCAACCGGTTGGATCTGCCGCCTTCGACGCGGTTTACCCCGGCGGTGCAGGATCGGCTGGCCAATGTTCTGCTGGCGGATGCCGGTTTTCAGAAGGCGCAAAAAGGCGATATCAAACCGGAAACCTTCATGCTGAACCTTGCCAAAATCTGGGCCGGTCTGCCCCTGCCGTCGGGGCGCAGTTATTACCAAGGTTATGCCGGAAATAAGGCCACGATGGCATATGAGGATTATGCGCGCGAAGTGCGGGCGATTTTAGAGGGTTGAAAACGCATCCCCCGACGGTGCTTGCACCCGGCACAACCAAAAGCCCCCGCCGCTGATGCGCCGGGGGCTTTAATTTTATTGTTCAGCTGTGCCGAAATGGCGCGCCGCTTACCAGTCTTCGCGAACGACGACGCGGGTTTTGACCGGCAGCTTCATCGCGGCAAGGCGCAGGGCCTCCATCGCGACGCCTTCGGAAACACCGTCAATCTCGAACATCACGCGACCGGGCTTGACCTTGCACACCCAACGGTCGACCGAGCCTTTACCTTTACCCATCCGAACTTCGATGGGTTTGGCAGTCACGGGGACATCGGGGAAAATCCGGATCCAGACACGGCCCTGACGTTTCATGTGGCGCGTCATCGCACGACGAGCGGCTTCGATCTGACGTGCGGTCACACGCTCGGGCTGCGTGGCCTTGAGGCCAAACGATCCGAAGTTCAGATCAGACCCGCCTTTGGCAAGACCTTTGATGCGGCCTTTGTGCTGTTTGCGGAACTTTGTACGCTTTGGTTGTAGCATCGTTCAGTCCTCCTTAACGACGGCCGCCGGCGCCACGCGGCGCGGGACCATCCTGGAGCTCCTGGGCTTTGCGTTCACGAGCCGACGGATCGTGCTCCATGATCTCACCCTTGAAGATCCACACCTTGATGCCGATGATGCCATAGGGCGTTTCGGCTTCTTTGTGGGCATAATCGATGTCGGCGCGCAGGGTATGCAGGGGCACACGGCCCTCACGATACCATTCGGTCCGGGCGATTTCAGCACCACCCAGACGGCCCGCCACATTCACACGGATGCCAAGGGCCCCCATGCGCATGGCGTTCTGCACGGCACGCTTCATTGCACGGCGGAACGACACACGACGCTCCAACTGCTGCGCGATCGATTCCGCAACCAATGGCGCGTCCAGTTCCGGCTTGCGGACTTCGACGATGTTGAGGTGCAGTTCGCTGTCGGTCATTGCCGACAGTTTCTTGCGTAGGGTTTCGATATCGGCGCCTTTTTTGCCGATGATCACACCCGGACGGGCGGTGTGGATCGTCACGCGGCACTTTTTGTGCGGACGTTCGATGATCACACGGCTGACGCCGGCCTGCTTGCACTCTTTTTCGATGAACTCACGGATTTTGACATCTTCCAGCAGAAGGTTGCCATAATCCTTGGTGTCGGCATACCAGCGGCTGTCCCAGGTGCGGTTGACCTGAAGGCGCATGCCAATCGGATTGACTTTGTTACCCATTAGGCTTGCTCCTCAA
>DATFJQ010000130.1:0-10525 GCA_035269125.1 Roseovarius sp.
ACAGGTTGGAACGGCTGAGGTGGTTGGCGTAGGTTTCATCGGTCACGTTGTTCATGCCCGCCATCAAGACCGTGCTGTCGTGCACCTCGTAGCTGCCGAACAGATCAAGCGTGGTATAGCCGTTGGTCGCGCCCGGATCGCGGAACAGGTCGATCCTGTCCTGATCATCGGCCCAGTTCACCCGCGCACCGGCGCGCCAGCCATCCTGACCATAGGCCACCGACACCTGCCCCTGAAGCGGCGGGATTTGTGCCAGCGGGGCATTTAAGGTTTCGTTTTCGCCATGGGTATAAGTCGCATCGCCCCAGATTTCCCAGCCATTGCGTTCCCACCCTGCTGACATTTCAACACCCGACAGGCGCGCACTGATGTTGCGGTATGTGGTGACATTCGCCACTGAAAACTGATCGCGCAGAATGTAATCGTCCACCCAATCGGTGTAGGCCGAGGCGTTCAGATACCAATGCCCCTTGTCGATTTGCAGACCCAGATCCAGCTGATGGTGCTTTTCCGGCTTGATATCGGGATTGCCGACCCAGTTGGCCCGGCCCATGGCGCGTTCGGTCGCATCCGCCGTCCGCACGGAGCGTGACAGCCCGCCAAACACCATGATGTCAGGGGCCACATCATATTCCAATCGGATCAGGCCGCCAACATTGTCCTCGGTCCGGGCGCTGTTGAAGGTGGTGCCGTATTCGCGCAGGTAATAGGTGTTGGGCGTCCGTCCCCCATCCAGCGCGGGCGAGACATTGGCCGCCCCGGCCTTGGCGCGCACATGGTCATAGCGCGCCCCCAGTTTCAGACGGGCGCGATCCGACAGGTCGGTTTCAGATTCAAAATACACCCCGGTTTGCGCAATCGTCACATCGGGCCACATCAAGAACCGCGCGCGCGACGGGTCAGCCGCATCCAGCCTTGGGATCATGCCCGGCATACCGGCATACATCGCCGCAAAGCGGTTGTTGGATTGGTAATCGACGCCCAGTTTGGCCTCGGTCGCGCCAAAGCTTAAATGCGCCTCAACCTTACCGCCGATGGTGTCGGATGTGGACGGAGTGCGCATGGCCATTCCGCCAACAGGGCGCAGCGAATAATTGTCCATCACATGATCGACTGTGCTGTAATAGAGGTTGCCTTCGATCCGGGTCAGGGCACCGGCATTCACGTCAACCCCGCCGCGCAGGCGGTAGACAAAGTTTTCATCCAATGGGCTGTCCATTCCCGCGCCGGGAAACAGAACATCCTCGGCCAGTGCATAATCAACATCGAACGCCAGATCGACACCATTGCCGACATAGCCAAGGGTGATCCCGGCGTTGGTCTGATCAAAGGCGCTGCGCACGGTGCGGCCTGAGCCATCGGTGTAATTGTCACCCGATTTCCGCTCGAACGCGCCTTCGATGTAAAACCCGCGGCCCAGATCAACCGCCAGCGTGCCGCCAAGTTCGGTGCCGGTGCCGTTGGTTCCTGTGCCTGCGACAAAGGTGCCTTCGATCCGCTTGCCTTCATCCACCTGCGGCGGGTCGCGTTCCAGAATGACCGCCCCGCCGGAACCGCCGGGGCCGTGCGTGACACTTGCATAGCCCTTTTCGACGATAATCGTGTCGGCACGGTTCAGCGATGCCGTGCTGGTGGGCGGGTCCATGCGATTGGGGCAGGCCCCATAGGTGAATGAACCAGCGTCGATGATGTTCAGTTGGTTTTGCTGCTGGCCGCGAATCACAAGCTCCAGCCCGTGGCCGCCCATCCGACCCGAGGTGACACCCGGAACCGCACGCAGCACTTCGGCCGCATCCGAGGCGGGTGAGCTGCTTTGGCCTGTGGAAGTCAGGATGGTGGACATCGGGCCGTGTTGCGGCACATCCGCATCAACAACGATCGGCGTCAGCAAAATGGTTTCGCCATCAGTGGCTGGATCGTTGGCAAGTGTGGCCTGCGCCTGTGCCAAGGTCGAGACCGAGCACAACAGCACGGCTGAGGCGCCAAGGCGCACCGGGAAAGTCGTAAACATGACAAGTAAACCTTTGTTCGTTTGAGAGGTCAGCGGCATGCATGCCGCAAAAAAACGGCCCACGATGCGACAAGGCATCAATGGGTCTGGTTTCAGGGTCTCAAACGGTCACAGGCGGGGCGCGGATGGCATAGGGGCGTGCGTTTTGCCCAAAGGGCTGCGTGCCGCCGGTATCCTGCGCATAGCGCAGGCTGCGCAGCATGACGGCGGCCGCCGCCATAGGCTGTGCTGCGCTGACATCAGCGATAGACACGATACACAGCGGGCAATGCCCGGCCATATCGTCATGCGGGCTGTTCCCTTCGGACTGCGGCAGCGTGATCGTTTGAACGCCTTCGGCGCTACAAATCACCAGCTCCAGCGCATCGGCCCGAGTGCTACCGACAGGGGGCAAAAATGCCGTCGCCACCTGCACGGCCAGAAGGACCGTCAGGACAAACGACACAATGCCATTCAGGCGCGTCGGTATGGGTGCGTTTTTCCGCATGGCTGCCTTGATCGCGCAAATGTGATCGCTTGCGCAACATCTTTTTGGTCGCACTTATGTCGAAAAGACCGCTGATAGAACTTGGCGCGGCATATCACCCGAAACGTCACAGCCCAACACACGAGCGTTGGGTCAGCTGGTTTCTTCTTCCAAATGCAACTTCATTTCGATCAGAACCTGCTGCAACTGCGAGGTCTCACGCAACAGGCGCTTGGCCTCGTTGACCGTGATCACGCCATCTTCGATGGATTGCTGATATTCGGCCATCAGCATCGCGAACCGCTGTGACAAAGCGATCACGTCGGCGTTCACACCGCCCGAGCGGTCCGTATTCCGGCGGCTACCATTGAATTCAAGGCCCACGCCGCGCAGTTCGGCCAAAGCGCCGGTGACATGCGGATAGCTGGCGGCCTCTTCTAACGCGGCGACCGAATCAATTGGCATGAAACGATCTGCATGTTCGTCGTGATCGGAATAATACCGACCCAATGTCGCTTTGGATTTCCCGGTAAGCTGGCAGGCTGGCTCAATCCCGACATCCTTGACCAACGCCTCGGTGTGCTTTTTGAGATAACTTCCTACCGTCGACATGCACCCATCCCTAAAGAAACTCTCATTGTGGGGAATCCCGCAGGGCTTTTCCCGTTTCGCGCTTTATCAACAAATGTGAGTCATAACGCAATCCCGCAGTCTATGCGGCGGGTCTCTGGATGCCCCGCAACCCCTTGCGGGGCGGGGTGGGGTCAGGGTTTTGCCCGCCTTTGCCTGTGCTGCATGTGTTCCATCCCCGGAAGGCAACTTCCAGCAGATGCACCAGCGCAAAGACAGGCCCCACCCCACCTTATCCATGCGCGGGGCGCTATCGGGTCATGCAGGCCTCAGGCCTTTTGTACTAGAACCGAGCCAACCGAGTATCCCGCCCCGAACGAGCAGATCAGCCCCGCATCCCCCGGTGACAGATCTTGGGAATATTTGGAGAACGCAATGATCGACCCCGCCGAGGACGTGTTCGCGTAGTCTTGTAGAATATTAGGCTGTTCGTCAGGGTCAGGCACACGCCCCAACACTTTCTTGCCGATAAAGTCATTCATCGCCTTGTTTGCCTGATGCAGCCACAGCCGCCGCAGATCGTCGGGGCGAACGCCCACTTGATCCAGATGCTCGGCAATATGGCGCGACACCAACGGAAGCACCTCTTTAAAAACCTTGCGGCCTTCTTGGACGAACTGCATATCGCGCCGGTCGGCCATGCCATCGGGGCGGGTACGCCGCAAAAAGCCATTGTTGTTGCGGATGTTGTTGGAAAACTGCGTGGCGCAGCGGGTCGAGCGCACGACAAAATGATCGCCATCCGCATCTTCGGCGCGTTCCAGAACCAACGCAGTGCAGACATCGCCAAAGATGAAGTGGCAATCGCGGTCGCGCCACTCAAGATGGCCGGAACAGATTTCAGGGTTCACAACCAGCGCGCACTTGACCGAGCCCGCGCGGATCATGTCCGCCGCCGCCTGAATGCCGAAGGTGGCCGAAGAACAGGCGACATTCATATCGAACGCAAAGCCCCCGGCCCCTAGAAGCTGTTGAATTTCAATGGCTATCGCCGGGTAGGGGCGTTCGTGGTTCGAGGCTGCGCAAATCACCAGATCTACCTGCGCCGCATCTCGTCCGGCCTGCCGCAGCGCCTTGCCACAGGCCTCAAGCGCCATTTCCGCCATGATCGACGGCTCGTCATCGCTGCGCTGACGTAGCAACGGATGCATGACAGCCGGGTCCAGAACGCCGGTTTTGTCCATCACATAGCGCTGTTCGATCCCCGAGGCGCCGAAAATGAATTCGGGCGATGACGGGCCCTTGGCCTCGACCGTGCCGGCGGCGATGGCCTTGGCGTTGGCCGCATTAAAAGCCTCGGCATAGGAGTTGAAGGCTTCGACCAATTCGTCATTGGTGATAACCTGCTCGGGCGTGAACACACCCGATCCTGTAATCGCTGGCTGATACATCGGCGGACCTTTCCAAAACGTGTCGCAGGATCATCCACGCCCTGCCCCGGCGTCAAGTGTGACGGCGCGGCAGGCCCGGTCACCCGATAAGGTTGGGCGGCGTTTCACCGTTCAGCGCCGCGCGCAAATTTTCCACCGCCATCAGGCCCATCGCCTCGCGCACCTCAAGGGCGGCGGTGCCCAAATGCGGCAAGAGGGTGACGTTTTCCATGCCGCGCAGGGCGTCGGGCACCTTGGGTTCATGCTCATACACATCAAGGCCCGCCCCGGCCAATTGCCCGGCCTCAAGCGCGGCAATCAGCGCGGCCTCATCCACTACATCGCCGCGGGCGATGTTGATGAAATGCGCCGAGGCTTTCATGGCCGAAAACAGGTCGGCCCCGATCAGGTGATGCGTGTCCGCCCCGCCCGGCACCGCGACCACGACGATATCAGCGCCAGCGGCCAGATCTTGCAGCGTCTCGGCGCGGGTCGCCGGAAACGGCAGATCCTTTTCCGACCGATTATAATACATCACCTTCATGCCAAAGCCCTGATGACAACGCTGCGCGATGGCCTGACCGATCCGGCCCATACCGATGATGCCCACGGTTTTGCCGGTCACATGCAGGCCCAGCATTTGCGTCGGATGCCATCCGGCCCATTGCCCGGACCGGACCAGCCGCTCGCCCTCTCCGGCGCGGCGCGCACTCATCAGGATCAGGGTCATGGCGATATCGGCGGTTGCGTCGGTCACGGCCCCCGGCGTGTTGGTCACCATGACACCGGCCGCCTTGGCCGCCGACACGTCAATATGATTGTAGCCGACCCCAAAATTGGCCAGCACCTTGCAGCGCGGGCCTTCGGCATCGCGAAACACCTCTGCCGAGAACATATCACCCAAGGTTGGCAACACCCCATCATACAGCGTCAGCGCCGCGCGCATCTGCCCGATCTTCAGCGGCGCGGTGTCTTCGCGCACCTCGACCTCATCAAACAGCTCATACGCTCGCGTCAGAACAGCGTCGGGCAAGGGGCGGGTCAGGTAAACGCGGCTCAATGCAATCTCTCCCCGTTGGGAACGTCTTGGTCAGGGCGCATCAAAACGATGTCACCCTTGCTATCGGACAGGCCCAGAACCAGCACTTCGGACATGAAGGGGCCAATCTGACGCGGTGGAAAGTTGGTGACGGCGATCACCTGACGCCCGGTCAAGTCCTCGGGCGCGTAATGCGCCGTGATCTGCGCGCTGGTTTTCTTTTCGCCCAATTCGGGGCCAAAATCGATCCACAGCTTGATCGCGGGCGTGCGCGCCTCGGGGAATGGCTCGGCGCGCAGCACGGTTCCAACGCGGACATCCACCTTTAAAAAGTCCTCAATACCGATGGGATCAGTCATCGCGCAATTCCCGTGACCTGTCGGCGGCGGCCCGCACCGTGTTTTCCATCAGTGGTGGCAGACCTTTGGTTTCGTTCATCAAAACCTCAAGCCCGGCCTGCGTGGTGCCATTGGGGCTGGTGACATTCACGCGCAATTGCGCCGGGGTTTCTTCGGCGGTTTCTGCCAGTGCCCCGGCCCCGGCAACAGTGGCCTTGGCCAGTTGCATCGCCAGATCGGGCGCAAGGCCCTGCGCCTCGCCCGCGCGGGCCATGCATTCGATCATATGAAACACATAGGCCGGGCCAGAGCCTGACACCCCTGTCACCGCGTCCATTTGATCTTCAGTCTCAAGGCGCACCACCTGCCCAACGGCGGACAACAGATGGTCGGCAAGGTCCAAGTCAGCCGCCGACGCGTGTTCATTGCCGATAATCGCAGTGATGCCCCGACCCACGGCAGCGGGGGTGTTGGGCATTGCGCGCACAATGGGGCTTTGCGCGCCAAGGACGTTTTCAAACGCTGAAATCGGCGTTCCCGCCGCAACCGAGACAAACAGCGTGTTGCCGTTGCCCATCGCCGCAATCGCGGGCAAGGCATCGCCCATCATCTGCGGTTTGACTGCAATCAGCACAATCGCGGGGCTTTCAGGCAGGTCGGCATTGATATGGACCCCGGTGGCGCGCAGCCAGTCCGACGGGTTCGGATCAATCACCCAGACCGAGGCAGCAGGCAGCCCGCCATTCAGCCAGCCTTGCAACATGGCCGAGCCCATCTTGCCACACCCCAACAAAACAAGGCCGTTGCGGGCCACATCCTGCATATCCATCACGCTCTCCCGTGCCTGCTGTCATCTGCGTTGCCGTCAGAGATACGCGGGCTGGCGGGGCGGCGCAATGGCAGGGCCGATCTGTGGGCGGTTACGCGCGGCCGTAGGCCTCGGCGATGGCGGCTTGAATGGCGTCTTGCGGATGTTTGTCGCCCCAGATCACCAGTTGAAACGCCGGATAAAACCGTTCGGCGTTGCCAACCGCGGCGCGGATCAGGGTATCGACCTGTTCGGGGCTGACCGCCTGTGCGCCGGACATCACCAGACCATAGCGATAGACCATCAGCTTTTGTTCGCCCCAATAGGTAAACGCCCCGGCCCAGCACTGATCATTCACATCGTTCAGGATGTGGTAAAGCGCGGGAAGTTTATCCTCGGGCGGCTCCATCTCAAAGGTGCAAACCATGCGCAGCGTCTCGTCATAGGCAGACCACGCAAGGGTGATGGAATAGGTGCGCCACTGGCCTTCGACCGCCATGGCGATCTGGTCATCAGCGATCCTGTCGAAATCCCACTCGTGATGTTCGGCGAGATATTCAACGATATCAATAGGGTGAAGGTCTTCTTGCAAGAACTGCTCGGACAAAGCCATGGCGCCACCTCGTTTTTGAACTTAGCGGTGGGGCTTGGCAGCGCCCCAAGCGCTAGGTGCCTGCTCAACAGACAGGGGAGAATTCCACCTGCCCTACAAGATATGGTGCGTGGTTTAAAATGACCTGTAAAGCTATTTGTTGGGGATAACCGCAATAAGTTGTGGATGAATTGGGATTGGGCGCAAGATCGGGCAGCCTGCGATGCGCATACGGCTTGGCCCCTCTGCATTGCGGGAAGGTTACAAGACCCTAGGAAATACAGGGGAACCACGAACAAACCGCGCGGTTTGGGGGCCATTACGTTGCGGGGGTTCCTTGGCGCAACCGCGCATAGCCATGGCCCGAGACCCAGCCCGCAAGCCAGCCGCCCAAGTGGGCCTCCCATGCAAGGCCGCCTGACAGAAACACGAACAGCACAACATTTGCCACGGCAAGCCCGGCAATCGCGCCCAGCACGGGCCGCACCGGCAATCCAGACCACCGCCGCAGCGTATAATCCCAGCATTGCCACAGCCCGATCAGGCCAAACACCGCGCCCGAGGCCCCAACCATGGGCGCCGTGCCGGTTGACAGCATCCCAAATCCAGCACCCCCTGCAACAGACGCCAGCGCCAACAGAAAAAGCGTGCGCACCGTGCCGATCTTGGCGGCCACAGCCTTGCCCAGCGACAACAAGATCACGCCATTGAACGCAAGATGCATCAGCCCGCCATGCAAGAAGGCATAGGTCAGAAACATCGCAACCGGCTGGCCGGGATAGATCGGCATCACTGTCCCGGACAAAAGCGGCTGCCAGAACGCCCCAAGGCTGAAGGCCGTCCAACGCAGATTGGACGACCCGATCACGCCCGCCTCCGCCATAGCAAACAGGGCTTCCAGCGCGGCCATCGCACCGACCAACACCCAAAGAAACGCCGGTGCCCCGGATTGGGGCACCGCAGGGCCATCTGGCCGGTCGTCGGGATGTTGGGTGTTCATTGAATCGCTGACTTAGCGGCCAGCGTTTTCCAGCGCCTCGATCCGGGCCTTGAGCGCCTCGTTTTCCTCGCGGGCCTTTTGCGCCATGGCGCGCACAGCGTCAAATTCTTCGCGGGTCACGAAATCACGGTCGGCCAGCCAGCGGTCGATCATGGATGTCATGGCGGTTTCCGCCTCGTCCTTGGCCCCTTGCGCGACGCCCATGGCGTTGGTCATCAGCTGCGATATATCGTCCAAAACCTTATTGCGGGTCTGCATGGCTCTCTCCGGCGTTACATTCTGCCCTTATATGAGCGTTCAAACCCCGCGGGACAAGGATTGACTTACCGCCATGACCAGAGGCACAGAGACGCACATGCAGGCCATGATCCCCTTCCCCGATATTTCGCCCGAGATTTTCTCGATCTCACTGTTTGGCATTGAATTCGCGCTGCGCTGGTACGCGCTGGCCTATATCGTCGGGATCGTCATAGGTTGGCGGCTGGTGGTGGCAACTGTCAAGCGCCCGCATCTGTGGTCCGGCGGCGCGGCCCCAATGGATTCCCGCGCGGTCGAAGACCTGCTGACTTGGGTGATATTGGGTGTCATCCTTGGCGGGCGGCTGGGCTTTGTGGTGTTCTATCAACCCGCCTATTACCTGCAAAACCCGGCGGAAATCTTGCAGGTCTGGCAGGGGGGCATGTCGTTTCACGGCGGATTGCTGGGCGTTGTCGTGGCCTGCATCGTGTTTTCGTGGCGGCGCGGCATCCCTTGGCTGTCGGTGGCTGATGTGCTGTGCATGGCCACACCGGCGGGCCTTTTGCTGGGCCGGATCGCCAATTTCATCAATGCCGAGCTGTGGGGCCGCCCGACCGACCTGCCTTGGGGCGTGGTGTTTCCCGGACGCGCGGCACAGGATTGCCCCGGCGTAGACGGCCCATGCGCGCGCCACCCCTCGCAACTATACGAGGCGGGACTGGAAGGGCTGGTGCTGGGCGCGGTGCTGCTGTGGCTGGTTTGGATGCGCGGGGCATTGACCCGGCCCGGCTTGGCAACAGGCGTGTTTTTCGCAGGCTATGGTCTGTCACGGTTTGTGGTCGAATATGCGCGACAGGCCGATCCACAGTTCATCACACCCGAAAACCCGATGGGCTGGGTCGTGCAGGCCGGCGGCATTGGGCTTAGCATGGGGCAGCTTTTGTCATTGCCAATGATCGTGCTTGGGCTGGGCTTTGCCCTGTGGGCAAAGCGCACGCGCGCCTGAGATGAGCGGTTTGCGCGATATCCTGACCACCCGGATTGCGGCCCAAGGGCCGCTGACCGTGGCCGAGTATATGGCGGAATGCCTGCTGCATCCTACCCATGGCTATTACGCCACGCGCGACCCGCTGGGCGCGGCAGGCGATTTCACCACCGCCCCCGAAATCAGCCAGATGTTTGGCGAGATGCTGGGCCTGTCGCTGGCGCAGGCATGGTTGGATCAGGGCGCGCCTGCGCCCTTCACGCTGGCCGAATGCGGCCCCGGACGCGGCACTTTGATGGCCGATGTACTGCGCGCGACCCGCACGGTGCCGGGGTTTCACGCCGCCGCCCAAGTGCATCTGATCGAAGCCTCAGACACTTTGCGCGCGGTTCAGCGCGACACGCTGGCCCGTGATGGGCTGATCTGGGCCGAGACGGTCGAAGACCTGCCCGACCAGCCGCTTTTTCTGCTGGCGAACGAGTTTTTCGACGCGCTGCCGGTGCGGCAATTCCAGCGCGACGGGGACGACTGGCGCGAACGCTGCGTCGGGTTGCAGAGCGGCGGTTTGGCGTTGGGGCTGACCGACCGACAACACGCCCCGCAGCTGGCCCATCGGCTGGACGACACCCGCGATGGCGATATCGTGGAAACCTGCGCCGCCGGTGCCTATGCGATGCAAGTGATCGGGGACCGGATCGCGGCCTATGGCGGCGCGGCGGTGATCGTGGATTATGGCGACTGGCGGTCACTGGGCGACACGCTTCAGGCGGTGCGCGGCCATGCGGCGGCCGATCCGCTGGCCGATCCGGGCAATGCCGATCTGACAGCGCATGTGGATTTCGAGGCGTTGGCACTTGGCGCCGCTCCGGCAGCGCATACGCGATTGACCCCACAGGGCGTCTTTCTGGAGAGGCTGGGCATCACCGCCCGCGCGCAAGCCTTGGCCAAAGGGCTAAGCGGCGCGCCACTGGAAACACATATTGCCGCACATCGGCGCTTGACCCATCCGCAGGAAATGGGGACGCTCTTTAAGGTGCTTGGCCTTTATC
>DATFJQ010000131.1:0-9554 GCA_035269125.1 Roseovarius sp.
TTCTGTCGGATGTGCACGACGCCGCCACTGCAGTGGATCGGCTGTATCCGCTCAGCATAGCGTCGAAAGGCAGCGCGCGGATCGGCGGGGTGCTGGCCACCAATGCCGGCGGAGTCAATGTGCTGCGCTACGGCAATGCGCGCGATTTGTGCCTTGGGCTGGAAGCGGTGCTACCTGACGGGCAAATCTGGCATGGTTTGAAACGGTTGCGCAAGGACAACACCGGGTATGATTTGCGCGATCTATTGATCGGGGCCGAGGGCACGTTGGGCGTGATCACGGCCGCCACGCTGCGATTGGCACCGCGCCCTGCGGCAGAAGGCACAGCGTTGATGGTCGTCGATAGCCCAAAGGCTGCGTTGAAGCTTCTTGCGATGGCACAGGACCATATGGGCGAAGGTATCAATGCGTTCGAGTTGATGCACCGCATGGGCTTTGCCTTCCTGGCGGAAACCTTGCCAGACCTGCGCCAGCCTTTTGAAACGCCGCCAGAATGGACTGTGCTGATTGACGTCGGACTGGCCCGAGGGCTTGATCCTGCGGATGCTTTGGAAGCCCTCTTTGCCGAAGCTTTACAGGCGGGATTGGTCAGCGACGGGATGATTGCGCAAAGCGAGGCGCAGCGTCATAGTTTCTGGGACTTGCGCGAGCAGATCCCCGAGGCCAACCGGCGGATCGGGTCTGTCAGTTCGCACGATATCTCGGTGCCTTTGGGCGCAATGGCTGACTTCATCGAAAAAGGTGCCGAGGCCATCGCGGCGCTTGGCACGTTCCGGATCAATTGTTTTGGGCATCTGGGTGATGGTAACCTACATTACAATGTCTTTCCCGCACCGGGTCACAGTCGGAACGACCACCTAGAGCAACGCGATTCGATCAAACGCGCGGTACATGATCTGGTCGATGAAATGGGCGGATCGGTCAGCGCTGAGCATGGTGTGGGCCGTTTGAAAGTGGACGATCTTGAGCGCTACAGCGATCCGACCAAGCTGTCGGCTATGCGGGCAATCAAGGCGGCGCTTGACCCAGTTGGCATCATGAACCCCGGCGCGGTGCTGCGACGCTGAATCGAAGCAACTTCATTGTTCCAAAAATACTCAAACCAGGGCACCGGCTTGCCAAAAGTTAAAACTCTAATCTGTGCGTCGCGCCAGACATATGCACCGAGGAGGAGGCCGTAAGGACGACGACGAGACATAGAGCGCGCGCCAGCGGCGCGCTCCTTTTTATACTACATGTCGTCCATATCGCCATGAATGGCGAATTGTTCCAGTCCGGCATCCTGCGCTTCGATGACGCGAAAACTCTCGCGAACGCCGGCCTCGCTCAATTCGCGGGCGACCGTTAGCAAGGTATTGGGTGTGTGATCCTCGCATAGTTCGATCATGTGGGCAATCTCGGCTTCGGCCACGGGCAGAGCCGTGGCAATATCAGGTGCTCCATAGACCGACACGAAATGCTGTGCCAAGGCCTCAGCGAGCGTGGCGCGCTCTGCCTCCTCGACCTGAGTGACCGCAACGAATGTGACCCGGCCAAAGGTTTCGACGCCCAGCCAGCCATTGGAAAACGCCTGCCGGGCCTTGCCGGTCAGGTCTGCTTCGGTCCAGTTGGAAAATTCAAACCCGCCCGCAATGCACCATTCGCCTGTGCGCGCAGGGCTTGCATAAACGCGGGTGTCGCTTTCGTCGAAATGAATTGCTCTGGCCAGTTTCATGCTGTTTGCTCCATGATCGTGCTCAGTGGGATCAAGTGCGTCGTGTCGCCCTCCCGTAGCAACATGCCAAAATTTTCGTCAACGCCCAGAAATGTGCCGCTGGACCCGTTTTGCGAGGCAGCCTCACCCATGCCGTGGGCCAGCCCGCGCCATTCGGCGTGCAGGGCACGGGGGCCATCGGCCTCCCATCGGTTGATCCAGTGCAGGGTGTGGCGGGCCCAGGCTTCTAGCAAGTTAGTCGGATCGACATCCGCGCAGCCCTCGTCATAAAGGGCTGTTTCATCAGGGCGGTCGCCGGGCGCGGTGCCCGCCGAGAGCAGCGGCAATTCCAACCCCACCACCAGCCACCCGGGCTGGGCCTGCGGATCACGGCTGCCAGCCATCACACGCAATCGTCCACAGGCCGCACCGTTGACACGCAGCCCCCCGGACCATTCCAGATGCACGGCCACTTCGGGTGGGCCAAGCGCGCCAAGCGCGTTTTGAAATCCCACGCCGCAGGCGGGCATCATGGCCATTGCCTGCTCCAGTGGCACTTCGGGCGCCATGACCAGTGCAGCGGCCAATCGGTTGGCCGCCACATTATACACGATCACGCCTGCGTCACAGCCAAGAGCGGCCATGGCGCAGGCTTTCTCGAACGGGTCAATCCCGGCATCCACCGGGTGGCCGGACATCAGCGGTGGAAACGCCAAATCGCTCATGCCACCCCCTGCGCGACAAGTGTCTTGGCGACATCACGGAACGCTTGCGCTTGGGGGGCATCGGGGTTCGACACCACAATCGGCGCGCCGCCATCCGAGGCCATGCGAATATCGATGTGCAATGGCACTTCGGCCAGAAGCGGCACGCCCATCTTTTCGCATTCCGCCTTTACGCCACCATGGCCGAACACATGTTCCTCGTGCCCGCAGTTCGAGCATATATGCGTCGACATGTTCTCGATCATACCCAGAACCGGCACCTTCAGCTGATTGAACATGTCGATCCCCTTACGTGCATCCAGCAGCGCCACGTCCTGCGGGGTCGAGACGATGATCGCCCCATCGACCACAGCCTTTTGCGACAGGGTCATTTGCACATCACCCGTGCCCGGCGGCAGATCGACCAGCAAAACATCCAGCGCGCCCCATTGAACCTGTGTCAGCATTTGTTGCAGCGCCCCCATCAGCATCGGCCCACGCCAGACAACAGCCTGATCTTCGTTGGTCATCAGGCCGATGGACATCATGGTGACACCGTGGTTGCGCATCGGCAAAATGGTCTTGCCATCCGGGCTGGCGGGACGCCCCGAGATGCCCAGCATCCGGGGCTGGCTGGGGCCGTAAACATCTGCATCGAGCAGGCCAACCCGGCGGCCTTCGGCGGCCAGCGCACAGGCCAGATTGGCCGACACGGTGGATTTGCCGACACCGCCCTTGCCGCTGGCAATGGCAATGATGTGATTGATGCCCGGAACAGGCTGCGGGCCTTGTGGTTCGGCTTTGCGTTGCGGTTTCAGGTCGGGCGGGGCCTTGGCCGAATGCGCGGTCAGCACCGCTGACACTTCGGTGACGCCCTCCAGCGCCTTTACGGCGGCCTCGGCGGCGGCGCGGGCGGGCTCGTACACTTCGGCTTTGGCCGGATCAATTTCCAGCACAAAGCGCACTGTGCCACCTTCGACGTTCAGGCCACGCACGGCCCCAGATCCGACGATATCGCCACCGGCGGCGGGGTCTTCGATGCCTTTCAGCGCCTCAAGAACGCTTTCTCTTGTCACGGTCACGGTTATCCTTGCCCCTTGATCGTTCCGGTTACCTCGTGTTCCACGTCCAGCCCTTCGACCGTCAGCACGACCTTGGCCTTGAATTCACGGCCTTCAAGATCGCCGGCATTGCGCAAAGCGTCCTCGATCGCCTGTTGCGAGGTAACCCCCACCTGCTTGAGGAATTTCCGCATGGACATGTTGAAATCGCCGATGTCATCGCTCATTTTGCTCTCCCTTAGTCAAAATTATTGACGCACTGGGCCTTGGGTTTCTACCCTTGTTCCATGCATCGTCTCGCTTTCATAGTAGGTTGCGCTTTGGCGCTGCTGGCCACGGCCCCCCGGATGGCTATGGCGCAAGATGTCACTCTGGCCGCACCGCAATCTTTGCAGGACAGCGGCCTTCTGGAATATGTGCTGCCGCGTTTCTCTCTCAAGACCGGGGTGCGTATCGCTGTGGTGCAAAGCACCGAAGGCGCAGACCTGTCCTTGTCGTCTGACAGTGCTGTCGGTCGGGCCGTGTTCACTGGCCCGCACGCGACATGGCACATAGCCATTCCAGACAATGCCAGCAAAAACGCCCGCCGCTTTGCCAGTTGGCTGACTTCGGACATCGGAAAGCGCACGGTTGCGGCCTACACGGTAGACGGTGCGTCGCCGTTCGGCCCGCCTGCGCAGGTCAAAGCGGAGGTGGCCGAGGTTACCTATGACGGTGATGCCACACAGGGCAAAATCCTGTCCGACAAGCTGTGTGGGCGATGTCATGTGGTGACGCGGGACAAACAGATGAACGATATCGGCTCGACCCCGTCGTTTCATGTGCTGCGTGCCCTGCAAGATTGGAATCTGCGGTTCGAAAGCTTTTACGCGCTCAATCCGCATCCCGCATTTACGCAGGTAGCTGAGGTCACCCCGCCGTTCCACGAGGAACGCCCCTCGCCGATCGTTCCGGTCGAAATGACGCTGGGTGATCTTCAGGCCATCATAGCGTATGTGGCGGCCCTTGAGCCTGCGGATCTGGGTGCCCCTATCCAGCATCAGTGATCTCGGCGTTTGCTGAAATAATCGTCTGTGGTGCGGACTTGTGGGCGGTCTGGGCCTGCGAACGGATTGTCTTGGGAATGGAATTGCGCTTTGACCCGGCAGTTGTCGCACATCTGAATCATCTTGGCGGCTGTTTCATTGGCGAACATTGCGTGTTTGCCCGCCAGTTTCTCGGTGATCCGCTCGACGGTTGATTTTACACCGAACAAAGCACCGCATTCGATGCAGGCAAACGGCTCTTCCTCGTGCAAGACAACCTGTGTCAGCGCGCTGTCGCTCAGGTTCAGGCGTGGATCATAGGAAATCGCGTTTTCCGGGCAGACATTGGCGCATATCCCACATTGCAGGCAGGCGTCTTCTTGAAAGCGTAGTTGCGGCATGTCGGGGTTTTCAACCAAGGCGCCGGACGGGCATAACGACACACAGGACAAACACAAAGTACAGGCGTCGGTATCGACCTCGACGTTACCGTATGGTGCGCTGTCGGGCAGCGGTAGGATGGTGTCTGCGTCATTCAGCGCCTTCGCGCTCAGGCGCGCCACTTGGCGGCGACTTCCCATGGGCAAAATGGGCTGATCAACCGGCGCGGCCAACGTAACATCGGTATAGAGCGCATCGCATAGCGTGTCAGGATCGGCCACATCCAACAAGCGGATTCTATCTGCACCAGCAATAGCTTGGGCCAGTGGCACCTCGTCATTCAGGGCGTCCCGCTCGGTGGTGGGCGACAGCAAAATCGTCACCTCAACAAAGCCCGAGGCCAAGGCCGCCAGCATCTCTGCATGGCCAAAGCCCGAAATCACACCGACCTCCAAGGGGATGACGTCAGCGGGCAGGCCGCGCCCATAGCGCGCGGCAAGCTGGATCATCTCGGTGCCGAAATCCTGATCACAGACCAGCAGGCGTGGGGCCTGACCGCCCGCTTTGCGATAGGCAGACGCCAGCGTATGGATACGCCGAAACGTCATGTCGGGAGAGGGCGCGTCATAGGTGATAGCCCCTGATGGGCAGCGCGCGGCACAGGCCCCGCACCCGGCGCAAACCATCGGGTCGATGCTGACATGCTCGCCGGCGGGGCTGATCGCGCCGGTAGGGCAGATATCCAAACACTTGGTGCAGCCGGTTTGCTGGGCGCGGGAATGCGCGCAAATCAGCGGCTCCATTGCCACATAAAGTGGCTTTTCGAAGGTGCCGATCAGTTGCGACGCCTCCAGCACAGCGTCGGCTACCGCGCCTATGCTGCCGGGGTCGGCGCGCAGATAGCCCTCGCGCTTGTGCGGGGCTGGAAACAGCGGCGTGCCGCCCGACAAATCCAAGATCACATCGCATTCCGTCAATCCGCCATCGCGGGGCGCATCCCATGTCAGCGCGCCGCGCCCGGCCGGGTTGACCTGTTGCAAGGCGTCAATCCGCAGTTGGAATTGCCCAAGCGCCCCTTCGGCCCGCGCCACGCGCCCCCGGATCACGTCGAAATCGCGGGTCTCTGGCGGCTCGGCCGTGTCGGTCGTCAGCACCGTTACGCCCAGAATAGGGGCCAGTTTGCGCGCCGCATCAAGGGCCACATCCGACGTGCCAATGATCAGGCACAGCCCTTCCGAAATAACGTCCAAGGTCTTTTCCGAGGGCGCGGGCAGGGTCGCTTCGGCCATCAGCGCGGCCATTTTGGGTAGTTTCGAGCGTGGGTCGTCTGACCACCCGGCCCGATCACGCAGGTCTGTGAAGGCTGGTGTCGGGGCCTCTGATTCGGCGGCCAATTCCTCGAAAATACGCTGTTCCTGACGGCAGCAAATCACCGCATCGCCCGCCGCGATTTCCTGCGCGGCACGGTCAATCTGGGTGGTGCATAGGCCCGAATGAACCTGTGAACAGGTCAAACCCGTTGCCGCCTCCAATGCGTCTGCATCCACGTCTTGCGTGCCAGAACAATTGCATAAAATCAGTCGTTTAGCCATGTTTTCCTGCCGCGATTTGTGATTTTTTATGCCCCATTATGCAGGGCGCTTGGGCCAAGATTAGGCATGATTCGCTGCTGTGGTAAACAAGTTTTACCAAGCGCGTCAGGGGCCACACCAGGGCTCGGCAGGGCGGATGATTCTGTCTGGCGTTTCGTCGGCGAACGGAAACGACGGTTGCCACAGCGATCCTCATTCGGACTTTTTGTCCAATGCGGCGCTTTGCCCCGCGTCGCGCCGGTCAAACTGTCCCTGATCTGCGATTGTGGACCATGGAATGCAGAAATTTCTTTGTCTGGTTTGAAAACTGTATCAATCTAAGCCCACCGAAACTGGGGAGGATCGGTGTTGGTTCATAATCCTGCTCGATACGACAGCATGCCTCTTGGTGTGGTCGTCCGGCGCACTCCGGGTGTCACCCGGTGGGCCTCATGGGCTTGGAAAGCTGTGGCCGTGTTGCCTGCGGCGGCTCAGGCCGATTGGCGCGTGCTGCGTCGGGAAGGCGACGCTGTGGAATATCACGCCGCCACTCCGTTGCTAGAACTGCATGGCGCTGAAACGGATGCGTATCTGCATGGTCTGGCTGCGCGAATCCCCGCGATTTATGTTATACTGCGCCAAAGCGATGCGCCGGACGGGCCGCCGCTTGATGTTCTGTTGGTCACGGCCTCACCGTATGAGGCGCAGGATTACGCAGACAGCGGCGAAGAGATCATCGAAAAAGTCCCGATGCCGGCGGCGGTGATGGCTTGGGTGCAACAGTTTGTCGACACCCACCACATAGAGGAAGAGTTTAAAAAGCGGCGTCGCGACCGTACGCGCACCGATAAGGTTGAACACAGCGTCGGCGATCCCCGTGTTCGCAAGGCGGCAGATGTCTACCAAGCGCCGCAAACGCGCAAAGAGAGGCTGAATTGACCCGTTCTGCTGATTTCTGGTCCCGCCGCAAGGCGCGTGTCGCCGAGGAAGAACAGGCCCAAGCCCGTGCGATCGAGGCTGAGGAGGCTGCGGCATTCGAGGCCGAGCAGGCCGAGAAATCCGATGAAGAGCTACTTGAGGAACTGGGCCTTCCCGATCCCGACAGCCTGCAACCCGGAGACGATTTCAAGGCTTTCATGGCCAAGGCCGTGCCCGATCGTATCCGCCGCCGCGCCCTGCGCAAGCTGTGGCTGAGCAACCCCGCGCTGGCCAATCTTGATGGCTTGTTGGACTATGGCGAAGATTTCACCGACAGCGCCAAAGTCATCGAAAACATGCAAACTGCGTATCAGGTGGGCAAGGGCATGCTGGCCCATGTCGAGGAACTGGCACGTCAGGCGGACGAGGCGGAAAACCCTGTAGAAACGGACACCGCCGAGGCACCCGAAATCGCCGAGGCTGCCACGCCAGAGGCGGACAAAGCCCCGGCCCCTGATGTTTCAAATCCGTCAGATACCCATGAGATCGCCGCGCAACAGGATGATCGGCCCGTGCAATTACCCGATGATACATCTGACTACGATGTGGCGCCACGACGCCGGATGCGGTTTGCATTCGACGATCATCAAGGGGCGCAGACATGACCATGAAAGAGGCAGTGATGGAGACCCCAACCGTGACCAGTGACATCGCCGAAGAGGACCGGCTGCGCGCCGATCTTTACGATTTTCTGGGTGTTTTGCTGGCTGGTCCGCCCAATCAGGCCTTGCTTGATCAAACCGCGCGCCTGTCGGGTGATGAAACGGATCTGGGCACCGCAATCGCCGCGTTGTCCCGCATCGCACAGCACACCAAGGCCCCCGCTGTCGAACGCGAGTTCAACGCGTTGTTCATAGGTCTTGGGCGTGGCGAATTGCTGCCCTATGCCAGCTATTACCTGACGGGGTTTTTGAACGAAAAGCCGCTGGCGGCGCTGCGCCGCGACATGGCTGTGCGCAGCATGACCCGCGCACAGAACGTCTATGAGCCCGAAGACAACATCGCATCGCTGATGGAAATGATGGCCGGTCTGATCACCGGTCGGTTCGGCACGCCTGCCACGCTGGCCGATCAAAAGACGTTCTTCAACAAGCATATCGGCCCTTGGGCCGCTCACTTTTTCACGGATTTGGAGGCCGCCAAAAACTCGGTTCTCTATGCCTCGGTTGGCGCTGTCGGCCGGGTGTTCATGGAGATAGAGGCTGAAGGCTTTCGAATGAGCGCGGATTATTCCGCATGACCCGGCGGGCCATCCCGGCCCGCCTTCACCAGAGAGGAGGCTCTCATGACAAAGAAAGTTGAAGATGGCGCCAGCCGTCGCGATTTTCTCAAACTGGCGGCTTCTGGCGCGCCCGCGGTTGCGGTCGTGGCGGCAGCAACCGGAGGGCAGGCCGAAGCAGCCCAGCCCGATCTGACATCCGAACGGATGCAGGACACAGCGCATACGCGCGCCTACTTTGACTCCGCCCGGTTTTAAACCCGGACGCAGTTGCCCGACCCGCTGACGACTGGTTGCGATAGGCCCGACCGTTCAGTGGATAACCTTAGTACCCAGCAAGCCCAGTGGGCACAGCTCGGGAGGAGATGCAAACATGCTTAGGAAAAAGACCAACGGGGTTGCGAGACGCTCCCAGCGGACAAGTATCCTGTCTGAAGTCGGCGGCAAATCCGTCGACCGTCGCGCGTTCTTGCGCGGCAGCGGTCTGGCCATTGGTGGCTTGGCCGCGATTGGTGCCACTGGCGGCACCGTGACCAAAGCCAACGCAGCTACGGCGGCAAATGGCGCGGTCGAGACCATCAAATCGGTCTGTACACACTGCTCGGTCGGCTGCACGGTTGTGGCCGAGGTGCAAGACGGCGTCTGGACGGGGCAGGAACCCGGTTGGGACAGCCCGTTCAATCTGGGTGCACATTGCGCCAAGGGCGCATCGGTGCGCGAGCACGCGCATGGCGAGCGCCGCCTCAAATACCCGATGAAAAAAGAGGGTGGAGAGTGGAAACGCATCAGCTGGGAACAGGCGATCAACGAGATCGGCGACGGCATGATGAACATCCGCGACGAAAGCGGCCCCGACAGCGTGTATTGGCTGGGATCGGCCAAGCACAACAACGAACAGGCCTACCTGTTCCGCAAGTTCGCG